>CAMDBL010000237.1 GCA_945889015.1 Devosia equisanguinis
ACTTCGGGCTCTCGCCCGCGCCGACCTTCGAATCCGTGATCTGAAGTCCTGATGCGGTGGTCATGGGCTTTGCGCTGCCTTGTGCTGCTGCCGGATAGGAACTCGTGCCGGCCATGACGGCGCCGGCCGTAGCGATGGCGACGGCGAGCCCGAAGGCCCGACCGGCGCTGAAACTCGATCGCATCTCATTCTCCTTGGTTGTCGCGACGAGAGCGAGGCGCCTCAATATCCCAAGTGAAACGCCGGCGCATCGACTTTTGTCCCGCGCCCAGTCACACCACCTTGTCCGGCTCGACCTCGACCAGCAGGCCGTCGGCGAGGCGCAGGACGCGGTCCATACGGCGGGCGAGGTCCATGTTGTGGGTGGCGATCAGTGCGGCGACGCCGGTCCGGTGGATCAGCTCGATCAACTCGCGGAACACGCGTTCCGACGTCGTTGGATCGAGATTGCCGGTCGGCTCGTCGGCCAGCAGAAGCTTGGGCGCGTTGGCGATGCCGCGACAGATGGCGGTGCGCTGCTGCTCGCCACCGGACAGCTCGGCGGGGCGGTGATCGACACGCTCCCCGAGCCCCATCGACGAGAGCAGCTCGCGCGCCCGTTGCTCGGCCGCCTTGCGCGGCGTGCCGAGGATCATCTGCGGCAGCACCACGTTCTCCAGCGCGGAGAACTCCGGGAGCAGCTGGTGGAACTGGTAGACGAAGCCCATGTCGGTACGACGGACGCGCGTGCGGTCGTCGTCGTCCATACGCGAGCAGTCGCGGCCGTTGACGAACACGTGCCCTTCGCCCGGCGTCTCCAGCAGGCCCGCGATATGCAGCAGCGTCGACTTGCCGGCGCCCGACGGGCCGACCAGCGCCACGGCCTGCCCAGGAATCAGCTCGGCCGAGGCGCCGGCGAGGACGTGGATCTCGCGCGTGCCCTGCTTGAATGAACGCTTCAGGCCGGCGAGCTTGAGGACGGGGATGACGGAGGTATCGCGCACGGGGGCTCACTCTGCTCGCTTCACTCGTAACGCAGCGCTTCGACCGGATCGAGCCTCGAGGCCCGCCACGACGGATAGAGCGTCGCCAGCACCGAGAGCGCAAGCGCCATCACCACGATCATCGCGGTTTCCTTGGGATCGATATCGGCGGGGAGCTTGGTCAGATAGTAGATGTTGGCGTCGAACAGCGAGCGCGACGTCAGCCACTGTACGAACTGGCGGATCTCGTCGATGTAGCGGCAGAACACGATGCCGAGGAGGAAGCCGGCGATCGTGCCGACGATGCCGATCGAGGCCCCGGTGATCAGGAACACGCGCATCACCGCACCCTTGGTGGCGCCCATGGTCCGCAGGATCGCGATGTCTCGGCCCTTGTCCTTCACCAGCATCATCATGCCCGAGATGATGTTCAGCGCCGCCACGAGGATGATCAGCGACAGGATGATGAACATCACCGTGCGCTCGACGTCGAGCACGTTGCGGAACTGCATGTTCCGCTGCAGCCAGTCGGCGACGTGCATGGTCGGCCCGCCGGCGGCCTTGATCGCGGCGACATAGCGTTCGACCTGCTGTGGATCGTCGACCATCACCTCGAGCACGTCGACCTGCGGGCCGCGGCCGAAATAGCGCTGGCTTTCGGCGAGCGGCATGAACACCATCGTGCGGTCGTACTCGGACATGCCGAGCTCGAAGATGGCGATGACTGGATAGGACTTGGAGCGCGGCGCGTTGCCGAACGGCGTCTGTGCTCCGCGCGGCGAGACCAGCGTGACGGTGTCGCCGACGTTGACGCGCAGCGAGCTGGCGAGCCGCATACCGATGGCGACGCCGCCGCGCGTGTCGAAGCCCTCGAAGCTGCCGAACCGCAGGTTGTCGTAGACGAGCGGCAGCGCCTTGAGACCGATTTCCTGCATGCCGCGCACGAGGCCGCCGGTGGCGGAGGCCGCCGACGAGACGAGCACCTGGCCCTCGATCAGCGGCGCGGCGTGGTGCACGCCCGGCACCGCGGCGATGCGCGCGGCAACCTCCTCGTAGTCGGTGAAATCGTCCCCGATCTTGGACACGATGACATGCCCGTTGAGACCGAGGATCTTGGCGAACAGCTCGTTGCGAAAGCCGTTCATGACGGCCATGACGATGATCAGCGTGGCCACGCCCAGCATGATGCCGACGAAGGAGAAGCCGGCGATCACCGAGATGAAGCCTTCCTTGCGGCGGGCGCGCAGATAGCGCGAGGCGATCAGCCACTCGAAGGGCGCGAAGGCGGACGTTTCGGTGGTGGTGGTCATGGAACTCCCTCTCCCCGTCGCCCTTGCGACGGGGAGAGGGGAATGCCTAGCCTAAACCAGGACGCGCTGCTGCTTTACCGCCTCGATCACCTTGGCCAGTCCCGCCTCGATCGGCAGGGTCTCCTTGGCGCCGCCCTTGCGGGTCTTGATCTCGATTTCGCCGGCCTTGACGCCCTTGGGTCCGACGACGAGCTGATAGGGCAAGCCGATCAAATCGGCGGTGGCGAACTTGGCGCCGGCGCGCTCGTCCGTGTCGTCGTAGAGCACGTCGATGCCGGCCGCCTGCAACTTGTCGTAGAGGCCCTCGGCAGCCGCGTCCGTATCCTTGTCGCCGGCCTTGAGGTTGATCAGTCCCACCTCGAACGGCGCCACGGGCACCGGCCAGACGATGCCGTCCTTGTCGTGCGAGGCCTCGATGATGGCGCCGGCGAGCCGCGATACGCCGATGCCGTAAGATCCCATCTGCAGCGTCACCATCTGCCCGTCCGGTCCCTGCACCCTGGCGCCCATCGGCTCGGAGTACTTGGTGCCGAAGAAGAAAATGTGACCGACCTCGATGCCGCGAGCCGAAACCTGTTTGTCCGCCGGCACGTCCTTGGCGAAACGTTCGGCCTCGTGCTTCTCGTCGGTCGCCGCATACAGCGACGTCCACGCCTTGATGATCGGCGAAAGATCCTCGTCGAAGTCGGTGTCGGCGGAGGGAATGGCGCCTTCGATCAGGTCCTTGTGGCAATAGACCTGGCTTTCGCCGGTCTCCGCCAGGATGATGAACTCGTGGCTGAGATCGCCGCCGATCGGGCCGGTGTCGGCCGCCATCGGGATCGACTTCAGGCCGAGCCGCGCGAAGGTGCGCAGGTAGGCGACGAACATGCGGTTGTAGGCCGCGCGCGCGCCATCCGCCGTGAGGTCGAAGGAATAGGCGTCCTTCATCAGGAACTCGCGGCCGCGCATGACGCCGAAGCGGGGGCGCACCTCGTCGCGGAACTTCCACTGGATGTTGTAGAGGTTCTTCGGCAGGTCGCGGTAGCTGCGGACACTGTCGCGGAAGATCGTGGTGACCACCTCCTCGGCGGTCGGGCCGAACAGCATCTCGCGCTCGTGCCGGTCGGTGATGCGCAGCATCTCCTTGCCGTAGGCCTCGTAGCGCTTGCTTTCCTTCCACAGCTCCGCCGACTGGATGGTCGGCATCAGGATTTCGACGGCGCCGGCGCGGTTCTGCTCTTCCCGCACGATGTTCTCGATCTTCTTCAGCACCTTGAGACCGAGCGGCAACCAGGAGTAGATGCCCGCCGCGGACTGTTTGATCATGCCGGCGCGCAGCATCATCTGATGCGACACGATCTCCGCCTCTTTCGGCACCTCGCGCAGCACGGGCAGGAAATAGCGGGAGAGATGCATCGGCAAGACCTTCTCGTTGGCCCGGACTTCGCTCGCCTGGCGCGGTCGCTGGTGGATCGGCGCGGGATCGCCTCGGCGGCCCTGCTGTTAAGGATGTGAAGGCCATAGCCATGATTGGCTGGCATGGCAATCCTTTGGCCGTCTTCTCGACATCAAGCTGACGTTCGGACGGCGAACGCCCCGACGCAAGGCGCGCCACTGCACGATCCGCGTGCGGTCGTTGCTGCGGCGTGTTGCCGCTCGAAACAAATTTGGGCAGGCACTTCTTTGATCTTGCTCAACAGATTTGATGATCGCGCGATAACAAAAGGGCGTGACAGAAGGCCGCTCTCTCGCTAACGTTCAATTGTCATGAGGAAAGGGTCGAGACCGTGTTCATTACGGCGTCAAGGCCCAAGTCTAGGGAGACGGGAATCTGACCTCGGTCCAATCAGGATATCCGGGGCATGATTCCACAGCATAGGACGAGATTTGGTCATCTCGCCCGGTTCGGTGGCGACGGCGTTGCCAACGTTTAACGATCAGAAGCAGGATCCGGATCAGGGTCCTGCTTTTTTTGTGTCGAACGCTCCAAAAACACGGTCGCGCGCCGGTGTGCGCCCGGTCGCCGGCGGATCTGTTGGCTAGGAGCTTGCTAGAACTTGGGCCCGACGGCGGTCACCAGAGGCTCGAGAATGGGCCTGCCGAACAGCCATATCAGGATGAAGGCGACCGTCGCGACCGCCGTGTTGATCGCGAACAGCCGCAGCATCCTGGGCTGTTGCGGCGCGCTCTCGGGAGTGCCGGGCACGACGTCGTTCGCCTCGGCCTGCGTGCGCAGCCCGAAGGGCAGCACGGCGAACAGCGTGGTCCACCAGATCACGAAGTAAGAGGCGATGGCGAGTGTGGGGCTCATGATTATGGCGCCAAGCTACGGAGATGACAGGCCTTCCCTTTAAACTGGAACCGGTCCCCTGTAACCTCAATTCATACCTGCTCCAACTCAGTGAGCGTGCCGAGGAAATCCTTGGGGTGGAGGAAAAGCACAGGCTTGCCGTGCGCGCCCGTCTTCGGATTGCCGTCTCCGAGCACGCGGGCACCCTCGGCCTTCAGCTTGTCTCGGGCGGCAAGGATGTCGTCGACCTCGTAGCAGAGGTGGTGGATGCCACCGTCCGGATTGCGCTCGAGGAATTTGGCGATCGGGGAGGCAGCGCCCAGCGGCTCCAGGAACTCGATCTTTGTGTTGGGTAGCTCGACGAACACGACGGTGACGCCGTGCTCGGGCTGCGGCATCGGCGCGGTGACCTTGGCGCCGAGCGTATCGCGGTAGACGGCCGTGGCGGCCGCGAGATCCCTTACGGCGATGGCGACGTGATTAAGACGTCCGATCATGGAAGGCTCCGCAGGCAGGAGGGGAGGAATTGCAGGCTACAGGTTATAGGGAGTGACCTCGTCACGGCCAGCGCTCCCTTCGCCGCAAGGGGTGCCTTGCCTCGTAGGCTCTGCCGATTTCCCCTGTCCCCTACTCCCTACTCCTTCACTTACCCTCGACCACGCTCGCCATCACCTTGACGATCGGCTTTTTGCCCCAGGCATTGTCGATGGTGTTACGGACCGAGCGGCGGACAGCCTCCTCGACCATCCCCACGTCGCGGCGGCGCGCCGGCGGAATCGAGCGCAGCGTCCCCTCCACCGCCGTCAACACGACCTCCTCCATCGACTCGCCGTCCGCGGTATCCTTCGGCACGCCGTCGAGTACCACCTGCGGTTCCGCCAGCGTCTCGCCGCGTCGCGACAGCACCAGCGAGACCACGACGATGCCGACGAACGACAGCTTACGCCGCTCGCGCACCGGGCCTTCGCCCGAGGGCACGATCAGTCGGCCGTCGCGATACAGCCGGCCGACGGGCGCCTCGTCGACGACCGCGCTCTGCCCCGGCGCGAGCTTGACCACCTCACCGTCGATCAGGATATGCACCTGCTTGACGCCGGCTTCGCGCGCGAGCCGCGCGTTCTCGCGCAGATGCCGCGCCTCGCCGTGCATCGGAATGACGACACGCGGCTTCAGCCAGCCATACATTTGCCTGAGCTCGTCGCGGCGCGGATGGCCGGTGACATGCACCAGCTTCTCGTCGCCGGTGATGATGTCGACGCCGATCCGCGCGAGCGCGTTCTGAATGCGCGACACCGCCTTCTCGTTGCCCGGGATCGTGCGCGAGGAGAAGATCACGAGATCGCCGCCGACCATCTCGATGTGCGGATGCTCGCCTTCGGCGATCCGTGCCATCGCCGCGCGCGGCTCGCCTTGGCTGCCAGTGCACAGCAGCAGCAGATCCTCGCGCTCGATGTAGCCGAACTGGTCCTGGTCGAGATAGCGGAAGCTCTGCGGCAGGTAGCCTGTGTCCTTCGCCACCTCGATCACGCGATGCATCGAGCGGCCGGCGACCACGAGCTGGCGTCCGGTGGCGATCGCCGCATCGGCGACGGCACGCACGCGCGCGACGTTGGAGGCGAAGGTCGTCACCGCGACGCGCTTGCGCGCACCCTTGATGATGTTGAGGATCGAGGCCGAAACCTCGGTCTCCGACGGCGAGTGGCCGTCACGAAACGCGTTGGTCGAATCGCAGATCAGCGCATCGACGCCTGCCTCGCCGATCTCCTGCAGGCGCTTCTCGTCGGCCGGAGCGCCGACCAGCGGCGCCTGGTCGAGCTTCCAGTCGCCGGTGTGGAACACGCGGCCATGCCGCGTCTCGATCAGCAGCCCCGACGGCTCGGGGATCGAGTGCGACAGCGTCACCATCTCGACCGCGAACGGCCCTGCCTGGAACTTGCCGCCGACCGGCACGACGTTGATCGGCAACTTCACCTTGCCGGCGAACTCGGAGATCTTGGATTTCAACATGCCCGCCGTGAACGGCGTCGCGTAGATCGGCGCCTTCAGCCTTGGCCACATGTCGATCACCGCGCCGATGTGGTCCTCGTGCGCATGCGTGATCACGATGCCGACGAGATTGGGTGCCTGCTCCGCGATGAAACGCACGTCGGGCAGCACCACGTCCACTCCGGGCTCCAGGTCGTGCGGGAACGTGATCCCGAGATCGACCATCAGCCACTTGCGGTCGTCGGGGGGGCCGACACCGTAGAGATAGACGTTCATGCCGATCTCGCCGAGACCGCCGAGCGCCAGGAATACCAGCTCGTCACCGTGCCCGCCCCGCCGGCCACCACCACCATTTGCCATTCTGAGTTTCAAGTCCTACTGAGCGCCCGCCGAGCCGGCGAGCGTGACGTCACCATACGTGAAGCGACGCGTGCCGCCC
>CAMDBL010000238.1 GCA_945889015.1 Devosia equisanguinis
TCTGACACCGCCACTGTCGGGGTGCCGGCGCCGGGGCGATCGAGCCCCGCGAAGTGCGAAGCTTGCGCGGTTTTCGTTGCTGGTGCCCCGCCCCTCGCCGCCGACGCCACAGCGTCAGCACCAACCCGAAGCCACCGATCCAGGTTGGACTTCAGGGCGGTTTCAACTTCGAGACGAACCAAGTCTTCCGGTTCATCAATGCGGCGATTGCTGCCGACTTTCGAGAACCAGTCGGGCCCTATGATTATTAGAGCGACGTCACAATCGGAAACGGCTTGCGATATGGCATTGCGGAAAGAAGCACCGCCAGAAATTGTGCTGGTGTCAAAAAACACATTTTTACGCCCAAAATGCTCTGCTAGCAGGTCGTCCAGCCAAGCTGCAGCGTATTGACTGTCTGATCGGCGATAGGAAATGAATATCTTCATGCTGTTTCCCGCGGGCTTGAAGAGGCTTGATCGTGAAATCCAATAAAGGTTTTGTCGAATTCAAAATAATTGCAAGTTATTTCATCTCCATCGTGGATGTCTTCGATGGCAATGCCGACATCGGGTCTGGTGAAGTCGGTGTTTGGGGATGTGGAATGGTTCATGAAGCGTCCGTTGTCCAGCTCAAGCACTGTTAAATGCGGTGCGCTCATGTGAGGGTAGCCGTATCGAAAAATGAATTCCTTCATTGCTAAGTGCAAGTTGTCAAGTTGCTCTGCAGTGTAATTCATGTCAAATCGGCTATCCATTCTCCAAATGATGGTTCCTTTTGGTATGAATTCTGAGGCAAATATGCCGACCCCTTCAATTGAGCTTGGTTTGATCTCTGTTCGAACTGTCATCATTGCAGCTTTCTCCGCGTGTCTGATGGATATGTTTGGAAATCTTTAATTGCCGTCGGTGATGTCGAGCACGATCTGGCCCGAGGGACGCAGCATCTTGCCGACGCTGGTCAGAACCTTCTCGTCGTCCTGCTTGTTGGAGAAGTAGCCGAACGAGTTGCCCATGATGGCGATGCAGTCGAAGCTGTTGTCGGACAGCCGCGGGTTGCGCGCGTCGCCTTCCTTGAAAAGCACCTGCAGGCCTTCGGACTGCGCGCGTTTGCGCGCGAGCCGGACGAGATAGCGCGAGCGGTCGACGCCCATCACGTTCTTGAAGCCGCGCCGGGCAAGCTCGATGCAATGGCGGCCTTGCCCGCAGCACAAGTCGAGGATGTGGCTGTGCGGCTGCACGGCTGCGGCGGAGACGATGAAATCGACCTCGCGCCGGGTGTTCTCGCTGTTCTCGACGACGTCGCCGTCGGTCTTGACGTAGAGCGCATTGAAAAGTTTGCGCCACCACTCTGCGGGGAGATGAGCCTCGAGATCCGCTACCGGTCCGAGGCTGGAGCGCGGGGTCGGGCGCTTCGGCCGCTTCGCCTTGGAAGCCAATGCCATGACGGACGTAAGTCCTCCATTTGGCCGTCGAGCCCTCTATGGGGTGGGCTGATGGACCCACTCCGGCCTTACCCGCCTGGCTCGCCGGGAGACATAATGTCTCAACGGGCGGAGAACTTAGCCTCGCGCAAAGCCAATTCAAGTGGCTTTTTGGCCGTTCCCGCAGGATTCTTCTTCAACGCGGACAATGGCTCGCCACGTACGGCAACCTCTTGCAGGGCAAGACCTTATCGCTTTCGCGCCGAGCTGGATCCCGGTCATCGCCCGATTTTCATGCCGGGCGCTCGAGCACCGCCACGTAGAAGCCGTCCGTCCCGTGATCTGCCGGCGTCAGCAGCAGCCCATCGTCGCGGCCGTCGGCGGAGGCCGGTGGCTCGGTGCCCAGCCGCGCGCGCCATACGTCGGCCCACGGCGTCACGGTGAAGCCAGGATGGGCCGCGAGGAAGCGCTCGACGGATGCTGTGTTTTCCTCGGCCAGCAGAGAGCAGGTGACGTAGACGACGCGTCCGCCGGGCTTCACGTGGCTGGCGGCCATCGCCAACACTTCGTCCTGCTCGCCCTGCCGCACCGCGAGGCTGTCGGGCCGCAGCTTCCACTTCGCCTCGGGCCGCCGCCGCCAGACGCCGGTGCCCGTGCAGGGGGCATCGACCAGAACGAGATCGAAGCGGTCGCCGAGCGCTGCCAGTGCCGCGCGGTCGCCGCCCCTGAGCACCTGCACATTGCGTGCGCCAGCGCGCTTCAATCGGTCGAAAATCGGTTTCAGCCGGAGCCGGTCCTCGTCGTAGGCGTAGATCTGACCGGTGTTCTGCATTGCGGACGCCATCGCCAGCGTCTTTCCACCCGCTCCCGCGCAGAGGTCGAGCACTTGCTCGCGCGGCCCGGCTCCCGCCATCAGCGATGCGATCTGCGAGCCCTCGTCCTGCACCTCGAACCATCCGGCCTGATACGCCGCCTCGGCCTGCAGGTTGGGCGTGCGCTGGGGACCGGACGCGGCGGGAATGCGCACACCGATCGGCGATAGCCGGGTCGGCTCCGACCGATAATCGCGGAGTGCCTTGAGCACCTTCTCTTGCGTGCCCTTGAGGCCGTTGACCCTCAGGTCGGTCGCCGCGCGCTCCGCGAGCTTGCGGCCCTGCTCCATGGCCCTGTCGCCGAAAGTCCGCGTAAAGCTCGGCCATACCCATTCAGGTACGTCGGCGCGCACATGCTCCGGTGCCTCCGAGAAATCGCGTGTGAGGGCCGCGATCTGGGTCGCGGTGAGCGGCTCTGGTGCATGCTGAGAACCGTCGCAGGCCGCCGCGATCTCCTCCGGCGTGAGCGCCAGAGCCTTCGAGGCGGCCCCGAGCGCCAGCGCGAGTGGCGTTTCGCCGTCCATGGTCCAGGCGATCGACAGCCGGCGGCGCAACGCATCATAGACCAGGCCGCCGATGGCGTTGCGGTCCCCCGAGCCGGCAAAGCGGTGCGCCTTGCCCCAGTCGGCCAGCGCCATGGCCGTCGGCCGGTGCCGGTCGATGACCTCCGCCAGAACCTCGGCGGCGGCAAGAATTCGAGCTCCCGCTCTCATATGACGGCATTCCTCGTGACAAACGGTGGGCGCCCTCGCGGGCTCATGGAGTTTTTTCAGAAGCTTGCCGAGACCGACCAGGCGAGCCGGACCCACATGGTCAGCAGCGCGGCAAGGCAGACGGCGAAGGCCGCAAATCGCCAGACGACGATGTTGGGGCCGATATGGATGATCGCATGCACGATGCGGGCGATGACGAAAACGGTGGCGAGGCCGAGCATCCAGCCGTCGACCGTACGGGTGATCAAGGCGAAGGCGGAGATCGCGTAGAACAGCGTGGGGAGCTCGAACTGGCTCGCGAAGCTGTTCGAGACCTTCTGTGCCTGCTCGTTCCAGTCGGCCTTGCCCGCCAGCGCCATGGTCTGCATCTGCTGACGGCGCTCGCGCATGGAACGGCTGCGCGCCAGGGGCAGCAGGCCCAGGATGACCAGGGTCAACAGCATCTGCGCCAGGACGGGCAGCAGGATCAGGTTCTGATGCAGCGGCATTGATACGGCCTCGAGATACGGCCTCCCGATGTGGTCCGGAAGCGCGGCCGGCACACATGGCATGCCACGCACCGCAGAGCCAGCCTCGCGTGAGCCCTGGCCTAATCCGGTCTCGTGCGGCGCGGTCCCGTCAGGCCTTGACGATGAACGGCTTGCCCTCGGTGTCGTAGTCGCCATAGCCGAGCACGGTGCGCAGGTCGGCCGGCTTCAGCGCGCTCGCGGCTTCCGCCTGCCCCGCCTTCAGCGCGGCGAGGCCGGCCATGATGCCCGCGGCGGCCGGCGACACCAGCGCGGTCGGATGCGTGCCGATCTTGAACCCCAGCTTCTCGGCCTCGGCGATGCTCGGCGTCGCGCGCGCGCCGCCCGGCGACAGCACCACGAACGAGGGGCGCCCGGCCGCGGCCTCGATCCCGCGGCGGATCTCGGCGTCGTCGGCAGGGCTGTCCATGAACAGGATGTCGGCGCCTTCCTCGACGTACATGGCGATGCGCGCCACGGCCTCGTCGATGCCCTGTGTCGGCCGGCAATCCGTTCGCGCCATCACCAGGATGCCGGAGTCCTTGGCCGCCTCGACGGCAGCGCGGATCTTCATGCGCGCCTCCTCGCGGCCGATGCAGGGCTTGCCCGAGGAGACGAGCGCGCGCGGCGTGATCTTGTCCTCGATCAGGATGGCGGCGGCACCTGCCCGGCCGAACGCGCGCACGGTCCGCTGCACGTTCATGGCGTTGCCGAAGCCGTGGTCGCCGTCGGCGAGCATCAGCATGTCGGGTGCGGCACCCCGGACCTGCTGGAAGCTGTCCATCATCTCGGCGAACGAGATCAGGTCGAGGTCGGGACCGCCGAGCCGTCCCGCCGCCACGCACGAGCCCGACAGGAACGCGGTCGGAAAGCCGGCCTGGGCGGCGAGCTTGGCGGACAGACCGTCCCACACCGCCGGCATGACGACGAAGCCCGGCTTGGCGAGCAGGGCGCGGAGGCGGTCGGGAGGCGTCATCATGTCGGATCGTCCGTGCTGAGGGAGAGAGGAGAACGAGGAAGCGGAAGGCGGCCGGCGCGGCTAGCGGCGATACTGTGTATCGTCGACGTGCTCCATCCAGTCGGCGGTGTTGCCCGCGAGCGCCTCCTGGATGGCGATGTGGGACATCGCCGTCGTGGCGGTGGCGCCGTGCCAATGCTTCTCGCCCGGCGGGAACCAGACCACGTCGCCGGGGCGCAATTCCTCGACCGGACCGCCCCAGACCTGCACCCAGCCGAGGCCGGAGGTGACGATCAGCGATTGGCCGAGCGGATGCGTATGCCAAGCCGTGCGCGCGCCGGGCTCGAAAGTGACGAGCGCGCCTTTCGCGCGCGCGGGCTCCGGGCAGTCGAGCAGCGGATCGATCCGCACCTGGCCGGTGAAGTAGCTGGCGGGGCCCTTGCCGGAGGGGCGGGAGCCGGATCGCTTGATGTCCATGATCGTCTCCTGTCCGCTGCCTCAGATGCCGCCGGGATAGTTCGGGCTCTCGCGCGTGATCGTGACGCCGTGGGCGTGGCTCTCGCGCATGGCGGCCGGCGAGATGCGCACGAACTGGGCGCGCTCCTGGAACTGCTTGATGCTGGGCGCGCCGAGGTAGCCCATCGAGGCACGGAGGCCGCCGACGAGCTGGTGCAGGACGCCGTCGACCGGCCCCTTGTAGGGCACCTGCCCCTCGATGCCCTCGGGCACCAGCTTCAAGGTGTCCTTCACCTCCTGCTGGAAGTAGCGGTCGGCCGAGCCGCGCGCCATGGCGCCGACCGAGCCCATGCCGCGATAGGATTTGTACGTGCGGCCCTGGTAGAGATAGGTCTCGCCCGGCGCCTCGTCGGTGCCCGCCAGCAGCGAGCCGACCATCACGGCCGATGCCCCTGCCGCGATCGCTTTGGCGAGGTCGCCTGAGAACTTGATGCCGCCATCGGCGATGATCGGGATGCCTCGCTTCTGCCCCGCCTCGACGCAATTCAGGATCGCGGTGAGCTGGGGGACGCCGACGCCGGCGACGATCCGCGTCGTGCAGATCGAGCCCGGGCCGATGCCGACCTTGACCGCGTCGGCGCCTGCATCGATCAGGGCGAGCGTGCCTTCGGCGGTGGCGACGTTGCCGGCGATCACCTGCACCGAGTTCGACAGCTTCTTGATGCGCGTGACGGCCTCCAGCACGCGGCTCGAGTGGCCGTGAGCGGTGTCGACCACGATCAGGTCGCAGCCCGCCGCGATCAGCCGCTCGGTGCGCTCGTGGCCGTCCTCGCCGACGGTGGTGGCGGCGGCGACGCGCAGCCGGCCCTCGCTGTCCTTGCAGGCGTTGGGATGCTTCTGCGCCTTCTCGATGTCCTTCACCGTGATCAGGCCGATGCACTGATAGTCGTCGTCGACCACCACCAGCTTCTCGATGCGGTGATGATGCAGCAGGCGCTTGGCCTCCTCGCGCTCGACCGAGCGTTTGACGGTGATCAGCCTGTCCTTGGTCATCAGCTCGGAGACGGGCTGGTCGAGGTTCGTCGCGAACCGCACGTCGCGGTTGGTGAGGATGCCGACCAGCCTGTTCTTGCCGCCCTTGGCCGGCGGCTTGACCACGGGGATGCCGGAGATGTCGTGCTCGGCCATCATCGCCAGCGCCTCGCGCAGGCTGGCGGACGGGCCGATGGTGATCGGGTTCAGCACGATGCCGGACTCGAACTTCTTCACCGCGGCGACCTGGCGGGCCTGCTCCTCGGGCGCCAGGTTGCGGTGGATGACGCCGATGCCGCCGGACTGGGCCATGGCGATCGCGAGCCGTCCCTCGGTGACGGTGTCCATCGCCGACGACAGGATCGGGATGTTGAGGCCGATGGTCTTGGTGACGCGCGTGGCGATGTCCACCTGACTCGGCATCACCTCGGAGGGGCCGGGCACCAGGAGCACGTCGTCGAAGGTCAGCGCGAGCCCATTGTCGTGGAAAACGGGGCCTGCGGGCATGGCTGTGCTCCTCGGAATTGAGCGCGCCACGGCACTGTCCGTCGCGCGCGGCGATCGGTGTGCGAGGCCTCATAGCACTGTTGCTGCGACTGCGACAGGGGAGGGGTGAGGGGCGGGTCGCCGGCGCCGCAGGCGCGGATCACGTCGGCGATTTCGGCGCGGGAGGTGCTGCTGTACCGCCGCGATCGGGACGCTTCGCGTTCACGCGCGGCGGCCGTTTCGCCACCTGGATCTGTGGCCAGTGCGCCTCGGGATGGCTGCGGGCGGCCTCGACGATGGCGCGGCAGCGCCCATGGCGGCGGCACCACATGCGCGGGCACGCGCCTTCATAGCAGAGCCTCAGCCCCCACCTCTTGAACAGGCGGACCGCCAGCTCGTATAGCGCGACAATCTGGATGAGAACGGCGCGTCAATCAGGATGAGACGAGGCGGCCGAGCGAAGTGATGATTGACGCTGGCCGCGCCATTGGCAAGCGCTTTGATTGACGTTCCGCGTCAATCAGCGTCCGGTTTGTCGGTTTT
>CAMDBL010000239.1 GCA_945889015.1 Devosia equisanguinis
CCAATGTCGAACGCGCCCAGCGCCTCGACCACGGAGAGCCCCAGCGCCATGTCCTGCCGGGCCGACGCCGGCGCCTCGACGCGCCCGAGCGGCCCCGCGCCAGCGACGAGGTCGGGCGCCACCTCGCCCGGCCCGCGCACGGTCAGGCCATGATCCTCGAAGAACCGCAGACAGCGCCTCAACAGGCTGTCGTCGCCACCCGCCGTGATCAGCGCCAGCACGCGCGGCAGGGCGAGGAAGAAGCCGAGATCAGGGCGGATCTTGAACGGATCGGGCCGGCGGACGCGGCCGATGATCACGAGATCGCGGCAGCCCGCGCCCTTGAGCGCCGAGATCATGCCACCGATCGCGCCCCAGTTGACCGTCGTATGGGCAATGCCGGTCCAATCCTGGTCGGCCTCGCCCTCGATCAGCACAGCGTGGACCCGGCCGCCCCGGGCAATGATGCTGTGCGCGATCTCGAGGGGAAGCTGCCCGCCGCCGGCCAGCATGCCGACCGGTGCTAGCGTTGTCGCGCCCGGCACGGCCAACGGCGTGGACATACCCGTCAGTCCTCGCAAAACGGGCCTCGCAAATCAGACTTCGCAGATCAGGCGTCTTTGGAGGCGTTCGGCGTGCAGACGGAGCGCTTGCCGCCGGCCTTGATGAAATCCACGATCTCGGAGACGATCGGATTGTCCTTGAACTCGGCCGAGACGTCCTCGACCCGCTCCAGCAGTGTGCCCTCGGCTGCGAACAACAACCGATAGGCACGCCTCAGCGCGTAGATCTGCTCGCGCGAGAAGCCCCGGCGCTGCAAGCCCACGATATTGAGCCCCGAGAGATAGGCGCGGTTGCCCAGCGCCATGCCGTAGGGAATGAGATCGTTTTCGAGGCCAGACATGCCGCCGATGAAAGCGTGCGCGCCGACGCGGGCGAACTGGATCACGGCCGCTCCACCGCCGACGATGACGAAGTCTCCGACGGTGCAGTGCCCCGCCAGCAAGGCGTTGTTGGAGAAGATGACGTTGTTGCCGACGTGGCAGTCGTGCCCGACGTGACTGTTGGCGAGGAACGCGCAGCGATCACCGACCGTGGTGGTCATACCGCCGCCGGCCGTGCCGGGGTTCATCGTCACCCCTTCGCGGATAAGGCAGTCGGCGCCGACGCTCAACGTCGACGGCTCGCCCGCGAACTTCAGATCCTGCGGCTGATGGCCGATGGAGGCGAACGGGAAGATGCGTGTGCGCGCACCGATGATGGTGCGACCGGCGACGGCCACGTGGCTGATGAGCTCACACCCCTCCCCCAACTCGACATCCGGCCCGACCGTGCAGAAGGGGCCGATCTTGACGCCCACCCCGATGCGGGCGGAGGCGTCGACGAGTGACGTGGAGTGAACCTCGATTTCAGCCATTCTTGCTCGCAAAGGCCCGGGCTTCCGCGGTATCCGCCAGCATGGCGCTGATCTCCGCCTCCGCCACCACTTGCCCGTTCACTTTCGCCTCGCCGTAGAAGCGCCAGACGCGGCCGCGGTTGCGGATCTTGCGCACGTGATAGTGGAGCTGATCGCCCGGCACAACGGGCTTGCGAAACTTCGCGTTGTCGATCCCCATGAAATACACGAGCTCGGCCTTGTAGCCCTCGCCGAGACTGTGCACGCACAGCGCCCCGGCTGTTTGCGCAAGGCCCTCGATGATCAGCACGCCCGGCATCACCGGATACTGCGGAAAATGGCCCTGGAAGAACGGGTCGTTGATCGTCACGTTCTTGACGCCGACGCAGCTCTCGTCACGGTCCATGTCATACATGCGGTCAACGAGCAGTATGGGATAGCGGTGCGGCAGGAGCTGCAGAACCTTCATGATGTCGGCCGTGGCCAGTGCCGGCTTCGTCGTCGACTGATCCATGTCTTCCTCTTCCCATAGCGCACGTTTGCCGGCGCAGGACGCACCCGTCCCCGCCGTCACTCGTCGTCGGCCTCTCGCCCAACAGCCGCCCCGCCCTTGCGCGCGAGCCGGTTGATAGCTGCGACCTCGCGCGCCCACTCGCGGAGCGGCCGCGCCGGTGTGCCGGCCATCCGAGCCCCCGCAGGCACATCGTCCTTGGGGTGCGAGGCGCCGGCGATCTGCGCGCCGCGTCCGACCTTGATGTGCCCGACGAGCCCGGCCTGACCGCCCATGACCACGAAATCGCCGAGCTCGGCAGAGCCGGCGATGCCGACCTGGCCGACGATGACGCAGTGACGACCAATGACGACGTTGTGCCCTATCTGGACCAGATTATCAATTTTAGTCCCCTCTCCGATGACAGTGTCCTTAAGGGCGCCGCGGTCGATGGTGGTGTTGGCACCGATCTCGACGTCGTCTTGTATGATCACCCGGCCGATCTGCGGCACCTTGAGGTGTCCTCCGCCGCCCATCGCAAAGCCGAAACCGTCCTGCCCGATTCGCACGCCGGCATGCACAATCACCCGGTCGCCGATCAAAGCATGTGTCACGGTCGCGCTCGGCCCGATGAAGCAGTTGCGCCCGATGCTGCAGCGATAGCCGACGACCGCCCCCGCAGCGATCCGGCTACCCCGGCCGATCCGCGCTCCCGGACCGACGATGGCGCCCGGCTCCACGATCGCGTCCGCTTCGATCTCGGCGGTCGGGTCGACGGCCTGGGTGGAGCCCCCCGCAACCTTGGGATGCATCGCGTCGGGATAGAACAGCTGCAGGGCCAGCGCGAACCCACGGTACGGCGACTTGGTGACGAGGCGGACGGTGCCTGCTGGGACGCGATCGGCCAACGCGGGGATCACGAGGCACGCGCCCGCAGCCGTCCGCTCGAGGTCGCCCAGATATTTGCGGTTGTCGATGAACGAAATGTCGCCCGCCTGCGCCTCGTTCAAGGGGCGCACATTCTCGAACCGACGACTGGCTTCTGCCGTGCCGATTTCGGCGCTGGTCACGCGCGCGATCTCACTCAACGCGAACGGTCCCGCCCGCTCGAAAAACCCGGGATGCTCCATGTCCAGCTCTGACGGTCAGATGGCCTGAGTGAGGAGCTCGATCCGTCTCCAGGGAGACGCGCTCCAGCGTCGCGAATGGTGCGCATCGGAGTGGCGGACGGTCAAGCCGCCACACGCCGCAGCACGACAATGACGGTGGAGCGTGTCGAGGCTGCTCACCAGTAGCCGAGGTGACCGGCGGACGCAGGCGCCTTGTCCCTCGCGCGACGGCCACTTCCCCGCTGGCGACACGACACGACGTGGACTGCCGCAGTCACTTGTTCTGGTGAACGGCGGAGGTCGTTCTCGGCAGCCTCTGCCTCAATTCGGAAAGTCGCCGGAAAACGAAAAAGGGAGCGCCGAGCGCTCCCTTCTTTGCGTCCATTTCCCGATCGCGCCAGCCGGGCGGCGCGCCCGGCACATCAGAACTTGGTCGACGCACCGAACCGGAAGAACTGCTCCTTATCGTAGTCCTGCTTCATCAAGGCCTGCGCCAAGTCGAGGCGAATCGGACCGACAGGAGAGTTCCACATCAAGCTCGCACCCACCGAGGCGCGGACGGTCGCATCGTCGGCCAGGATCAGGCTCGTACCGTCGTTCAACTGCTTCACACGGGAGCCGGCACCGAACAGCGAGCCGGCGTCCGCGAACACGGCGCCACTCATTCCCAACTCGTCGGGAATGAACGGCAGCGGGAAGCGGATCTCGGCCGTGGTCGCCCAGTACGTCGTACCACCCAGCGCGTCGCCAGTCGCGAGGTCACGAGGACCGTAACCGGAACGCTCGAAGCCTCGCACCGTCTCGCCACCGCGGAAGAACAGATCGAGCAAGCGAACGTCCTCACCACCCCATCCCTCGATGTAGCCGGCGATGGCGCGGCCGACGAAAGTGATCTTGTCGGTGATCGGATAATAGGCCCGGCCCTCGCCCGAGTAGCGGACGTACTGAACATCTCCACCCAGACCGGCGAAGTCCACACCGCCCTGGAAGTAGATGCCACGGGTCGGATTACGCGGATGATTGCGGGCATCGTAGGTCAGCGTCAGGCCGAGAGCCGACGTCGCCGTCGTGCCCGCCGCCTCCTGGATCGCCCTCGAGGCCGTCGCCAAGTCCACGTTGTACACGCTGTCCTGCGAGTACAGGTAGCTGACCTGACCCCACAGACTCTCCGACAGCGGGAAGCCGAGGCGCGGGCTGAAACCAGTCTTGCGATACTTGAACGACGATGTCGACGACTGATCCACGTCCTTGTGGAAGATGTCGAAACCGGCCGAAAGGTTCTGATCCAGGAAGCGCGGCTCGGTGAAGCTCAGGTCCGCCTGCATTCGCTCCAGAGATCCGGCGAGTCGCAACCGAAGGAACTGACCGTTGCCGAGCAGGTTGCGTTCGGAAATGCTGACGTCGCCGATCACGCCTTCCATCGTAGAATAGCCAGCTCCGAAGGAGAGCTCGCCCGTCGACTGCTCCACGATGTCCACGTCGAGAACGACGCGATCGTTGGAGGTTCCAGGACGCTTCTTGATACTGGCGCTCTTGAAGAAGCCAAGCGACTCGAGCCGCTTCTTGGCGCGATCAACCATCAGAGGATTGTAGGCGTCGCCCTCGGCCAGCCGTATCTCGCGGCGAATGACATGATCCTTCGTCCGCGTGTTGCCGACGACGTTGATGCGTTCGATGTAGACCCGCGGTCCCTCGTCGATCGCATAGATCAGGGAGATCGTGCGCGCGGCACGATCAGGCTCGGTACGCGGTCGCACCCGCCCGAAAGCATAACCCTGCTCGGAGATCGCCAGCGTCATCTTCTCGACCGACTTGTCGATCAGCGCGCCGTTGTAAATGTCCCCGGACGACGTCAGCAGATCCCCCCTCAGGGCATCCGGGTTGACGCCCGCCAGAGTGCTCTCGATACGAACGTCGCCGAAGCGATACAGCTCACCTTCCTCGACCACCAAGGTGAGGAAGAAGCCGGAACCGTCGGCATCGAGCTCAGCTGTCGCCGAGGAGACGCGGACATCGGCATACCCATTCTTCAGGTAGTACTGGCGGACCAGCTCCCGGTCGAGGTTGAGACGGTCGGGATCGTAGAACGCGGTGCCCTTGAGGAAGTCGAACCAGCCAGCCTGCGTCGTGCTGATGATGTCGCGCAGCTGCGAATCCGAGAAAGCGCGATTGCCGACGAAGTTGATGCCCTTGACCTTTGTCGCAATACCCTCGGTGACCTCGAAGACGACGTTTACCCGGTTCTGCTCAAGCTCGATCAGCTTAGGCTCGACCCTGGCGGCGAAGCGACCCTGGCGACGGTAGACGTCGAGAATGCGCTGCACGTCGGCCTGTGCCCGGGCGCGGGTGAAGACCGAGCGCGGCTTCAGCTGCACCTCGCTCTCGAGGGCGGCCTTGTCGACCTCGGAGTTACCCTCGAATGCGATCTGGTTGACGACCGGGTTCTCGGCGACGGTGACGACAACGCCACTACCCTGCCTGTCGATCCGAACATCGGCGAACAAGCCGGTGGCGAACAGCGCCTTCAGCGAACGGTCGACCTTGCCCGCATCATAGGAGTCACCGACCTGGAACTGGAGGTAGGATCGCACCGTTTCGGGTTCGACGCGGCGATTGCCGACGACGGAGATATCGCGGATCCCAGCGCCTTGAGCGATAGCCGGCCGCGATGTCAGCACATCGACCGCCCCCGCGGCCGAAAGTGTTGTCGCGGCCAACAGCAGAAAGCGCATTATTCCGCAGGATTTCATTGAGAACAAAGGCATTCGTGAGTTTGCCTTCCTACCGATCCCCCTGGCACCACGCGGTCTGTCGGCTTCAGACCACGCAGCCACTTTGGATACCTCGTTCATCGGCCACACTGACGGCGACCTCGAACGCGGACATCCCCCTGTGAGTAGCTGTTTTAACGATTCAACAACCAGCATGGAAGTGGCAAGATTACCCCACTCCCCCTGATTCTGCAGGCCTATGAGAGCCATTTCCGCAGGATCGGAAGGTCGTTGATCGTCGTGAAGATGAACAGCGCCAGCACGACCGCCAGACCGATCTTCAATCCGATCTCCTGAGACCGCTGGCTGAGGGGCCGGCGCCGGATCGCCTCGATCGCGAAAAACAGCAGGTGACCACCGTCCAGGACTGGAATTGGAAACAAATTCAACAGGCCGACACTGACCGAGAGCACCGCGATCAGATTGATCAGATACTCCGGCCCGAGCTTGGCGACCTGGCCCGACACCTCGGCGATGCGAATCACACCGCCGAGTTGGTCGGGACCCTGGATGCGGGTGACGACGTCGCGGATGTAGGCGCCGGTGCCGACGACGATGTCGCGGGTCCGGCCGACGGCGCGCGTCACCGCCTCGACCGGGCCGACGCTGCGCTGGACAATCTTGCCGGCGGTGTTGATGGCGGTGATTCCGATCAGCGCCCGCTTATGGCGGCCGGCGATCGCATCCTCCTGGTCGCGCAACTGGGGCGTGACGGTGAGCGGCATCGTCACCCCGCCGCGCTCAACCACGAATTGCAAGCTGCGGCCGGGGTTGATGGTGACGACATGCTGCAGCTCGGCGAAGTCTTCGATGGTGCGCCCGTCGATGCTGACAATGAGGTCGTTGGCCTTGATACCGGCCTTTTCCGCCGGCGAGTCCGCGATCACGGTCCCGACCCGAGGCTCCAGCGTGACGATACCGATGATCAGCATCGAGGCGGTGAAGATGGCGATCGCGAGCAGGAAGTTGGCGATCGGCCCGGCTGCCACCACAGCGGCGCGCTGCCAAACCGGCTTGCCGTGGAAGGAGCCCGCCCGCTGCTCCGGCGTCATCCGCGCGAGTTGGTCCTCGGTCGGTACGCTCGAGGCGTTGTCGTCGTCCATGAACTTGACGTAGCCGCCGAGCGGAATCCAGGCCACCC
>CAMDBL010000240.1 GCA_945889015.1 Devosia equisanguinis
CCGAACCACTTCCGGCGAACCTCGTGATAGTGTTGATCGGGATCGTAAACGACGGACGTCAAACCCAACTCCGCCGAACTCAACCGCCCGACCGCCGCAATCAGCGCGTAGCTGTTGACGATCACGTCACGTTGCGTGGAAGCGAGCTGCACCTCCGCTACGACAAGCTCCTGCTCGGCGTTCAACACGTCGAGAACGGTGCGCTGACCGACCCGCTCTTCCTCGCGCACGCCCTGGAGGGCAGTCCGAGAGGACTGAACGGCTATCTGATCGGATTCACGTTGCGCCTTGGAAGCTTCCAACCGAGACCATGCCGTCACCACGTTGGCTTGCGCCTCGCCTCGGAACTGCTCAATCTGCTGGATGCGGCTGACGTGCTGATGCTTAGCCTGCCGCACGCGAGCCCGAACCTCGCCGCCCTCGTACAAGGGAACCGACAGCTGCGCCCTCACGGTCGTCGCTTCCGTCTGGTCGGTCGTGCGCGATGTGTTGTGGTCGTTGGCGTACTGCGCTTGCACTTGAACAGATGGCAGCAATTCACCCCAAATCTTGTCGACCGTGGCGCGCGCCGCCTGCTCCGAATACAACGCCCCCACCACTGTCGGCGCCTCGCGGTTGGCGATGGCGACAGCGTGATCGAGCGACTTCGGCAAATACTTGTCAGGCGAACTCGGTGCCACCAGGCTAGCCGGTTGATGCCCGACGATACGCTCGAACGCAGCGCGGCTGGCCTTCAAATTTGCGCGGGCCAACTCGAGCTGCGAGATCGACGCGGCGCGCCGCGACTGTGCCTGCGCCACGTCCGTCCGCGTTACCTCGCCGACCGCGAAGCGATCCTGCGTGGCCTTCAACTCGCGGGTGAGCACGTTGACGTTGTTCTCACGCAGCCGAACCACTGACTTATCGCGAACGACATCCATATAAGAGGTCGCTGCCGCGAGCAGCACTTGCTGCTCGATGCTGCGGAGCTGCTCGCGCGACGCGCGGACGTTGCCCTCAGCTTCTCGGACACCATTCAGAACCCGAAAACCCTGAAACACCGGCTGCGTCAAGGTGACGTCGTAGCCTTTAGGGTGGGTCGTGCCCTCACCTACTGAGTCTGGCCGGTTGTTCACATTCTGATACGCGACGTCGGCTGTGGCGTTGACTTTCGGCCGATAGCCCGAATTCGCACGAGCCACATCCTCGTCCGACGCCCGCAGCAGAGCGCGCTGAGCGTCCAGCTGGGGGTTGTATTTGTAAGCGGAGGCGAGCGCCTCACGAATGGTCTCGGCCGAAACCGGGCCGGCCGACATGACCGCCCCCACCGCGACGGCGGCTACGGCACCTAGGAGAATCCGGCGCAACGCCGGCAACAGCTTCCGCCCCGCAGCGGTCGCTATCGCATCATGATCGTGTTTATCGGTCGTCACCCTTGCCCCTTATGGTGACCTGTCAAGTAGCGGCACCATAGACTGATTCATCCGGATGCAACAGAAGCTAACGAGCGGCAAACGCGGGAACTAACGCCGTCCGGAACCTTTTAGCCCACAGAATCAGGGTCTTCGCAAAGTCCTTAGACTGCTTTTGGTGTGGGCAAGGTGTTGATTACCTGGCGAAGTATCTATTGCGCCACACACCGCGACGCCATTGAGACACGGTACGAATGACCGAATACAACACTGTTCAGAGGGAAAACGCTGGCTGGACCTCGAAGCCCGGGAGGATGGCCGAACGCGCATCGAATGCAGTGCGCCGATCGTAGCTCATGCCGTGACGCATCCAGACGGTGGCCCGGCCGAAGCCGTCGCGCATCTCGATCGCCACCAGACGCCCACCATCGCGAAGCTGATCGAGCAAGCCAGCGGCCGGTTGCACCAGTCCGCCGTTGACCAGGATCGCGTCGTAGGGGGCGTCGGCGGCATAGCCCTCGGCGAGCACTCCCACCTGGACTTTGACGTTGGCGACGCCATCGGCCGCGAGCGCGGCGACGGCCGTGCGAGCCAGTTCGGGATCGCTTTCCAGCGCGGTCACCGCTCCTGCGAGTCGGGCCAGGACGGCGCTGCCATAGCCGCCGCCACAGCCGATCTCGAGCACGCGGTCGCCGGTTTCGATCCGCGCGAGCTGGATCAGCAGTGCCAACACCCGTGGCGCTATCATCGTACGCGGCCTGTCCTTGCCGGAGGAGGAAACGCGGATGTCGTCGTCCATATAGGCCAGCGTCCGCAGATGGGGCGGCAGGTAGCTTTCCCGCTTGATCTCGGCCATCGCGCGAAGAATTCGGCGGTCTGTGATGTCGGACGGCCGGAGCTGGGATTCGACCATGTTCAGCCGCTGCATGGCATAATCGGTCATCGATGATCTCCCGGCGAGGTAGCGGGCCGCATCCGAGCGGCCACGATGGGTGCGCCGCACGACGCGGCAGTCCGCTACCTTCTACCCCGACGGCGCGGCGTTTTGCCAGCCCGCCGCCGTACCGCCGGCTGCGGCGCGCGGACGCAAAACGCCGGTCAGAGCCTAAACGCGAGATGATGCGAGATGTCGAAAGCCGACGAGAAGGCTTACCCCAATCTCCACGAGAAGCATTGTACCGCGCCGCAACCTTGTGCTAAACGCTCGGCCGTTCTCAAGACGCAGCCGAAGGTCGTCCGGTCCGATCGGGACAGCCGGCTGGAATAGCGTTCTGATAGATCATGGCATGGCGACGTGGCGGAGTGGTCACGCAGCGGACTGCAAATCCGCGTACCCCGGTTCAATTCCGGGCGTCGCCTCCAAGCCCCCCTGCACCAATTTTCACTCGCACAAGCCAATCCACACCTCTTCGGCCGGTGGGGTACGCGGTTGCGAAACGTCGTGCATGATCACCCGCGACGCATGCTAGAACGCCAGTCGTGATCAAGTCGCTCCCACCAGCCCTGATCGAAGCGGCCCGGACGGGTCTCGCACCTCGAGACCTCGCTACCGCTGTGACCGGCGCGCTCCGCTCCTGGTGGACGCGACTGCGCGCCCGTGAGGACGATCGCTTCCTGATTGCGGTGGCGGTGGCGCTGCTGTTGCATCTTCTGCCCGCGGTCGTCGGCGTGGCAATGGTCGCCGGCGGTATCGAGATCGGCTCCAGATCCGAAGCCGAGAAGCCGATCGGCGATCCAGCCGGCAGCAAGGACGGGGTCAACGTCGAGATGATCGACGCCGCCGAATACCAGAGCAAGTACCTCTCTTTCAGCGCCGGGAAGGATAAGAACGACGCGGAGGCGACGATCGCATCGCGCGATCAGCCCAAAGTCGAGCAGCAGCAGGCGGACGCCGAGCCGGAGAAGGAGCCGGAGAAGCCCGAAACGCAGCTGGAGTCGAAGGAAGAGGTCAAGCTGCGTGAGCTGGAGGCTCCGGGCGTCGCGCCCCCGCGCCCCGAGCCGAAAGCCAAGCCCACGACCCAGCAGGCGCAGCCGCGCCAGCGCACGCTGACGGAGCAGGAGATCGCCGAGATCCTGGAGAGCGCCAAGCAGGATTTCCAAAGTGCTGCCCAGATGACCTCGAAGGCCGGGACCGCGGCGCTCGGCAGCGCCAGCCCGTTCATCAAGGGCGTGCTGCGCAAGTTGAAGGGCACGATGCCGAAATCGCGCGGCATGAGGGGCACGCTGGTGGTGCGGCTGGTGATCGGCGACGACGGCGGCGTGGTCTGGGTAGGCATACCGCGGTCCAGCGGCAATCCCGATCTCGACAAATTGGTCGCCGAAACGATCCGCACCACGCGCTTCGAGGCACCGGGGCCGCAGGTGCCCATGAAAGAGCGCAGGTTCGAGATCACCTACGAATACGACTGAACCTCGTGCTTGAAGCCGTCGTAGCACGGCGAGGCTTGCGCGGGCGCGGCCGATGCTGCTCAACTGCCCGCGAAGCCGGATCGACCCGGCACAATCGAAGGAGACGGGCATGTCGGAGCTGTGGCGGCTATCGGCCAGCGAGATCGCGAGCAAGGTCAGCCGGCGCGAGGTGTCGGCCGTCGAGGTGGTCGATGCGTCGCTGGCTCGGCTCGCGGCCGTCAATCCCAAGCTCAACGCCGTCGTGACCGAGATGCCCGAAGTGGCGCGCACGGCGGCGGCAGCTCTCGATGCGCGCATCGCCAAAGGTGAGCAGCCCGGAGCGCTCGCGGGCGTGCCGGTGACGATCAAGGTCAACGTCGATCAGGCCGGGTATGCCACCACCAACGGCTTACGCATCCAGAAGGACCTGATCGCCAAGGAGGACAGTCCGGTCGTCGCCAATCTAAAGCGGGCCGGAGCCATTGTCGTCGGCCGCACCAACACGCCCGCGTTCTCCCTGCGCTGGTTCACCCGCAACTCGCTGCACGGCCACACCCTCAATCCGCGCGACGCCACGCTCACGCCCGGCGGTTCGTCCGGCGGCTCGGCGTCGGCGGTCGCGAGCGGTATCGTTCCGATCGGGCATGCGACCGACATCGCTGGATCGATCCGCTACCCTGCCTACGCTTGCGGCCTGCACGGTCTGCGCCCGAGCCTCGGCCGAATCCCTGCCATGAATTTTTCTGCCCCCGACCGCCACATCGGCGCGCAATTGATGGCGACGTCGGGTCCGCTGGCGCGAACCATGAAGGACATCCGGCTCGCGTTCGAAGCGATGGCCGTCGAGGATCTGCGCGATCCCTGGTACATCCCCGCGCCACTCACCGGCCCTACCGTCCCGAAGACGGCGGCGCTATGTGTGCGGCCGGACGGGCTGAACACGGCGCCCGAGGTGGAGCAGGCCCTGCGCGCTGCGGCCGCACGGCTCACCGACGCCGGCTGGCGCATCATCGAGACCGAGACTCCTCCGCTCCGCAAGGCGGTCGAGGTTCAGCTCATGTTGTGGCTGGCGGAGTTCGCGCGCGGCGGCGCCGAAGCGATCGCCCGGGAAGCCGATCCGGACGCCAACTTCGTGTTCGCCGAGATGCGCAAGCTGTGCCCCTCGCCCGGCGTCGCCGAGTTGATGGACGGCCTGCAGACCCGCGCCCGGCTTTGCCGCGAGTGGCAGCTGTTCCTGAAACAGCACCCGGTGCTGATTTGCCCGGTATCGGGCGAGCTGCCATTTCCCGACCAACTCGATGTCAGCTCGCCGGCGGGCTTCCTGCGTTGCTGGGAGGCGCAGATGCCGCAGATCGGCATCCCGCTGATGGGATTGCCGGGATTGACCGTGACCACGGGCCGGGTCGGCAGCGCGCCCGTCGGTGTCCAACTCGTGGCCGGACGCTATCGGGAGGATCTGTTGCTCGCCGCCGGCGACATCATCGAAGGCGACGGTTCAGCGACCGCGCCCCAGGATCCGGCCTGACCTCTTTCGCCCAGATGTACGAGATCGCCGGCCTCGACGAGAAGTGTGGCGGTCCCGCAACGGCGTCCCGTGATAGGGCTTGCACGGGCGACGGAGCCGGACCACCTCTGTCGTCACGAAGGGTGTCGTCACAGTGACAAGGGCCGCGCGCGTCGATGCGCGGAGCCTTCATCGACGGGGATCGCCATGCGCCTGCTGCCGCTTTTGCTCCTGCTCGCCGGCCTGCAGCTGGCAACCACGGCACCGGCTTTCGCCCAAAGTTGCACGCCAGAAGATTTCGCGGCTGCCGTCGACAACGCCGGCGCTTCGCTGCGTACTTTCAACGCCCAGAACGCCCCAAAGCTGCAAGAGAAGCTGCGCCAGCTCAAGGCCAAGCGCGGTTGGAACGACAGCGAATTCGAGGAGCGCAGCATAGACTTGCTGCACGACGCCCGGATCGAGGAACTCGACCGGCAGGCAAGCGATATTTTGGTGCGGATCGACACGCTCGGTGCCGCGCCGCAGGGCACACCCGATTGCAACAAGCTCGCCGACCTGCAGGCGGCGAGCGTCGAACTGCTGGCGACGATGCGAACCAAGTCGACCTACATGATCGGTCGGTTGGACGCGATCCTCGACAATCGCACGGCACCGGTGCCCGCGCCTCAGCTCGCGAGCCCGGCACCGCAGCCCCCTAAGGTCCCACCAAAGTCATCACCAGCAGCACCGGCACCAGTCGCCAAGGCACCCCCGACCAAACCCGGCGATGTCGCGACGAATTGGTCGACCATCACCAACAACGAGCCGACGGCAGCCATCATGCCGCCGCCGGCCGATCCGCTGCCGGGCATCACGCCGTCGGAGGAGGAAGGCTACACCGTCGACGAAATCCGCGAGGCGACACGCGGCTTCTTCGGGCAAGTATCGACCGGACTTGCCAGCGTCATCGAGCACGCCTTCAAGCGCGGTGGTCGACCGACGGCCTACGTTCTGGGAACCGAGGGTGGCGGTGCATTCCTTGCCGGGCTTCGCTACGGCGACGGCACGGTCTATTTCCGCTCCGGCGGCTCCGACCGGATCTTCTGGCACGGCCCCTCGATCGGCTACGACATCGGCGCCGCCGGCTCGCGCACGATGTTCCTGATCTATAATCTCAAGAGTCGAGACGATCTCTATCGGCGGTTCACCGGCCTAGACGGATCGGCCTATCTCGTCGGCGGCGTCGGCATCACCTTCTTGACCAATGGCCAAGTGGTGATGGCGCCAATTCGCTCGGGTCTCGGGCTGCGCTTCGGCGCCAGCATAGGCTACGTGCGGTTCACGCCGAGGCAGACCTGGAACGCGTTCTGATCTGAGAGTGTCGCAGACCAGCTCCCATTACTCAGCAGGCTGCGGGGACGTGTGGCCAGCGTCGGCCGCCTTCGCCTTGCCCGAGGTCAGGCGTAAGCGCTGCACTGCTCACACGTTGACGGCCGCCGGATCGGTTTTCACGTAGGCCCAGGGCATCAGCTCGTCGATGCGGGAGGCTGGCCAGCGGTTGACAAGCTTGGTCAGGGTGTCTGCGAGCCAGGTGTGCGGGTTC
>CAMDBL010000241.1 GCA_945889015.1 Devosia equisanguinis
GGCCGGCGATCGGCCAGCGCTCGGCATCGGCGGTGACGATGAGCCCGGTCATGGAGCGAGTGGTCCGCGGGCCGTCACCTTCAGGACAGCCGGCCGCTGGCGTGGGCCAGGAACAGATAGACGCGGCCGGTCTCTGAGTTGGCGTAGGCCTGCGCCTGCCGTCCGGTCGGATCGTTCTGCTCGGTGTCGCGAAGGATGCGCTCGAAATCGGTCAGATAGCGGGCGACCGTCGCCTGGAAAGCGGCGTCGCCTGCGCAACGGCGTGAGACGTCGTCGAAGGTCGCGCGACCTTCCGCGCTGTAGATCGAGCGGACCATGACACCGCGCTGACCGCCTCGCAGTTTCGACCAGATCGCCGAAGCGGTAGCGGCGTCGAGCGCGCGTGCGAGCTGGGGCACGTTGAACGGCGGGCCTTGCTGGGCCACCGCCGGGGGCGGGGCGGCCTGCTGTGCGGCGGAGGCCTGCTGCTGGCTGTTCTCCTCGTCGACCGAGGCGCGGGCCAGAAGGTCGCCGAGCGACCAGCCCTCGCGCACTTGGGTGGCGGCTTGGGGGGCGGCGGCCTGGGAGGCAGCGGACTGCACAGCGGCGGACTGGGCTGATGGCTGCATCTGGGCGGGCGTGAAGCCACCGGCCGGGCGCTGCGCCATCTCCGCGAGTGGCGGCGTGTTGCGCGCTGCCAGCTCCTGGGCGAGGCCGGTCGTCAGCGAGGACAGCGTGCGCGCCCGGTCCGAGCGCTCGGGTGGTCGCACCGCGGCTGCGGCGTGCGCTGCGGCAAGGTGCTCGCTCGCCATCTCGTGGTGCATCCCCTGCGACATATGCTGTGGCGAGTGCCCTTGGGGGATATCCGTCGAGGGCAGCGGCACCGGCGGGGCGATATCGCGGCGCGCGGCCTCACGCTGGGTCAGCTCGGTCAACTGCTCGATCGCCTTGAGTTGATCCTGCAGCGCACGGCGCATCGCTTCGGCGCTGGACTGGGTCGTGCGCGGAAGCTGCTCGATCTGCTCGCGCAGGCGGCGCTGCTCACCCTCGAGTTCGGAGGCGGCGTGAGCGGCGCGGCGGCGAACCTCCTCGCTGGTCTCGTCGAAGCGGTTGGTCAGCGAGCCGAGCTGCTGCGTGACCTCGGTCGAGACGTTGGAGAAGCGGCCGCGCAGATCCTCGAGCGCACGCTGCGTCTCAATGTCGGTCATGCTGCGCATCCGCTCGATGTCGTCGAGGGTGGCACGCGAGCGCGCCTCGGTGCTGCGCTTCAGCTCCTCGGTCAGCAGCCGCGCCTTGCTCTCGGCGTCGCCGATCGAGCCCTCGATCGAGGTCGAGTAGCCCTGGACGAACTGGCCGAACTCGTCGGCCTTGCCCGACAGCTTGTCGAGTGTGCGGGACAGCTCGGCGTGGCGGGTCTGCAGCGTCGAGTCGATCTTGTAGTTGGCAGTCTCGAGCGATGACGCCGCCTTCATGATTTGCGCGCCCTGCTGCTCGAAGCGGCCGGTGACGTTGCCGATCTGGCCGAGCAGGTTCTCGGAGATGTTCTTCAGCATGTCCGACTGGCTGGCGAGGCTCTCGATCGCCTTGATCGACTGGCGGGTGATCGCCTCGCTGGTGCGGCGGACGGAGCTGATGCCGTGCATCAGCGTCTCGTCGAGCTCGCCGGCCTGCTTGGTGAGGGTGGTGGAGAGCTGCTTGGCGTGGTTGTCCATCGCGGCGGAAAGCGCCAGCGAGCGGTCCGAGATGGCGCCGTCGATCGCCTGTGTCGAGCGATGGATCGATTCGTCGAAAAGGCGCAGGCGTTCTGAGAAAGCGTCGTCGAGGGCGCGAGTCCGTTCGACGAGCTGGCTGTCGAGCGCCTCGGCGCGGCGGGCGAGCGTGGTGTCGAGGGCGCGGCCGTACTCCTCGAACACCGTCTGCAAGGCCTGCGTGCGGCCGGAGAGCGAGGCGTCGAGCGAGGCGAGATTGTCGGTGAAAGCCGCCTCCACTTCACCAGCACGTGTGCCGATCGCCTCGGCGATGTGCTGGGCCGCGATGGCGAGACGGCTGTCGAGCTGCTCGACGCGGCCGCCGAGGTCGGCATCGATGGCGCGCGCGTGCGCGTCGAAGGCCGCCTGCATCTGCTGGGTGCGCGAGCCGAGTGCGACGCCGAGCGCGGTGGTGTAATCCTCGAGTACCGCCTGCAGATGGGTGGCGTGGGTGCCGAGCGCGCCCTCGAGGCGGCCGGCGCTGGCGTTGACCGTGGTCTCGAGGCCCGACGTGGTCTGCGTGATCGCCGATTCGAGCGCAGTGAGGTTCTGACCCGCGCCCTCGATGATCTTGGCGAGCGTGATCTGCTGACCCGACAGCTTGTCGATCAGGGCGGGAATCTCGGTGCCCAGCCCGCGCAGCGTCTGGGTGACGTGCTCGCTGGTGTTGACGAGCGCGTGCCTCTCGCCGGCCAGCTCATGGATGAGGCCGCGGATCTTGCGCTCGTTCTCCTCGTAGGAGCGCTCGAGGGCGGCGACCTCGTTGTGAACCAGCGCCTCCAGCTCGCCGGCGCGGCCGAGCGCCCGGCCGACGGCATCGTTCATGAACGATACCTGACGGCGCACGGCCTGCCCCAGCGAGGCGATCGACTGCTCGGCCATCCGATCGGGCTCGGCGAGACGGATCGCCACCTCGGTCATGGTCGAGGACCGCAGCCGCAACTCCTCGGCCCGCCAGGCGATCAGGGCTAGGAAGAAGAACAGCGAGATCGGGACGGCGACCGCGGCGAGAACGAGCATCGCGTTGGACTTGACGATGAAGTCGCCGATGCTTTCGGAGTGGGAGATGGCCGAGCCGAACATGAACCAGGCGAGCACGAGCCAGACCGAAGTCCAGGCCCCACTGGCGATCGCCGCGTACTGGAACGGCTTGGTCGACGGCTTTTGCTCGAGCGCGTAGATCAGCCCGCCGATCGTCGGCACGTCGTCGTTCGCGGCGAGGCGGCTGCGGGAGGGACCAGCGGGGCGGCGGCGCGCCGTTCGGCGCTGGCCGGCCGGTTCGTCGTCGGAGGCCTCCGGCAACGGCGGCGGCAGTCCGTCGGGCGAAGAGGTCAGCGCATTGGTCCGCTGATCCTCCCGATCGGGCGTCTCGCGCATCGTGTGACTGTCTATCGCCATCCGCCTATTGCCATCCGCCCTTCCGGATCAGGCTTGGCGCTGCTCGCGCCCCCCGAAGATCATAGACCAATAGCCGCCGCCGAAACAGCGTCCAGCCACAGGTTTTTCAGCTCGTCACGAAAAACAGACTGCACACGCTCTGTCGATGCAAGACCCCAGCCCAGCCGGGTAGGCCGCGTTTGAGGCGAAACAGTGGTCCCAGCCTCGGCAGTAAGATGAAGCGGTTTACGATCGGTTAGCGATGTTAGCCGGATTCTTTCCGTGTTCACGGGTTATTGCGGCCGTTCTGGTCAGATCGAGCCCATCACGACCGAGGGGCGGAGCCGGACGGGGATGGACACGCTGTTGAGTACCAGGCCGGATACAGGAGCCTGCAAGGCCGACGTGCTCGATCGGCCCCATCTCGCCCGCTACACGCTGGGTGATGCTGCACTCGAGGCGGAAATCCTGGAGCTGTTCGTCCGCCAGGCGCCGGTGACGATGTCGCGGCTGACCAAGTCCTGCGACGACCGCCAATGGCGGGAGGCCGCGCACACGCTGAAAGGTTCGGCCCGCGCGGTCGGCGCCAAGCGGCTCGCCGCGACCGCGGAAGCCTGCGAGCGAATCGACCGCAGGACGTCGCCCGGAGCCGTCGAGGGGTGTCTCGGCGACGTTGCGGACGCTTATGCGGAGGTCGCCGCACTGATCGACCAAATCTGCCGGGACGCGGGCCGTCAGTTGCACTGTGCGCAACTCGCTCATGCCTGAGCGGTGCGCGGCTGAGCGACACGGGTGACCTGCGACTTAAATGCCGATCGCCGTCGCCGCCGCTCGCTTGATTTGTCGTTCCCGAGTGACCATTGTGCTGCCGGCGCGATCCGATGCGGCTTTCCCACGGTGATGCGCCTGGGCCGCGGACGATTCGTTCGCAGATACAACCGGAGCGCTGCCAGAACCTCATGGCCAAGATCACTTTCATCCAGCCCGATGGCACCTCCAAGGTCGTGGACGCGGAGCCGGGCTCGACCGTCATGGAAGCCGCCAAGAAGGGCGATGTCATCGGCATCGAGGCCGAGTGCGGCGGCGCCTGCGCCTGCGCCACCTGCCACGTCTATGTCGATCCGGCCTGGACCGGAAAGGTCGGCAAGGCCGAGACGATGGAGGAGGACATGCTCGACTTCGCCTTCGACGTGCGCGACGAGAGCCGGCTGTCCTGCCAGATCAAGGTGAAGGCGGAGCTCGACGGGCTCGTCGTCCGGGTCCCCGCCAAGCAGTTCTGAGGCGATCGGCTCCGAGCCGGCGGCTTTTGCGCCCGCTTGCGCCGGCATCGTGCCGCGTCCCGTTTGTTCGACGACAGGAGATCGACGAGTCATGGCTGTCGACACCGCCGCCGCCGGCGCCGAGGGCGGCCCCATCGAGACGGGTGCCGTCATCGTCGGGGCGGGACCTTGCGGCCTGTTCGCCGTGTTCGAACTCGGGCTCGTCGACATCAAGGCGCACGTCGTCGATATTCTCGGCAAGGCCGGCGGCCAGTGCTCCGAGCTCTATCCCGAGAAGCCGATCTACGACATTCCCGCCCTGCCGAGCGTCACCGGCCAGGAGCTGACCGATCGGCTGCTGGAGCAGATCGCGCCGTTTGGTGCGACGCTGCACCTGGGCGAGCGGATCGACGCGCTGTCGCGGTTGCCCGACGGGCGCTTCCGGCTCGTCACCGACGTCGGCAAGACATTCCACACCAGGATCGTGGTGATCGCCGCGGGCGGTGGCTCGTTCACGCCGAAGCGGCCGCCGCTCGAAGGCATCGAGGCCTACGAGCAGACATCGGTGTTCTACGCCGTGCGCCGGATGGAGGACTTCCGTGGCCAAGACGTGCTGATCGTCGGTGGCGGTGACAGCGCGCTCGACTGGACGCTGAACCTGCAGCCGATCGCCCGCTCGCTGACGCTCTTGCACCGCCGCGACGAGTTCCGCGGCGCGCCGCACTCGGTCGAGCGCATGAGGCAGCTGGTGGCGGACGGCGCGGTCAATCTCGTCATCGGACAAGTCACGGCCCTGCACGGCGAGAACGGCGAGCTGCAGGGGGCGACCGTGAAGGCGAAGGAGGGCGAGCTGCGCATCTCCGCCACGCGCCTGCTGCCTTTTTTCGGTCTCACCATGAAACTCGGGCCGATCGCGGACTGGGGGCTGAACCTCGCCGAGAACCTGATCCCTGTCGACACCGCCCGCTTCGAGACCAGCACGCCCGGCATCTTCGCGATCGGCGACATCAACACCTATCCGGGCAAGCTGAAGCTGATCCTGTCGGGCTTCCACGAGGCCGCCCTGATGGCGCAGGCGGCGCAGAGGATCGTCCATCCCGACCGCAAGCAGGTCTTCCAGTACACGACCTCGTCGTCGAGCCTGCAAAAGAAGCTCGGCGTGCGCTGAGCCGGCACCTCGCGGCCGATCAGGCGTGTGCGATCTCCGCAAGGCTCAGGGCCACCAGCAGCGCCACCAGGATCCACAAGGCGAGACGTCCGCGCGTCGTGGGGGCACCGCCGCCGACCGCGAGCATCAGCGCGACTGCGGCGGCCGCCGACAGATTGACGATGATGGCGCCGCCGAGGGCCAGCCCCTTCGAGCCCGCGAACCTCGCCTCGAGATAGCAGGCCCCGGCGATGCCGATGAGCACGGCACCGAGCAGGCGGGGCCAGAAGCCCGAATCCGACCGTGGCAGGCCGAACAGCTTGATGACGGTCAGAGGCAGGAACAGCAGCGTGATGCCCGCGGCCGTCTTCAGCAGAACCTCGAGCACCAGCAGCTCACGCACGCGTCACGCTCCGCTGCCGCCTCGATGCCTCGGACCGCTATTGTGGCCCCGATCCGCGCTGGCGACCGGACTTGTCCCACATGTCGTCGGCGGTCAACGCCTTCTGGGCCGTCGGACCCTTGTTGTCGAACAGACCGAAGCCCGGCTCCTCGGGCTTCCTCGGGGGCGGCGAGAAGTCTCCCGCGAGATGGCGGGTGAGGTCGGACCTGATCTCCCGGGTCTTGCTGTCGGTGCAATAGCCGCCCTCGCTCGCGACGGCGGCCTTCACCTGCAGGTTGATCAGATCGTAGACCTTGTCGACTTTGGCCAGTTGCTCGGCGGGCGTGCCGGCCTGCATCTCGCTGGCCATGTAATTCGCCTTGAGCCGCGCCGGATCGAAGTTATAGCCGCACTTGGTGGCACGCGCCGAGGTGGCGCCGACCTGGGCTGCCCGCTCCTCCGGCTTGACGGGCGCCGCTGGCACCGAGGCAGTGGTCACCGGGGCGGCGTCCGAGCTGCCACCGAACATGCCGAGCGAGGGCAGCTTCGGCGCCGAGTTGCCGCATCCCGCGACGAGCAGCGGCACCGCGGCGAGCATCGCGCGTACGGCGAATGTGGCGGCGGGCCTGGCAACGAGCCTGGCAGCGGTCATGGAGCGTCCCCCGAGAGCGAATCCGGACGATTGGTCCTCGTCGTGCGTGCAGCATAGCTCCTGCGCCGTCAACTGGTCAAAAGGGTGGCGGGTGCGGTGTGCGGGCGGTGAGCGGGGACCGGCGGCGGGCCGTGAGCCCGGGGACGGCGGCGGCCGGTCGAAAAGCCGTCGATACAACATGTGTCCTGGTCTCCCACGGGTCGAGGTTCGGGGCGCGGAGCGGCGGAGGCCGCGAGTGACTGCCGGCCTTACGACCGGCTGGTTTATGCGGCTCCCGCCGCTC
>CAMDBL010000242.1 GCA_945889015.1 Devosia equisanguinis
CCCGGCATGATGTTGTCGATCGAGCCTGGCGGCACCCTGCCCTCGATCACCAAGCGATCCTGCTCCGGCACGATCTCGACCACCGTGGTGCCCGGCTGGATCACCGCGCCCGGCCCCGTCACCGCCAGCGACAGGATGCGACCCGAGGCCGGCGAGCGGATCTCGTTGCGCTGCAGCTCCTGCTCGGCGAGCGCGATGCGCGCGCCGAGGCCCGCATTCTCCTTCTCGATCTCGGCCACCTGCCGCTCCAGCGACAGCACCCGCGACTTGGCGGCGAGCTTGCGATCGAGCAGATCGGTCATCGTCGCCGTTTCCTGGCGGATCAGCGAGAGCTGCCGCTGCGCCGCCTCGGCCTGCGCCTTCAGAGCCGCGAGCTGGCCATCGATCGACCTGCTGTCGAGCGTCAACAGCAGCTGGCCGACCTTGACCTCCTGGCCTTCCGCGACATGGATGCGGTCGACGGTGCCGCCCTTCTGATGCTGCACCGCCTTGACCTTGGTCTCGACGATGATGGTGCCGGAGACGCCGATGCCCTTGTCGATCGGCGCATAGGCGGCGCCGCCGATGCCGCCGCCGAAAAACACCGTGACCACGGCGAGCCCGAGCAGCACCGGACCGCGGATGTTGAGCCGCGGCGGCTTGCGCACCGCGACCGACGAGCTGGATTGTGCAGACGTGGCGGCCATCGAGCTCATCCCCGCTTCTGACTGGTGGCGTCGCCGGCGGCCCGCGACGGCGACGGCTGCCCCTGCTGGCCGCTCTGATCGCCGCCCGAGGGCTGTCCGACGACCTGCATGCGGCGGGCGAGATCAGCGCTCGGCCCGACCGACTGCACCGCGCCGGCGTTCAACACGACGACCTTGTCGGTCAGCCGGAGCAGGCGCGGATCCTGCGTGGCGACGACCAAGCCGATTCCTTGCTCGCGCAAGCCTTCGAGCATTTTCATGAGCTGGCGCAGGCTGGCGCCGTCGAGGCCGAGCTCGGGCTCGTCGAGCACGATGATCCGGGGTGCACCGTGCACCGCACGCGCCAACGCCACGGCACGGCGCTCGCGCAGCGACAAGCCCGATCCACCAGGACCGACCTGGGTATCGTAGCCGCTCTGCAGTGCACTCAGCGTCTCGTGCACGCCGGCGCGCATCGCGCTCTGGGCGACACCGATCAGGGTCGCCTCGCGGAACCGGCAGATGTTGTCGTAGACGGTGCCTTCGACCAGCACCGGATCGTCGGTCAGGTAGCCGATCGGCGGGGGGCCGTCGGCGCGCTGCCACTTGGCGACGGCGACTCCGTCGAGGTCGGCGACGCCTGCGGTCGGCTGCGTCGCGCCAGCGAGGATGCCGCACAGCGTCGACTTGCCGGAGCCGTTGGGGCCGACGATGCCGATGCACTCGCCCGGCTCGATCGTCAGGCTGACGGAGCGCAGTGCCGGGGTCTTGCGGGTCGGATGATAATGGGCCACGTCGGAGAGAACGAGGCGCCCGAGCGCGGCGGCCTCGCCATCCATCAGTCGCGGTACGGTCGCGTCGGCCGGCAGGCTCTTCAGCCGGCGGTAGGACACGAAGGCCGCCTGCGCCATGCGCAGCGAGCTGACGGCGCTCTCGAGCGGTGCCAAGGCCTTGCCGAGCATGATCGCGGATGCGACCAGCGCGCCGGGAGCCAGCTCGCTACGCACCACCAGCCAGGCGCCGAGGCCGTAGATCGCGAGCTGCGAGGCGATCCTGACCGCCCGCGCGAGCGCCTTGATCACGCTCGCCCGCTTGCCTTGCGAATAGCTGCCGGCGACGTGAGCGCGGTTGAAGGTCTCCCATTGATCGGCGGCGCCGCGGGCGAGACCGAGGGCACCGGTCAACTGGCTGTTGTGGGTGACCGTCTGCCACCACTGATCGGCGGTCTCGCGCGCCTGGGCGCTCTCCACCTGCAGGCGGGCGGTGAGCAGGGATTGCGCCAGCGCCGCGATCACCAGCAGGCCGCCGGCGCACGCCGCCATGATACCGAGCGTCGGATGGATCAACCACAACGCCACCATGAAGAACGGGGTCCACGGGGCATCAAGCAGGGCGCCGAGCGCTGGCGAGGAGAGGAACTGGCGGACCTGGGCGAGGGCGCGGGAATCGGCCCGCATTTCGGCGGGCGCGCGGCCGATCTTGAGGCCGTTCTCGAGGATGTGCTGGCCGAGCATGTGGTCGAGCCACAGTCCGGTCCTGAGCAGGATCGTGTCGCGGACGAGCTCGATCAGCATTAGCGCCAGCATCGCGGCGGCCGCCATCAGCGAGAGCAGCACCAGCGTCTCGATGCTGCCGGTCGGCACCACCGTCTCGAACACCTGCAGCGTATAGAGCGGGGTGGCCAGCATCAGCACGTTGACGCAGCCGCTGAAGAAGAACGCGGCGAAAACGGCGCGCCGCACCTGCTTCAACATCTGACGCGAAGTACGCATACTCACAACCCGAGTCCATGGCCGGCCAGCCTCCGCGACGGCGGAGACTCCCGATCAGCGGTTCACCATACCGAGAAGAGTTAAAGGATTACCGAACCGCTCGTGACGAGGTCGTGAATATCGAGGCCGTGAAGCCCCTCGAGCAGCACGATATCGATCACCTGGCCGCCACCGACATCGGCCGAGACGACGGTGCCGAGCGCCGTATCGGCCAGCCGGACCATATCCAGCGTCGCAGGCGCGGTGCCCTGGAGCACCGCCGACAGATCGAGCCGGTCGCCGGCGCCGAAGTCGGTGATCCGGTCGAAGCCGGCCGAGGCGCCGTCGGCCGTGACCACGTCGGCGCGCATCCAGGCGAAGGTGTCGCGCCCCGCGGATCCGCCGGACGACTGGCCACCGGTCATGGTGTCGTTGCCGGCACCGCCCCAGACGATGTCGTCGCCGCCGTCGCCGTAGATGCGATCGTTGCCGTCGCCGCCCAGGATCAGGTCGCTGCCGCCACCGCCGAAGAAGCCGTCGTTGCCGATGCCACCGGACAGCGTATCGTTGCCGCCGCCGCCGTTCAGTACATCGTTGCCGTCGCCGCCATCCATCCAGTCGTGGCCATCGCCGCCGTCGAGCTTGTCGCTGCCGCTGCCGCCGGTAATGCGATCGTGCCCGGCATCGCCCCTCAGGTTGTCGCTGCCGTCTCCGCCGTCGATGGTGTCGTCGCCGGCCTCGCCCCACAGCGTATCCGCGCCGGCATCGCCGGACAGCAGATCGTGGCCGGCGCCGCCCGTGATCATGTCGTTGCCGTCGTTGCCGTACACGACGTCGCTGTCGGCGCCGCCCGCGAGCGTATCGTCTCCCGCACCGCCGTTCAGCGTGTCGGAATCCGCGTCGCCGGACAGCAGGTCGGCGCCATCGTCGCCGTGGAGCAAGTCGGCGCCCGCCCCCCCGTAGAGGCTGTCGTTACCGATCCCGCCCGCCAGCGTGTCGTCGCCGTCGTCACCGCTGAGCACGTCGGCGCCGTCCTCGCCGTGGAGGAGGTCGTCGTCCGCGCCACCTGAGAGGCTGTCGTTGCCGGTGCCACCATAAAGGCGATCGAGGCCAACGCCCCCGACCAGACGATCGGCGCCGGCCCCGCCATAGACGAGATCGTCACCCGCACCGCCATCGACGGTGTCGTCGCCGCCGTCGCCCCTCAGCGTGTCGTTGCCGGTGCCACCGTCGACGAAATCGCTACCGCCGCCGGCCCAGACGGCGTCGTCACCGCTACCCGCGAGGATGCTGTCGTGACCGCCCTCACCAACCAGCACGTCGCCGTGGTCGCCACCGAGCAGTGTGTCGTTGCCTTCGCCGCCGTAGATCAGGTTGGGATCGAGGAACTCGCCGGTGATCAGATCGTCACCCGTTGTGCCGTCGATCTTGAACGGCTTGGACTCGGACGCCATCGACGCACCCCGCCTTCATACAAACGCAATCAGGATGAATCAGTCCTTACCGGCACATAGTAAACAAATGGTAAATCGTGGCCGGCGACATGAATGGAATGGGCGGCGCCGCGCGGCGCATCGCCCCCGCCAGCCGGCGAGGAGCAGCGGGACGTTGGGTGACACCCCCGCTCCCCTCACCGGCGCGATCACGTGCAAACCCCACCTTCGACGCTCTGAGCCGGGCGGCATGTCGGCAACAGCAGCGAGACTAGCCGAGTTGCGCAAAGATCGGGTGGAGGCCGGATGACACAATTGTCGCGAATTTGCTTCGAATTTGCCGGATCGCGCGGCGTGCCGTCGCAGACAGATAATACGTGTACGCGAGAAAAAAGGCTCCGGAGCGGGAACGCCGGAGCCTGTGCATGATCCTCAGTTGCTCTTCGCCGGCGGCGGCTGCAGGTCCGCCGGCAACCCGCCGATCGAAGGCGCCGCGGGCAAGCTGTCGAGGCTCGACTGTCCGGGCGTCGACGCAGGCGCGGCGGCCGGTGATGGTACAGTTGCCGCTGGAGGTGCCGGGATCACCGGCGCGAGAGCCTCTGGGGCGGCGGTGGGGGCTGGAGGCATCGCCGGCACGGGCGGCATTGCCGGCATCGCGGGCGGTGGCGTCAGCCCTGCCGGCGGGGCTCCAAAGCTCGGCGGCGCGCCGAGGCCAGGCGGGGTGCCGAAGCTCGGAGGCGCGCCCAGACCGGGGAGGCCCGGGAAGCCGCCGGGAGCGCCCGGCAGGCCGAAGCCCGGCACGTTGATCTCGACCTTGCTCGGGTCGATGACGGGCCCGGCGCTCTTGTAATGCATCACCATGCCGGGGAAGGCGATCACCAGCGCCACCATGATGCACTGGATCACGACATAGGGCACGGCACCCCAGTAGATCTGCCCGGTCGTGACGGGATCGGTGAGCTTGCCCGTGACCTTGTCGACGTAGGCATCGCGCGGCGCGACCGAGCGCAGGTAGAACAGCGCGAACCCGAACGGGGGATGCATGAAGCTCGTCTGCATGTTGACGCCGAGGATGACGCCGAACCAGATCAGATCGATGCCGAGCTTCTCCGCCGCCGGTCCCAGCAGCGGAATGATGATGAAGGCGAGCTCGAAGAAATCGAGGAAGAACGCCAGCAGGAACACGAGGATGTTGACGAAGATCAGGAAGCCGGTGGCGCCGCCGGGCAGCGAGGTCAACAGGTGCTCGACCCAGATGTGGCCGTTCACGCCATAGAACGTGAGCGAGAAGATGCGGGCGCCGATCAGGATGAAGAGCACGAAGGCCGACAGCTTGGCCGTCGACTCCGTCGCGGACTTGATGATGGCGAAGTTGAAGCGGCGGGGATCGTTGTCGAACAACCGCTTCGTCGCTGCCAGAATCATCGAGCCGAGCGCACCCATCGCTCCGCCCTCGGTCGGCGTCGCCAGACCGATGAAGATGGTGCCCAGCACGAGGAAGATCAGGAACAGCGGCGGCACCATGACGAAGGTGACCTGCTGCGCCAGCCGCGACAGGATGCGGAAGCCCGTGATCTTGTCGAGGATCCAGTTCAGCACCGCGACCACGAACGCGACCGCGATGGCGACCGCCATGATCAGGATGACGAAGTCGGCCCCCTTGTAGGTCGACTTGCTCATCACGTAGTAGCCGATGCCGGACGAGACGATGGTCAATATCAGCAGCGACAGCAGCCCACGCTTGCCGTTGTCCTCACGGAAGCCGACAGCCTCCGGCGGCAGGCCCGGCGCGGCGGTTTTCGAGAAGACGCTGACAAGGAAGATCCACGAAGCATAGAGGCCGGCGAGCACGACGCCGGGAATGAACGCGCCCTCGTACATGTCGCCGACCGAGCGGCCGAGCTGGTCGGCCATCACGATCAGCACCAGCGACGGCGGGATGATCTGGGCGAGCGTGCCGGAGGCCGCGATGACACCGGCCGCGACGCGCCGGTCGTAGCCGTAGCGCAACATGATCGGCAGCGAGATGAGACCCATCGAGATCACCGACGCCGCCACCACGCCGGTAGTCGCCGCCAGCAGCGCACCGACGAACACCACCGCGTAGGCGAGACCGCCGCGCACCGTGCCGAACAGCTGCCCGATGGTATCGAGCAGATCCTCGGCCATGCCGGACCGCTCGAGCACCAGCCCCATGAACGTGAAGAATGGAATGGCCAATAGCGTATCGTTGCTCATCACGCCGTAAATGCGTTCGGGCAATGATTGCAGCAGCGGCCAGGCGAGATTGATCGAGCCCTTGGACAGTGGGGCCAGCTCGACGCCGACGACGAAGAACAACAAGCCCACGGCGCCGAGCGAGAATGCGACGGGATAGCCGAGCAAGAGGAACACGACGAGCGACAAGAACATGATCGGCGCCATGTTCTCAGCGATAAAGGCTGCCATCGGCAACTCCCAGCCCTCGTTCGGGGCGGCTGTGTTGGATACGAACTTCGGAAGGTGAAGGCCGGGCGCCGGACGGCGGCGGCACTGCGCGAGCGTCGATCAGGGCTGCTTTGCCGGGCCCTTTTCGGCGATCTCGTCGAGCAGACGCTTGGCCTCGGCCTCGGCTGCCGCGTGATGGCCGCCACCCGACCGCGTCTCCTGCAGGTCGCCGGAGATGATCGCCATTCGCTTGATGATCTCGGAGATCGCCTGAATCAGCAGCAGTGCGAACGCCAGCGGCACGATGAACTTCGCCGGCCATTGCGGCAGGCCGCCGGCATTGGTCGACTGCTCGTTCTGGTTCCAGGAGGTGATGAAGAACGGCGTCGCCGTGTAAAGCATCACCAGCGTGATCGGCAAAAGGAACAGGACGTGCCCGATCATCTCGACCAGGTTCTTGAGCCACGTCGGAAACAGCGAATTGACGATGTCGAT
>CAMDBL010000243.1 GCA_945889015.1 Devosia equisanguinis
AGCCGGCGAGGCCCGCGTCAAGGTCAAGGCGGCCGGCGTCTGCATGAGCGACTGGCACATCATGAACGGCGACTGGCCGATGCCGCTGCCGATGGTGCTCGGCCATGAGGCCGCCGGCATCGTCGAGGAACTCGGTCCCAGCGTCACCAACGTCAAGCGCGGCGACCACGTCATCTTCTCGTTTCGGCCGAACTGCGGCCACTGCCACTACTGCCACGACGGCCGCTCGGTGCTCTGCACGGGCCACAACGACACCCCGCGCGTGCAGATGCTCGACGGCACGCATCGCCTCAAGCTGAACGGCGAGAACGTCAACCAGATGGCGCGTATCGGCACGTTCTCCGAGTACGTCGTCTGCCCCGCCGAGCAGCTCGTGCCCGTTCGCAAGGACCTGCCCTGGGCCTATGCCGCGATCATCGGCTGCTCGGTCGCGACCGGCGTCGGCGCCGTCATCCGGCATGCCGAGGTGCCGGCCGGATCGAGCGTTGTCGTCGTCGGCTGCGGCGGTGTCGGCCTCAACGTGGTGCAAGGGGCGAAGCTCGCCGGCGCCAAGACCATCATCGCCGTAGACCTGCTCGACAACAAGCTCGAATATGCCCGCACGTTCGGCGCTACCCACACAATCAATGCGAAGACGGAGGACGTGGTGAAGCGCGTGCGCGCGATCACCGGCGGTCTCGGCGCCGAGTTCTCGTTCGACGCGATCGGCGGCGAGAAGACCTGCCTGCAGTGCGTCGATTGTCTCGCGCCCGGCGGCCAGGCGGTGCTGGTGGGCATCCCCGCCGTCGACGTGCGCGCGCCGATTTCGCCGTTCCAGATGGTGTTCTCCGAGAAGACGCTGTCGGGCACCTACTACGGGTCGATCCGCCCCGGCATCGACTTCGGCGTGCTGGCAGATCTCGCCATGGACAACCGCCTCGACCTCAACGGACTGATCAGCCGCTCCTACAAGCTCGACGAGATCAACGAGGGCTTCGAGAACCTCGTCAAAGGCACCGTCGCTCGCGGCGTCATCATGTTCGACTGAGCAAGGGCGCGCATCCCGTCAGGTGCACCTGGACCAGTGCACCACCTGGCGCCGTGCCGCGTGACCGACACACAACAGATCGCCAGGATATCGGTTGCATCGCCGATGGGGACGTGAGTCTGCGCCGACTCCACAGTTGCGCCTGTCCGTGCTCGGATCTATAAAATCTCCTGTGAAACTACCTACGCAGTAGTTTCAGTCAGGGGGATCCAGATGCGCAACATGATCCGTTTGAGTGTGTCGCTGCTTCTGCTCGGCGTGGCAACCGTCGATGCCAGCGCCTCGACATGCCAAAGCTTTTTCAATCAATGTGCAGCGCGCTGCGCCAACAATGCCGCCGGCCATACCAAGGCCAAGTGCACCGCGGACCACTGCCGCCCCAAGCTCGCCAGTTGCCGCAGCTCGGGCTGCTGGAAGGAAGGTGCCGCTTACGGTGGTGGGACCACCTGCAATTTGAAGAAATCCTGATCGTGGACGGCGGGTGTGGTGCGCTCGTCTCGGGCGCATCGCACCGTCGCCAGTCTCGCACGTCATGACGGGGTGCTTAGGCGCGTTAATGGCCACGCCTACAAGCGGCCGCCCACTCTGTTTCGTGTCGCCCCCAAGGCTCGGCCGGCGGATCGCTCGATCGGAGCCAGCGGAACGCCCCGGCGTGCGGCCTCTCCTCGGCTCCCATCCCACCTTTCGTCCTGCTTCGGGCCGCCAGTTCCGGCTTGAATGCATCGAGGCGGCGAACTACGCTCCACCACGGCTACCCTCGGGGGCCGGCAGATCGGGCACAGCGAGCGTTCACCGGCACCGCGCCGAGGTATGATCGTCCGCCAGCGCCGTCGGCCGGTCCCTGCCCGTCGTCGATGACTTTCAACAGATCAGAACCAAAGAGGAGGAGCGCCCTTGCCCCAGGTCAGGATGGAGGTGAACGGCAAGCCCGTCACGGCCGACGTCGAGGCCAACACGCTGCTGGTCGATTTTCTGCGCAAGAACCTGCAGCTCACCGGCACCCATGTCGGTTGCGACACGAGCCAGTGTGGCGCCTGCGTAGTCCACATCAACGGCAACTCGGTGAAGAGCTGCACCACGCTCGCGCTGCAGGCGGACGGCGCCCGCGTGACGACGATCGAGGGGCTCGCCCGGGGCGATCAACTCCACCCGGTGCAGGCCGCGTTCCGCGAGGCGCACGCGCTGCAGTGCGGCTTCTGCACGCCGGGCATGGTGATGTCGGCGGCCGACCTGCTGCAGAAGAACAGGAACCCCAGCGAGGACGAGATCCGCACCTGGCTCAAGGGCAACATCTGCCGCTGCACGGGCTACCACAACATCGTCAAGGCGGTGCAGATCGCCGCCGATTCCATGTCGGGCAAGGCCGCCGCCGAATAAGGCGCCACCGACATTCCGTCACCGAGCAACGCTGAGGAATCCCCATGGCTAGCAGCCCAAACGGTATCGGCGCATCGGTCAAACGCCGCGAGGACTTCAAGTTCCTTCGCGGCGTCGGGCGCTACACCGACGACATGAGTCTGCCGAACCAGACTCACTGCATGATCCTGCGCTCCAACCTCGCCCACGGGAAAATCCGCGGCATCGACAAGGCCGAGGCCGAGAAGGCGCCGGGCGTCGTCGCGATCCTGACCGGCGAGGACTTCGCCAACGTCGGCGGTCTGCCCTGCGGGTGGCTGATCACCGACAAGCACTCCAAGCCGATGATCGAGCCGAAGCATCCGATCCTGGCGCACGGCAAGGTCCGTCACGTCGGCGATCCGGTGGTTGCAGTCATTGCCGAGACGCTGCAGGAGGCGAAGGACGCGGCCGAACTCGTCAAGATCGACTATGAGCCGCTGCCGGCGGTGGTCGACATGGTCAAGGCGCTGAACGGCGCTGCCGCGGTGCACGACGAGGCGGCCAACAACCTCTGCTACGACTGGGAGCTCGGCGACAAGGCGGCGACCGACGCCGCCTTCGCCAAGGCCGCGCATGTCACCAAGATCGACATCGTCAATCAGCGCCTCGTCGCCAACGCGATGGAGCCGCGCGCGGCGATCGGCAGCTACGACAGCTCGACCGAGGACTACACGCTCGTGACGACCAGCCAGAATCCGCATGTGATCCGGCTGCTGATGGGCGCCTTCGTGCTCGGCATTCCCGAGCACAAGCTGCGTGTGCTGGCTCCCGACGTCGGCGGCGGTTTCGGCTCCAAGATCTTCCACTATGCCGAGGAGGCGCTGGTCACGGCGGCGTCCAAGAAGATCGGACGTCCGATCAAATGGGTCGCCGAGCGCACCGAGTCGTTCATGTCGGATGCCCAGGGCCGTGACCACGTCACCCACGCCGAGATGGCGTTCGACAAGGACGGCAAGGCGCTCGGCATGCGCGTCGATACGCTCGCCAATATGGGCGCCTATCTCTCGACGTTCGCGACCAGCGTGCCGACCTGGCTCTATGCGACGCTGCTCGCCGGCCAGTACACGACACCGGCGGTGCACTGCAACGTCAAGGCGGTGTTCACGACCACGGTGCCGGTCGATGCCTACCGCGGTGCAGGCCGTCCGGAGGCCTCGTTCCTCATCGAGCGGCTGATGTCGAAGGCGGCGCGCGAGCTCGGCCTCGACCAGGCCGAGATCCGCCGCCGCAACTTCATCCAGCCCGATCAGTTCCCGTATCAGACCCCCGTCGCCGTGGTTTACGACACCGGCAACTACGAGGCGTCGATGGCGAAGGCGCTGGATCTGTCCGACTACGCTGGGTTCGAGAGCCGACGCGCGGCCGCGAAGGCGGCCGGCAAGTTGCGCGGCATCGGCGTCGCCAGCTATATCGAGGCGTGCGGTATCGCGCCCTCGAGCCTCGTGGGATCGCTCGGCGCGCGCGCCGGCCTCTCCGAGGTCGCGTCCGTCCGCGGCAATCCGACCGGCAACGTCACCATCCTGACCGGCTCGCACAGCCACGGCCAGGGCCACGAGACGACGTTCGCGCAGGTGGTCGCCGACAAGCTCGGCATTCCCTACGAGAACGTCGACATCGTCCACGGCGATACCGCCAAGATCCCGTTCGGCATGGGCACCTACGGCTCGCGCTCGCTCGCCGTCGGTGGCTCGGCGATGGTCAACGCCGTCGACAAGGTGATCGAGAAGGGCAAGAAGATCGCAGCCCATCTGCTCGAGGCGTCCGACAAGGACATCGAGTTCGTGGACGGCGCTTTCCAGGTCAAGGGCACCGACAAGAAGAAGACGTTCGCGGAGGTGGCATTGACCGCCTACGTGCCGCACAAGTACCCGATCGAGTCGATCGAGCCGGGTCTCGAGGAGACGGCGTTTTACGATCCGAAGAATTTCACCTATCCCGCCGGCACCTACGTCTGCGAGGTGGAAATCGATCCGGCGACGGGCCAGACCAAGATCGTCTCGTTCGTCGCCGCCGATGATTTCGGAAATGTCGTCAATCCGATGATCGTCGAGGGCCAGGTCCACGGCGGCCTCGTCCAGGGCATCGGCCAGGCGCTGCTCGAGAACACGGTCTACGACGAGAGCGGACAACTCGTGACCGCGAGCTACATGGACTACGTGATGCCGCGCTCCGACGACGTGCCCTCCTTCAAGGTGACGACGACGGTGACGGCGTGCACGCACAATCCGCTCGGCGTCAAGGGCTGCGGTGAGGCCGGCGCCATCGGTGCGCCGCCCGCCGTCATCAACGCGGTGGTCGACGCGCTGCGCGACTATGGTGTCACCGACATGGACATGCCGGCCACGCCCGAGAAGGTGTGGCGGGCGATCAACCGGATGCCGGCGCTCAAGGCCGCCGAATAACCGATCCAGGGAGAAAGATCTCAGATGTACTCGTTCAACTATGCGCGCCCCGGCTCCGTGACCGATGCGGTCGGCACCGCCACTCGCGCCGCCGAGGCCAAGTATCTCGCCGGCGGCCAGACGCTGCTGCCGACGATGAAGCAGCGCCTCGCCCGCCCAGGCGTGCTGATCGACCTGCAGAAGGTGCCCGAGCTCAAGGGCATCCACATCGCCGGCAACGGCGTCGGCATCGGCGCGATGGCGACGCATGCCGAGGTCGCGGTCCACGACGGCGTGCGCGCGGCCATTCCCGCGCTGGCGAAGCTCGCGGACGGCATCGGCGACGCCCAGGTTCGCCATCGCGGCACCATCGGCGGCTCGCTCGCCAACAACGATCCGGCAGCGGATTATCCCGCCGCCGCGATGGCGCTCGGCGCGACGATCATCACCAACCGCCGCCAGATCCCGGCCGATCAGTATTTCACCGGCCTGTTCTCGACGGCGCTGGAGGAGGGCGAGCTGATCACCGCCATCGGCTTCCCCAAGCCGCTGAAGTCGGGCTACGCGAAGTTCGAGCAGCGCGCGTCGCGCTATGCCCTCGTCGGCGTGTTCGTCGCCCAGACGGCGTCTGGCGTACGCGTCGCGGTGACGGGCTCCGGAAACAACGGCGTGTTCCGTGTTCCCGCGATGGAGCAGGCCCTGGCCGCCAACTTCTCGCCGGAGGCGGTGAAGGGCATCAAGGTGCCGGCCGACGACATGATGGGAGACATCCACGGCAGCGCGGAGTATCGCGCCGCACTCGTGACGGTCATGGCCGAGCGCGCTGTTGCCGCCGCGAGCTGAACAACGATGACGGTGTCGGGCGCGCCGCGTCCGGTACTGCTCCACGCGCGTGAGAGGCGGGGTCAGACGTTCAAGTCTGTCCCCTTTTTTACTTTACTCGGACCACAACGCGATCGACGCGACCGTCGGCGTCCACCACCGATAGCTTGACGAAGCCGCGCCCGGCCGGCACCCACGCCAGCTCGCGCTTGTGGGCGTCGCTGCCGACAGGGGCTCCATCGACGAGCCACGTCAGCGGCAGTGCTCCGCCCTCGGCCTTGACCACGATCGGATCGCCATCGCTCTCCACCTCGATCTCGGAGCGATCGGGCGGGAAGGCGATCTGCACCGGCAGGGTCAGGAATGGGCCGGCCGTCGCGATCTCGTCGTTGCTTTCGCGGAATCGCTTCAGCGGTAGCGGCAATTCGGCGCCCTGCACCTTCAGCGCACCACTCGGAGCCTTTGGCAGCGGCTGGCGCTTTTCGTCGATGCGCTGGAAGGAATCGAACAGGATCGGGGCTGCGGCCGTGCGTCCGGTAAGGCCGGGCGTCGCCGCGCCGTCGGGACGGCCGACCCAGACCGCGATGGTGTGGCGGCCGTCGTAGCCCACCGCCCAGGCATCACGATAGCCATACGACGTCCCCGTCTTGTAAGCGATCCGTCCGCCGCGCGCGCTCGCTGGCGGCGGCGCGTCCTTGAGGATGTCGGTCACGTACCAGGCAGCGACCGCAGGGAGGATTCTCCCCACTCCCTCTTGTGGGGAGGGGGAGGGGGCGGGAAGCCCTACAACAGCCGGTCTGCGATTTCCCTCTCCACGACCATCCCCAGCGTTGGGGGCAGGCCTCCGAATCCGCAACTCCACCACCTCGCCCTGGTTGGCGAGCGCGGCATAGAGCGTGGCGAGATCCGTCAGCTTCATGCCCAATCCGCCGAGCGCAATGGCGAGCGTCGGCTCGGTCCCGCCGGGCAGGACCGGCTCGACGCCGGCGCGCTTGAACGTGCCCATCAGCCGCATCGGCCCCACCGCGTTCAATGCTTTCACAGCGGGGATATTGAGCGATTGCGCAAGCGCGTGTCGTAGTGTGACGGTGCCGTGGAACTCCTCGTCGAAATTCTTCGGCACGTAGCCGCCGAAGC
>CAMDBL010000244.1 GCA_945889015.1 Devosia equisanguinis
GTCTGACACCGCCACTGTCGGGGTGCCGGCGCCGGGGCGATCGAGCCCCGCGAAGTGCGAAGCTTGCGCGGTTTTCGTTGCTGGTGCCCCGCCCCTCGCCGCCGACGCCACAGCGTCAGCACCAACCCGAAGCCACCGATCCAGGTTGAAGATTGATGCGGCCGCCATCGCTCAGGAGCAGCAACAGGTCCTGCGGCGAGCCCATCGGCCGCAATACTGTGATATCGGACGGGGCCAGGCCGTAGTTGATCATCAGCACGTCGATATCCGACGCCGATCCCTGATCGTGGATGAGGTCGATGCCGTCGCCCGGAGTGTAGCCGTAGCGGTCGTCTCCACTCCCGCCGATCAGCGTGTCCCTTCCCATTGAGCCGACTAGAAGGTCGTTGCCGGCGCCGCCGATGAGAACGTTGTCGGCCTCCGTGCCACCCATCTTGTTGTCGAGCGCGTTGCCGGTCCCGGACACGGCATCGTCGATCAACAGAAGGGTCTCAACGTTGTCGGACAATACCAAGTCGACACTGGAATAAATCGCGTCGTCGCCGCCGCCGGCGCTTTCCAGCACGACGTCGGTCAGCGAGTCGACGAAATAGCTGTCGTTGCCGCCACCGCCCGACATGGTGTCGCCGCCGGAACCACCGGCCAGGACGTCGTCGCCGGCACCGCTCGTGAGCGAATCGTTGCCCTCCTGGCCATCGATCGTGATCGACCCGCTGCCCGCATAGGCCAAGGTGTCGTCGCTGGCCCCGCCGATCAGTGGCAGCGGAGAGTTGGCCGGATCATCGCTCGGCATCTCGACAGCCCCGGGTCGCGCCTCGAGTGCGGCCAGCCGGGCCCCGTCTGCGGTGAGTGTGTGCACGATGGCGTCGTAATTGGGGTAGTGCCAAACCCAGCTTCCGTTCGAGAGCTGCAGATCGACGGCCTCGCCGGGGTCGTAGAAGTTGATCCCGAGATCTCCGGCCTGATAGTTTTTGACCCTGACCAGCGTCTCGGTCGACATCAACGGCAGAACCTCCGTGTACATGAAGGTGCCGCCAGCGCCGTCGCTGTATGGGAATTCGGCTGTCGCTCCCTTGTAAATGTGGACCATGAGGTCGGAGCCGTCCATGTCGTACCAGATGGCGCCGACGAACGTGATGATCCCCTGCGAGCCGTCGGTGCCGAACCAGCGTTGGCTCTCCGTCAGCCAGTCGAAGTAGGCCATGGCGCCGCCGGTCTGCTCAGGCGTGCCGATGCCGCCGAGGACGGGCATCAGCTGTGAGCCGTCGAATATCCCATTGGTGCCATCGAAGAAGGCATACGGAACATAGAGATTGTCGGCGGCATCTGCGCCCTCGATCACCAGCTCGACCTTGGTAGTGCCGGTCGTCATCGCGGTGAGGACGAATTTGTCCGCGCCGTCGCCGCCGTTGAGCAGCATCCGGCCGGCGTTGGCGACCAGGGTGTCGTTGCCCGTGCCGCCCTGCAGAACGATGTCGTAGCCCTGTAGATCGAAGGGTGAGAATGCCGTGACGAGCCGGGCGTCGAGCACATCGTCGCCGCCACCGCCATCGGCCGTGTGGACGTTGTTGTCGACATAGATCTTGTCGTTGCTCCCGGTGCCGACGATGGTCTCGACGGATTCGATCCAAGAGGCCTTGGCGGGTGTCGACAGCGCACTGATCGCGATCTGGTCATCGACGCCGGTGGGGTTGATGAGGACGCCTTGCGTCATGCCGGCGAGCTCGATTCGATCGCCACCCGTGGTGGTCTCGGCCCCCATCTTGAACAGCAAGCCGTCCTCGAGCACGCCGACGTCCTCGAGCTGCAGTGTATCGTTCGCGCTCGACCATTGGATGCGCTCGATCGAGTACAGGTGATCGACGGCATCGTTGCCCACGCGCACGACATAGTCTGGGGAAACATTCTCGAGCTGGAACAAGCTCTTCTGGATCAGGATGTAGCCGCCGCCGGAATAATCGACAGTGTCGGTGCCGTCCTCGGCGTAGGAGAGCTTCCACTGGCCCCCGTGGATCAGGTTGAACCCCTTGTTCCACATGATGAGGTCGTCACCGCGACCGCCGTAGAAGCGCTCGCTCGCATCCGTACCGTTCAATTCGTCGTCGCCGCGCCCGCCAGCGAGAGCACTGAAATTCTCAGTCGTCGTCATATCGTCGTCACCCTGCGTGCCGAGCAGGGTGTGCATGCCCGACGTCCGCCGCATCCCGAACGGAATATGGTTCGAGATGTCGATGCCGATGTAAAACAGCAGAGAGGCGATCAGCGAGGACGAGTTCTGCGACGGGATCACCGAGCCCGGAATGCCGAGGATCGAGTAGGTGAATTCGCCGTCGATGTCGCCGGCATGATAGGCCAAGGTCTGCCAGGCATCGAAGGGATCGAGCAATGGCAAGGCACGGCTGCCACGGCTCTGAGGTGTTCCGATGGCGTCGATCAGATCCTGTCCGTAGCGCGGGACGCCGTTTTCTCCCGCGGTGGGATTGGCATCGGCGAGCGTTGTGACCCCGTCGTAGCCGAGCGCCTCGAGGTAGGGGTGGCCGCGGATGCCTTCTATGACGAACCATTGATCCTGGCTCGTCATGTCGGAGGCTTCGTAGTTCAATTGCAGATGATCGAAACCGAGCAGGCCGAGATTTGCGACCTGGATCGGAACCCACTCGAGACGCACCCGTGCCATCGAACTCTCCCCCGCTGCTCAGATCTGACGGACGCTGTTGGTCGGCCGTCTGATCAGCGTTAAGGGTTCGTTAACTATTCGGGATTCACAACCTACAATAGAAAAGAAGAACTGTTTCCAATTCGGCAATAGAAGATCGTGCCGCCATGCCGTTCGCGCCGATCTGAAATGAATTCGATTCCGCGGCGCACAACGGCCTGGATGATATTTGAATTATGAATGCCATGAATTGCCAAATACAATGTCTGCGGACAGTAACGCCTTGATTCAGATCGCACTCTCTCCGTGTGCGATCCGCAGACAGATCAAGCCGGTGGCTCGGAAGCCGCCGCTCTGCAGCATCTCATGCGCGTGGGGGCCGAGCGACGTGCCGAAGTGCGGCTGCTCAAAGCGCGTCAAGGCATGCTGTAAGCGCATGTCTTGACGCCGAAGACGGTCAGGCCGCCGGTATGCCCCGCCGTCACGCGCTTTCGTGCAGGAGCGAATCCGCGATGGCGATCGCTGCCATGTTGAACAGCCCGCGCACGGTCGTCGATGGCGTGACGATGTGGACGGCCTTGGCGGCGCCGAGCAGCATTGGTCCGATGGCGACGCCGCCGCTGACCACCTTCAGCAGGTTGAAGGCGATGTTGGCGGCATCGAGACCGGGCATCACCAGCAGGTTTGCGGCGCCCTTCAGGCGCGAGCTCGGAAAGATCTCGTCGCGGATGAAGCTCGATAGCGCAGCGTCGGCGTGCATCTCGCCTTCCACCTCGAGGCTCGGGTTCCAGTCCGCCAGAATTCCGAGCACGTCGCGCATCTTGCGCGCAGAAGGTGTCTCCTCGCTGCCGAAGTTCGAATGCGAGACCAACGCGACCTTGGGCTCGATGCCGAAGCGGCGCACCTCCTCGGCGGCGAGCAGCGTGATCTCTGCCAAATGCTCGGGCTCGGGATCGTAGGTGACGTAGGTGTCGGTCATGAACAGCGGGCCGCTGGGCAGGATCATGCACGACAACGTCGCGAAGCCGCGCACGCCCCCCTGATTGCCGACGACTTGCGAGACGTGCCGCAGCTGGGTCTGATAACGACCCACGGCGCCGCACAACATTGCGTCCGCATCGCCGCGCCGCAGCAGCAGTCCCGCGATCACGGTGGAGCCGGCGCGCACGACCCGCTGAGCATGGCTCGGCGATATGCCTCTGCGCTCGACGATTCGCAGATACTCCTCGGTCAGCGTCGGCACTCTGGGGTCGGTCATCGGGTCGAAAATGTCGAAGTCGCGCTCCGGCCGCATGCGCAGGCCGAGGTGCGGCAGCATGCGTGCGATGTTGTCCTTGCGCCCGACGAGGACGGGGCGCGCGAGCCCTTCGGACACGAGCTGCTGAGCCGCCTGCAACACGTAGGGGTGGTCGCCCTCGGCGAAGACCAGCCGGCGCAGACGCTGCTTGGACGCCTTCTTCGCCACGTCGAGGATCGGTCGCATGACGAAGCCGGAGCGGTAGACGAAGCCGCCGAGCTTGTCGCGATAGGCCTCGAAATCGGTGATCGGTCGTGTGGCGACTCCCGAGTCCATTGCCGCTTTGGCGACGGCCGGCGCGATTTCGAGGATCAGCCGAGGGTCGAACGGCTTCGGCAGGATGTATTCCGGGCCGAACACGAATGTGTCCGCACCGTATGCGGACAGCACGACGTCCGACGCCTCGCTTTCGGCGATCGAGGCCAGCGCGATCGCGGCGGCCTTCTTCATCTCCTCGTTGATCTCGGTGGCGCCGACGTCGAGCGCGCCCCTGAAGATGAACGGGAAGCATAGCACGTTGTTGATCTGGTTGGGATAATCGCTTCGGCCCGAGGCGATCACGGCATCTGGACGCACCGCCTTCACGTCCTCGGGCAGGATCTCGGGCGTCGGGTTGGCAAGGGCGAACACCAGTGGCTTGGGCGCCATGCTGGCGATCATGTCCTTGGAGACGATCTTGCCCGCGGAAAGACCGAGGAACACATCGGCGCCGGGGAAGATCTCCGCGATCGTGCGGGCGTTGGTCTCCTGGGCGAACGGCTCCTTGTACGGATCCATCAGCTCCTTGCGGCCCTTGTAGACCACGCCCGCGACGTCCGCGATCCAGACGTTCTCGCGTTTCAGTCCGAGCGCGACCAACAGGTTGAGACAGGCGAGCGCGGCCGCCCCAGCGCCCGATGCGACGACCTTCACATCCTCGAGCTTCTTGCCGACCACCTTCAGGCCGTTGGCGATGGCGGCAGAGACGACGATGGCGGTGCCGTGTTGATCGTCGTGAAATACCGGGATCTTCATGCGCGACTTCAGCGCACGCTCGATCTCGAAGCACTCCGGCGCCTTGATGTCCTCCAGATTGATGCCGCCGAACGTCGGCTCGAGCCGGGCCACGGCCTCGATGAAGGCGCCCGCCTCGTTCTCTGCGATCTCGATGTCGAACACGTCGATGCCAGCGAACTTCTTGAACAGGACGCCTTTGCCTTCCATCACCGGTTTGGAGGCGAGCGGGCCGATGTTGCCGAGACCCAGCACGGCGGTCCCGTTGGTGATCACGGCGACGAGGTTGCCGCGCGCGGTGTAGCGAGAGGCATTGGCTGGATCCTCGGCGATCGCCGTGCAGGCGTGCGCTACGCCCGGCGTATAGGCGAGCGACAGGTCGATCTGGTTGGCGAGCGGCTTGGTCGGCTGGACGGCGATCTTTCCCGGCGGATCGGCCTCGTGATAATCGAGCGCGATCCGCTTCAAGCTGAGCTCGTCCATGCGTCTCCCCCGGGGTGCCGTCTCTCGATGCCAGTTTTGCAGTTTACAGCGGTCGGGCTCTTCCGCTCAACGGAATCGGAGCGGACGACGCAGAATGCGCACGCGATTGACAACGCGGGGTGAAGCTGGTGCACAGGCGCTGGCTACAGAAACGGACACGCGACCTCCCATATGACCAGTATTCCGCCCATCCTGCCCGGCGCAGGCACGCTGCTGCCGCGCTATGACGTTCTGTTCTGCGATATCTGGGGTGTCGTGCATGACGGCGTGCGCGGCTATGGCCCGGCGGGCGAAGCCCTCACGCGGTTTCGCGCCGGGGGCGGAACGGTGGTGCTGCTGTCGAATGCGCCGATGCCGGCCGACGCGGTGGCGCGCCTGCTGGACGACAAGGTGGTACGCCGCGACGCGTGGGACGCCATCGTCACGTCCGGCGACATCACGCTCGAGCACGTCGCCGAGCGCGGCTACCGGCGCGTGCTGAAGCTCGAGTACGATTTCGACCGTTCATTGTTCGAGCGGCTGCCGGCGGCGTCGGCCGACGGTGTCGAGGATGCGGATGCGATCGTCTGTGTCGGTATGCGCGACCATGTCAACGAGACGCCCGACGACTACCGGCCCCTGTTTGCGCGAGCCATCGCGCGCAAGCTCGCTTTCGTTTGCGCCAATGCCGATCTGGTGGTCGACGTCGGTGGCAAGCTGGTGCCGTGTGCCGGAACGCTGGCCGTGCTGTACGAGGACATGGGTGGCGAGGTGTACTGGGCGGGCAAGCCGCATCTCCCGGCCTACGAGGCGGCGCACCGGGCGGCGGAGCGCATTCGCGGCGCGCCCGTCGAGCGCGCGCGCATCCTGGCTGTGGGCGACAGTGTGCGCACGGACATGGCGGGCGCCGCGGGATATGGAATTGACGGCCTGCTGGTGGCGGGCGGGATCCATCGCGAGGAGATCCTGCGCGACGGCGAGATTGCTCCAGCGGCCCTGGCGCGTCTGCTGCCCGCACAGCAACCCCACCCCATCGCTGCCGTCGCCGCGCTCGGTTGGTAATCGGCGCGCTTTCGACAATATGACGAAAGTCCGGCTGGCGCAGCAGCATCGCTTCCAAACTTATTTTTGGAAGTGATGCCGCGCACTGCAGCCAAAGCCGAAACTATTAAAGTCTTCTACCTGCTTCAGTGCCTTCATTTCCGCGACATCTACGTAACTCGCTGACCTAATGATCGAATCAGGTAGATCGCTTGCCGTGGGCGGTATCACTCGGCGGGTGAAGGCAGATGCGAAGCTTCGAGATCGTGCGATCGAGCACCGATAC
>CAMDBL010000245.1 GCA_945889015.1 Devosia equisanguinis
GTACTGTCACAGTTTCCCCGAGCGGAGTAATCATGATGCGGATGCCCCGCGCATCTCCAGGAATCGTTCCTGTCAGAATCAGATCCGTCCCAAATCCAAAATCAAGGATCTCCTGAAAGCTTTCTAGGATGGGCCCGAAATCACGTTGAACGGCGACATGAGCCAGTCGCACGAAAGGATCGTTGCGGGTGTCTTTTGGCCAGTGAGCGCGTACCCGATATTGCCCACCCTCTGCTGGCGGTGTGATCTTCAGAAAGGGAGTGGCGAAATGATCGCCCAGGCGCGTAAAAGAAAAAGCCTTGAGTCCTTGGTGTTCGCCTACAGGTACGGGTGACTTACCCTCCGGCGCAGAGGTCTCGAGCTGATCGATCCATGTTTCGGGACCATCTTCGGGCTTTTGCGGAATCCAGTCATTGCGCCCACGCTGACGACGCATGCGATGAATGTGGTCGGCCTTGTCCTCACTGGCCTTCTTGACGCGATCACGGAACTGCTCGAGCAGGGCCGTCTCATGCTTCCAGCCAGCACTTCGGAACGTCGAGATGGCATCATCGAAATGGTCAGCCCAATCAGGCATATCGTCTAGCAGGTGAGGATTGTGGAGGAAGTTGTCGGTCAGATAGGTGTCCTCGACACCAGGCGCGGAAATGAAGTCGTAGAAAAACGAATGAATGCCGTTTTTCACGTCCCATCGGGCATACACGCCGAGATAGGGCACGCCAGCCTTCTGAATGTTTGCCGTCGTCGACAACATCCACTCAGGCCGTTCCTTGGCCTTGATCTCTTGCGCCTTGAGCATGTTGCGCTCGACGTCGGCCCAGTCGCCTCCCAACCTGATCTTCTGGAAACCCTCGCCGATCGAATCGAGACTGATCACCAGCGACAGCTTTTCCTTCTTCATCAACGCCGGCCAGTGCTTGTGCATGACCGTTCCGTTGGTGAATACTGACAGACGAACCGACTCGTAGCGCTCGTCGGCTGCGAAGGAGCGAATGAACTTAATCGCTTCCGGGAGGGCGAACGGTTCGCCGCCGATGACACAAACTTCCATGCAGCCCAAAAGCTGGTCGCCCCAGCGCAGCACGTTGTCGGCTAGCACCTGACGCTTCAATTCTCCGCGTCGCGGCACCTGATGACACATCGTGCAAGACAAGTTGCACGCATAGCCGAAGTTCGCGTAAATGCGGAGCGGCACGCACTCGACGGTCTCTATGCCGGCGGCATGCTCAAGTTTGGCTTTCCGCCAATTGGCGGCCTGCATCGGCGACAGTGATGTCGGAGGCTCCGCGGGAGAAAAATCGTAATACGAGCTGCCTGGTAACATTTGCTGGAAATAGAACCAGGTGGAGCAGCCATTGGGGGTCGGGGGGGCCGGATTTGCCTGCAGGCGACGCAATGCCTTCATGCCTTCGCCATTCCAATACCAAGCCAGGTCGCGCGGCTCGTCATCCCACGGATCCTTGTCGGCGCCATTATAGTAGCAACACGCACTAACGTTGTTGTCAGGCGCTGAAATATTCAATTCATACCAAGGTGCCGAACAGGCCCCCATGAAACGCCTCCCTGACCAAACGTCCGGCCCGTGGGGCCTTGGCGCTTTGCCGCGCCAGAACTTCAGACCCGGCCCCACCTGACACTAGCGCAACTTCAACGCGATGCGGCATCGCAGCGCGCTGATCGCGTCGTGCGGCCAATCGCCTGGTAAGGTAGCAGGATCGGAATCAATCTCAACGAACTTTGCGCCTCGCGCCACCCGCTCGCCGAGGCGGAGGATAGTCACCCGGATTGCCCCTGTCCGCTACGAGGCCGCTTGCCCACCCAAGCCTGCCGGCGCAACAAGCACCGACCATCCTGTCGCGGCCCGCCCTCGCCAGACACTGACTTGTTTGACGCTTGGCGAACCGGCCGCTATCTATTCTTGGCATGACCACAGCATTCGCTGCATTCGTCGCCGGTAGCCTTACGACGGAACGCTTTACCTTCGTTGACATAGGATGTTCAGGCGGCATCGATCCTGCTTGGCGTGTGTTTGGCGAGCGGTTGCGGGCGGTTGCCTTCGACGCCAGCGTTGACGAGTGTGAGCGCCTCACCCTTGCTGAAACGCACCCTGACATCAAGTACATCGCCGGGTTCGTTGGGTTACCGCCCGATCATCCGTTTGCCAGTCGCGTCGCCGGCAAGCCGCGCTACGTCCGCAATCCATTCCCTCGCTCCAGCGCCGGTCGCATGTACCACCTCCAGCAGGAGAAGCTCAAAGCGGCGTCACTAGAGGAGAAGCTCCACCACAACGCTTGGACCATGACGCAGCTCGCCGATCCCGCCAAGCCGGTGGTGGTGCCCAAGGTGCTAATGGAACTTGGCTGGACGGACGTCGATTTCATGAAGATCGATATCGACGGGCCGGATTTCGAGGTGCTGAATTCCTTTGACGGGTATCTTGACGAACTGGGCCTGCTCGCGGCTCGCATGGAGGTGAACCTCGTTGGCGGGACCGGCGATTGGGAGCATGTATTTCACAACACGGAAAGATTCATGCGCGACCGTGGCTTCGAATTGCTGGGCCTGGATGTTCGGACCTATGCGATGTCCGCTCTTCCCTCTCCCTTTGCCATCACGGCGCCGGCGCAGACGGTGACCGGCCGCCCTTTCCAGGCAGAAGCCTTCTACGGCCGCGATCCTGCTGGTCCTGACTGGCGAGACATCGGAAGTGCGATGAGGCCCGAAAAGCTCGCCAAACTCGCTGCGATTTTCTCGGTATGGAACCAGCCTGATTCGGCGGCAGAACTCCTGGTCGAATTCCGCCAGAAGCTCATGGTCGTCTTCGATGTCGATGTCGGACTCGAACTGCTCGCTGGACAGGCACAACCAGCTGCCGCCGTCGCCCTCTCGCATAAAGACTACATTGCCGCCTTCGAAGCTGGATCTGCGCAATTCTACCCGCCCGTCCCGGTCCCATATACACCGCCAACGCCGCGCAACCGACTCTCGGCATCGCTCATGGCGTTCATGAAGCCTTCCAGCATTTCCGGTTGAGGTATGCCTCCTCGTCCGGTGTCTTTCTTCAGCGCGGGTATCGGGCGCGCAGGTGCTCGATCTTCCGTCTCATCGGCACATCGTTGCGCGGCGCCCCCGCCAGGACCTGGCTGCAGAACGGATTGATGTTGGCTGCGATGTAGTCGGTGAACAACGGCCAGAACTTATTATAGATCACATTCACGCCAATAAATCGCCGGGGCAGTCGGTGGCCGGCCGGCCGGGTACTGGCTTCGGCCGAAGCCGCGCTGGTGAACAGCTTCTCGACAACCTTCAGCCGTTCGACATCGAGCTTGCCGCACTTGCGCCCATCGCGGACGCGCTCATCGTTGCGCTGGGTGGCAACGCCGAACTCGAAGATGAACATTTGGGTTCGCTTGAGCAAATCAGCAAACGGAGCCGTCTGCACGCCCGGCAAGCCGCTTGGCAAGCCTCGACATTCCTCCGGCACCAAGATTGGTCCGGTGAACCCCATTTGCGGCCATGCCGCGGCAAAACGGGCAACGAATTCCGCGCGGGCGGCCACAAGCATGACCGCCGTGGACCGGGGGAAGGTGAGGACCTGATCGCAGACGAAAGGAATGGTATGTGGAATATCGTAGGTCAAATCCTCATACAGATGCCACTCGAGGCTGGTTGATGTGTATGGGGCGGTCGCGGGATCGAGCGCGGCATCAAGGCCGGCCGTGAACCTCTGATAGGAGGTGTCACGATCAAGTCGTATCTCCTCGATCTCCAGATCCGGCCATCCCCAGGAAGCTGCCTGTGCCGGAAGATAAGGCGACGAAACATCCCAGATATAGCGGTCCTGGTCGTTCATCCTAGTTTTTCGGCCCTTATTGTTAGCGGCGGCGACCCGAGTATGGTCGCAGTGGTATCCAAAGACCTTGTCGATCAGCGTCTGGACACCACCACGGTACAAGGCAAGTCGGGCCGCCAGGTTTGAATCGCAGTGCCATCCCAGCAACATCTCCTCGTCGAAGCCATGGATGGCAAACATGTCTTCGCGCAACGCCGCTTGGAAGTCGCCCAGCGCGTCGTACTTCATCGGCATGAAATTGTGCACGACCTGGTTGAGGTGATAGCGCACCGCCCACTGACGCAACTTGTCGAGGTTGCCCACAGGATCACGCCGGTCAAACGCCGCTTCCCAAAGCATCTCCGGCAGTTCGAAACGCGGAATCTCATAGAAGCCGTCCGGCGCACTCGCGAGGATGTCGCTAAGCGATTCTCCCAAATGACGCGGCACCAGCAACATGTCGGTATTGGTGTAGAGAATCCACCGGTTATTGGGGTTCGATCGCCGGAGTGCGATGTTTCGCGATTGGCACTCGAGTGCAACTAGATGCGTTCTCGACTTCAGGTGAGCATGGTGCTCTGGCCGAACGCGAAAAATCCGCAAAATCTTCTTCGCCTTCTCGGTCAACGTGTCGTGAATAGCCTCAGGAAACGTTGGATGATCGTCCGGCGTGTTGTAGTCGACAAAAAGTATCTCATCGTCTGGATCGGACATGACCTCAGCGAGCGCGTTGAAGCTGATCGCCGCCCGCTTGTGAAGATTGTAGCCATGGCTGTCGTTGCGGCCATAAAGAATGACGGAGAACATGGAAGCCTCGCGTTAGGGACCCGTCGCCGATTCTGCGCGCGACAATTCGTTATGCGCCGCGGCAAACTCGACTAGATATGGCGACGATTGTTTGGCCACCCGCCGCCAGTATCTTTCTGACACTGATCGCTCTCTGTCAAAATTGACAATGCCAATCTGGAACAGAGCTTCCGCGAGTTGGTCCGCAGAGTCGACGCGCTCCAGCACCTGATCCTCAGTCATTCTGCCGGAATGCAAGGCGAGAAGCGGCGCCGGCCAACAGCCGGCAGGTGTCGGCCCGCTCACCTCGGCGGCAATCCCGAGCCGCCGCTGCGCCGTCAGCCGGTAAAGTTGCCAGTACGGATCGCCCGGCTCGCGCGCGAGCGCAAGCTCCAGCTGTGGTAGCGCGGCTGCATAGTCCGCCATGCGCAAGGCAACGCAGGCGCGCGCTCCCGCGTGGCCATCGGGCATCAGTTGCAGTTGCCTTCGCCAATCCCCATTGGCCTCTTTGAGCCGGCCCAGGGCGATAAGGACGATGGCACGGCAGTTGAGAGCTTCGCCGTCATCAGGTCTTGTCTCGAGTGCCCAGTCGAGGGCACTAAGAGCGTCAGCATACCGTCCCAGCATGAACAGGGCTTCGCCCTTGAGGACAGCGATTTCCCTCGCATTTGGCTTCAGCCGCAGCGCTCGCTCGTAGTCGGCCAAAGCCTCCGCCGGACGCCCCGTCGCCAGGTAGGCATTTCCACGCGCAATATACGGCAAAGCATTCTTCTTGAGCGACCTGAGGACCGCATCATAGGCGATTATCTCGGCAACGAAACGACCCCGCTGACGATGCACGAAATGACGATCCGGCAGCCCAGTGCGCATAGCGGCCCGTGATCGGCGCGCCGTCCGGTACTTCTCGGCGGCCATAACACCTTCGCCCATCAGGTCGAGCAACTCACCCTGGGCTTCAACGGCATCGGCAAACGTCGGATCCAGTGCTTCTGCCTCTTGAAAGAGCTTTTGAGCCTGCTCCTCGAAGCCAGAGCGCGCCAAATATCTGGCGCGAATATAATATTGGGTAGCGTCGCGCGTGGTCTTGGCGCCGCCCTGGAGGCGCAGGCGTGTAGCCATTTCAAGTCTTTCTTCACCGAGAGCTTTCAGACCCGCCTGGCTGAGTGCACTACCTTGCAGTTCAATAACATCGGCAAGTGACGTATCCATCGCGTCGGAGTTCTTGTAGACCCTGACCGCCTCTTCCGGAAAACCAGCATCCATCCATGCCCTGGCGCGAACGTACTGCAATCCTCTGACATGGGCTCTCTTGCGAGTCCTGTGTGACCGCAACGCGCTCCGCACGGAAGCCAACAGCTTCGCCAGCGATCCTGAAACTTCCACTCGCAAACTCCCGATCTATTGGCCCACGCTGCCGCAAGAAATTGCCTGCCCGGCTTCGTTACGGTGCTGAATGTGCTACCCTAGACTGCATGCGATGGCGCCAAAATCGGAAAGAATGTGAGCTGGCCGAAGCTTTGCCTTTCGGCAAGCGTCCGCTAGCTTACTCAAGCAACTTGGTCAAGGCAAAGGGCTTGGAATCCGAGTTCCAAGGACTGATGCCTTTAGCCATCACTTCAAAATCACGGTGGATCAGCGGCCTCGTTGCGTGCCGAGTCGGGAGTGAAAGCCGATCGGATCTGCAAGAAATGCCTCGGCGACTTGTCGCCATGTGATGCCCGGTCCGTGAACTTTCTGAGCCAGAAAATCAAGTGCGGGCTCGTTCGTGTCGCCACCAAATAATCCGGGCGATGCTAGAAGAAGCTCGGCGGCTGCATCTTCCAAGCCGTAGAGGTCGAGGATGAGCGCAAGCCTACGCAGCCGGTCGGCATCGATGTCGATGCCAGACCGCGACTGGCCGGCGAGGTCCCGGATGTACAGGGCGTCCGCCCAGACGATCTGACCAGACTCGGTCTGCGCCGGTATTTCGTAGAGAAATCGCCGAGGCAGCGCGCTGCGGCCATAGTGCGCCGGGTCGAGTT
>CAMDBL010000246.1 GCA_945889015.1 Devosia equisanguinis
CAGCCCTTCTATCGCGCCAAAGTGGTGATCGAGCAGGGCGAGATCCCCGACGACCTCCGCCAGCGGCTGGTTCCGGGCATGCCCGCCGAAGTTTTGATCATCCGCGGCGAGCGCTCCGCCTTCGACTACCTCATCACCCCGATGCGCGATGCGATCTGGCGGACGATGCGTGACAGGTAGAACCGAGCCCGGACCGGAAAGAATGAGGCCGCGCCGATGAACTCGACGCGGCCTCTCCTGTTCACTGGCCCCATGCGGAGCCGAGCCGGAAACGTCAGGCGGCCGCGGCCGCGCGCCCCAGTTCCGCCAACTGTGCGATCACCTGGGCAAGCTCGGCGTCGATCGCATCGACCATCGGGCGCCAAGTTTCCACCGCCGCAGCCGGGGTCGACTTCAACAACATCTCGAGATCCCGGCAAAGTCCGGACGCGGTGACGCCGCCGACGTTGGCCGTGCTCGACTTGAGGCTGTGCGCCGTGGTCTTCAACACCTCGAGATTGCCCTCTCGCGCAGCATCCCTGAGCGTCTTGACGAGAGCCGGAGCGATCCGCACGTAGGTCTCGATCAGTCGCGTGAACAGAGCCGGATGTGTCTTCCTCAGGCGCTCCAGCATCTCCGCGTCGAGCACCTCGTGAGCCGGCCCCTTTGTCGGCTCAACGGCTCCCACAGGGGCCGCCGCCGGCGCGACCGGCGCGTCCGCAGGCTGCATCTCCACCGGCACGACCACGCTCGCCGGCTTCTTGATCCAGTGCGCCAGCCGCTGCTCGAGTTGCTCTTGCGTGAACGGCTTGGTCAGGAAGTCGTCCATGCCGGCCGCGAGGCAGCGGGTGCGATCCTCCTCGTAGGCGTTGGCGGTGACGGCGATGATCGGCGTCCGCGCCATCCCGAGGGCCGCCTCGGCCTCGCGGATTCGCCGGGTCGCGGCGAGCCCGTCCATCTCCGGCATCTGGCAATCCATCAGGATCACGTCGAAGCGCGGCTCGCAGAACGCCGCCACCGCCTCGAGACCGTTGTTCGCCTGGGTGATCGCGCAGTTGAGGTTGCCCAGATACTCGCGGGCGACCTCGACGTTGACGGGATTGTCCTCGGCCACCAGCACCCGGGTGCCGCCTTCCGCTTTGTCCCGCGTCACGAGGAGAGCCGCCGGAGCCGGCCTGGGGAGCAGCCCGAACTCCTTCTGGGCCAGCACGCGCGTCGCCGTCGTGATCAGCTCGCGCTGGTGCACAGGCTTCGTCAGGAACGCCTGGAAGCCGTGGTCCCGCGCGATCTGCGTGTCGCCCTTCCAGTTGAGCGAGGTCACCATCATCAGCTTCACGCCGGCAATGGCGGGATCGGCCTTGATCTCGTCGGCGACCTCGAGACCGCTGCAGCCCGGCAACACCATGTCGATGATGGCGATGGAGAACGCCCGCCCCGAACGCTCGGCGGCGCGCAGCGCGTTGAGGGCCGCCTCGGGTGTCTCGACGCAGGTGACGTCGGCGCGTCCCTCGCGCAGATAGCTGGCGATGATCTCGCGGTTCACGGCGCGATCGTCGAGCACCAGCACGCGCTCGCCCTCGAGCGAGGCCGCCACCTGGACACCCTCGGGCTCCGCCTCGGCCACGATCTCGAGCGGCAGTGACAGGACGAATTCGCTTCCCAGTCCGGCCTCGCTGGCGAGCGTGATGCTGCCCCCCATCATCCCGACCAGGTGCTTGCTGATGGCGAGTCCCAGGCCGGTGCCGCCGAAGCGGCGGGAGATCGAGGTGTCGGCCTGCTCGAAGGGCTGGAACAGCCGATCCTGCACCTCCCTGGAGATGCCGATGCCGGTGTCGCGGACGCGCAACTCGATATGGGCGTCGCCGTTCTCGCGGCCGACGCAGGCGACCGTGATGGCGACCTCACCGACGTTGGTGAACTTGATCGCGTTGGAGATGATGTTGGTGCAGATCTGCCGGATGCGTCCGACATCGCCGGCCAGCCGCGCAGGGACGTCCGGCGCGATGTAGAGCGAGAGATCGAGGCCCTTCTTGTGCGCGGCCTCGGCCAGCAGATCGACGGTCTCCTCGACCGAGCGGCGCAGGTCGAAGCTATCCCGGTCGAGCACGAGCTTGCCGGCCTCGATGCGCGACACATCGAGCACGTCGTTGATGATGGTGAGCAGACTTTTCGCCGACTGGTTGATGGTGTTGACGAGGCGCTGCTGGCGCTCGGTCAGGTCGGTGCGCATGAGCAGGTCGGTCATCCCGAACACGCCGTTCATCGGCGTGCGGATCTCGTGGCTCATGTTGGCGAGGAACAGCGACTTTGCCTTGTTGGCGGCCTCGACCGAGCGGTTCGCGGCCTTCAGGTCTTCCTCGGCTTCCTTGATCCGCGTCGCATCGAGGATGAGGCCGGTCCACAGGACCGAGCCGTCCGCCAGCCGCTCGGGCTTGGCGATCGCATGCGTGTACTTGACCGAGCCGTCGGCCCGGACGATGGACGCCTCGACGTCCCACTGCTTCATCGTCTTCGAGGCTTCCTTCAGGCGCTGCTTGAAACTCGCCTTGTACTCGTCGCTGTAGGTGCGGAACAGAACTTCGGGATCCTCCATCACCTCCTCGGGCGAGACGCCGAACATCTCGCGGGCGCCCTCGCTGAGGTAGGTGTAGCGAATACTGCCGTCCGGCTTGATCACACGCTGGTAGACCACACCCGGGATCATCGAGGCGAGCGAGGCAAACCGATCGTCCCCGACCGACTGCAGCGCCGCCTCCGCCGCAAGCTTGGACTCGATCGCGGCCTGACTCGGCATTTTCACCATCGGTGCCAGGCTCGGCGCCGACATCGGCCCCTCGAGCCGGCGCCCGAGCGCCACCAGCGCCCGGCCGAGCGCAGCCATGGGCCCCCTGCGCTGCGGTTCCGGCGACACCGTCCTCATGCCGGCACGGATCTGCTGCATCGTCGCTGCCATTTCCGCTTCCCTTGTCTTCCCGATCCCCGCCGGCGACGGCTCCTGAAGCCGCTCGTCCCGCTCGCTATTGAAACTTCGGCGCCAGTTGCACCGGTTCGCCATCCCCCGACCTGGGAGCGATGGCCGGGCTGGCCGTCGCCGGCAGCATCACCGCCGTCGTCAAGCCTGACGAGCGCACCTGCTTGCCCTCGTTGTCGAACAGCGTCGTCGCACTCTCAAACAGCGAGAACGGGATGCGCATGCCGATTTCGCGCGCCTTGCGGAAGCTGACCGCGACGTCGGGAGGCGACACGACGCCCACCTGCAGCGAGCCGACCGTGCGGCGCCCCTCGAGCACGTCGGCCATGTAGATCGCCGCCAAGTGCGCGTTGCTTTCGAAGCTGATGCCCACCGCCAGCACCGCGCTGTCGTCACCTGCCTGCACCACGTCGATGACGGTGCTCAACACCGGCACGCGGAACGAGTGCTCGTTGATCGTCGCCATCTCCGTGAACAGCAGCGTGCTACCGGTGATCCAGAACAGGCTGTTGGCGAGATCGGGATCGTTCTTGCGCATGGTGTTGACCGCATCGCGCACCTGCGCGGCCAGCTCCTGCTTGACGCGCGCGGGATTCTGCACCGCGACGTCGATCACACGGATGCCGCGCGCTTTCAGATATTCGCGAGCGGGAACCGCCTGTGTCTGCACGGCGCTGACGTTATTGGCGTCGACCAGGATCGCGAGGTTCTTCAGGTTGGGACGCAGCTGCAGCACGTAGGACATCTGAGCGTCGATCGGCATGTTGAGCGACGTGAACGCAAAGTTGCTGCCGCTGCCGACGTCATAGCCCGCCGCCTGACCAAGCAGCACCGGATCCTTCGAGCAGACCGTCACCACCGGCAGCTTGCCGCCGCGATAGTGGGTCCAGAGCCATGCCGTGGACTCCGAGCCCATCGACAGGATCAAATCGAAGTTGCTAGCCTCCGCCATGTCCAGCGCCGCCTTGCCGCGCGCGTCGTCGATCTGGAAATTGATAACGGTGAAGTCGGCGTTGATGCGCTTGTCCGAGAGCACGTTGAGGATCGTGGACATCGCCGTATCGTAGGCGGACGAACGGCGCGGGTAGAGCACCAACACGCGGCGCAACGGCTGAGATGACAGATACTTGCGCGGCCGGATACGGACGAGGTCGGACTTGTCGGGCGAAGCCACCACGTCCCAGTCCTTCACCACGCCGGCCGACAGGCGGAACCAGTCGAACACCGTGATGCTGGCGTGGGCCGTACCTGCCGGCAGAACCAGCACTGCGGCGAGCGCCAGCAGACCGGCAAGGCGGAGACGGAGAGAACGAGACATCGATGTCATGCTGCGAGCTCCTCGCTCGCGCCGTGGGCAGGACGCTCCACGCGCGACGTGATCAAAAACAGGACGCCGAGCAGCAGAACGCCGAGGGCCGTCCAGGCGAAGGCAACCGGGCCAGCACCGAAGTGCATGAAGAGCTGGCCCATGACGATAGGACCGATGGTGTGACCACCACGCTCCAGGAACCGGTAGGCGGCGCCGACCGGGCTCGCGCCGATCCGCTTGGCGACCGCCGTCTCCGTGACGTGGGTGACGACCGGAGCGTTGATGAAGCCGTGCGCCACTCCGACCAGTCCGATCCCGAGCACGATCATCGCCGCACTCAGCGACTGCTCGTGGGGACCCGCCACCAGCGGGCTCCAGCCGCTGGCTGCGACCATCGCCAGTCCGATCGCGGTCAGCAGAGCACCGAACACCAGGATGAGACGGGTGTCGTGGGATTGGTCGGCGAGCTGTGCCGCGTAGCTGCTGGCGAAGATCACGCAGGCGGCATAGATCATCGTGATCTGGCCGATGTCGGCCTGGGCGAAGCCGCGGGCGTGCAGGAGGAGCGGCATCGCGAACAGGACGACACCCGTGAGCACGGCCTTGGCTGGAATGCCGATCAGCAGGATCGTGCGGCGGAACTGGCTGTCGCGCATCATCCAGCCGATCTCGCGCCAGATCTGGCTCGAGCTCAGCGGCTCCGCGTAGACGGCCCCCGCCTCCCGATCGCTCGGCAGCACCAAACCCGTATAGAGCAGCACGCACGCCGCGATCAGCGAGCCGAGGGCGAACACGCCGGCAGGCGTGATCTGGCTGACGAGCAGTGAGCCGATCGCCATCCCCGAGATCATGCCCGCCTGGAAGCCGAACACGATGATGGTGTTGGCCTTGGTGCGGTTCTCACGGGCCGACTTGGTCAGCACGTAGGACTGGATGCCGATGAACAGCATGCCCTGTCCGATACCCGCCACGACGCGCGAGGCAACCACCAGATGGAACACGCTCGCCAGCGCGATCATGGCCATCGCGATCGAGGTCAGCACCAGGCCGATCATGATCAGCGGCCGCGAGCCGAAGCGCTGCTCGTAGCGCCCCGCCGGCATCAAGGCCAGCGCGAAGCATAGATAATAGGCCATGAACGGCAGCGCGACGTAGTTCGCCGGCATCCCTTCACGCAGAGCCATCTCGCTCACGAACTGCGGCAGGAACGCATACCCGAGATGATCAACGAACACGGCGAGGAAAAAGATCGGCTTGGCGAGCTCCAACGCGACGCTGTCGCGCCAGTCGGTCGCACTCGGACCGGTACTCCGGCGTGCCTGCTGCATGGCTTGCGCGACTTGCATGAACAAGAAGGCGAAGAAGCTCGAGGCGACGAACAGGTCCGCGAAGTTCTTCACGTTGCGGAGCACCTGCCAGTAGACGATGGCCTTCGGCACCGACAGGATCACGCCGGACGAGCGCGGGTGATTGGGCGGCGTCAACTCGGCGCGATACTCGTGGTTGCTGGGATCACCGGCCCAATAGCGGCCGACGAGGTTTTGATCCGTGTGCACGACGACGCGGCCGTTGACGGTGATCGCCGCCGCCGAGATGTCGGGGTTGAGGCGCTGGTAGTCCCTCAGAACCTCGGACAGCCCCTCGATCTGATCGAGCTGGATGCCGAACTGGATGATGTCGTCCATACGCTGACTGAGCGAATCGGCGAGCGCGCGGCCCTTCGACTGCGCACCGATCGAGAACACCGAGACCATCGTCATCGCCACGGCGACGGCGACCAGCAGGTAGCTCATCGCGAATGCCACGGCCACGCGCCGGCGGCGCGTCGCAGCGTCGATGCCCCAGGTCACCAGCACGACGAGACCGAAGGCGGCACAGGCGATACCCGCCGCCACCATTACGGGCACGAACGACATATCGACGGAGCGGGTGATCTTGAGCCGGTCGGCCGTCAGGACGAGATCGCCGACGCGCTCGAACTTGTTTCGCAGAGGCAAGACCACCTGGAGGTAGCGGTCGCTGCTGCGCATCGTGCCGACGTTGTTGGCGAGCGTCTGCTCGTCCGTCGGCGGAAGGGCGCGGATCGCCAACTCACCGGTCGAGAATACGACCTCTCCGTCGCGGTCGAACACCGTCATCGTCTCCAGCGTGTCGTCACCCTTCACCATCGGCGAAGTGATCTGCTGGAAACCGATGAACTGCCGCAAGGGCAGGCCGTATAGCGCGACAATCTGGATGAGAACGGCGCGTCAATCAGGATGAGACGAGGCGGCCGAGCGAAGTGATGATTGACGCTGGCCGCGCCATTGGCAAGCGCTTTGATTGACGTTCCGCGTCAATCAGCGTCCGGTTTGTCGGTTTTCT
>CAMDBL010000247.1 GCA_945889015.1 Devosia equisanguinis
GGCGGCGCGACCCACTGCGGCCGGTATCCGACAGGGCGTCGCCGCACGCCGGTCATTACCCACGAAGGACCTGGTGGGAGAAAGCCGGGCTAGCCCCACTCCCAAAAAACGGGTGGTCTGGCGGGTGTCCCGCCAGCGGGGGAGAGGGGGCTGGCCCCCTTCGCGCCGAAGGCGCGAGGCGGCGCGTCTGGGTGGCCGCCTGCGCGGCCATGACGTCGAGCAGGAAGGGGGCCGCCCCTCAATCACTCATGGGTTGACCTTGATGTTCTGCGACCGGATGAATGGCCACCATTTGTCGATCTCCGCCGTGTGCCAGGCGCGCAGCGCCTCGGGCGTCAGCCCCTCCCTGGGAGGAATGACCTGCCCGAGATCGGCGATCCGCTTCTGAAGGGCGGGATCTGCAAATGACTTCACCACCGCGGCATTGAGCTTGTCGACGACCTCCTTCGGCGTGCCCTTGGGCGCCCACAGGCCGTGCCAGAAAGGAATAGCCGTATCGAGCCCGATCTCCTTCATGGCGGCCACGTCAGGCAGCGGGGCCCAGCGATCGTCCGACATCACGACGAGCCCTTTCACCTGGCCGGCGCGCACCGCCCCCAGCGCCTGCGAAGCCTCGCCGCAGAACAGATCGACGTGACCGGCGATGAGGTCCTGCATCGCCGGCGCGCCACCGCGATAGGGAACCCAGGTGAAGCTCGTCCCCGTCTTCTCGCCAAAATACAGCCCGCACACGTGAGCACCGCTTCCCGCGCCGACGCTGGCTTTCGTCGCCTTGCCCGGGTTCGCCTTGAGATAGGCGATGAAGCTCTTCACATCGTTCGCCGGAAAATCCTTCCTGGCGATGAACATCAGCACGGACGTGCTCAGGCGGACGACGGGCGCCAGATCGTTCACGATGTGCCATGAGACGGGGTAAAGGACATTTGCGCCGACGGCGCTCGACCAGTTCCCGACATAAAGCGTGTAGCCGTCCGGCTTGGCCTGGATCGCCCTCGTCGTCCCCAGGGTCGACCCCGCGCCCGTCACGTTCTCAATGATGACCGGCTGGCCGAGTTCACTGCGCAAGCGATCTCCAACGACGCGCGCGAGCGTGTCGGTCGGTCCCCCGGCCGCGAACGGCACGACGATGGTGATGTTGCGCGACGGATAGGTCTCGGACTGCGCGACCGTCGGCTGGGCGAAGGCCAGGCCAACGAGTGCCAGGGCGAGCGCAAAGTGCGCTGCTTTCATGTGTTTTCTCCCTCCGGATATTTTCTGTGTGCATGGGCCATTCTGCGCGGTACGCCAACGGATCGATGGCCCCCTCTGGGCGACGGACAACGCCAAAGGACGAGGTTGCGCAGTGCCCTGCTCGTCCGGAAGTCCCCGGATGAGCCGCGACTGGTGTAAACCGACACTCTCCAAGTACGCCAGTGACAATCCGACACTACCCAGCCAATCAGATGTCTGCAACCGCGATGGCCCGTCCTGGCCACTTAACCCCTCGACCTCGCGACGACCCATTCCATGATGCAGGGCCGTCCCTCGCGTAAGGCCAGGCGCCGTTGCTCCAGCGGGAGGGCGGCGGTCTCCGGGTAGGTGGTGGTCAGGGCCTTCTGGATGTCGTCGGTGCTGTAGATCGAGGTCAGGTCGTGCGTGCCGGCCAGCGCGCGCTTGATGGCGGTGCTGATCTCGATGTCGATGAAGTCGTGCGTCTCGACGATGAGATCGTGGTCGCGCAGGTGCTCCGCCATCCGATCGTCGAGCAGCTGGCGCTCGTAGCCCTCGCAATCGCAGATGACGAGGGCATGGGGGCCGAGCGGCAGGCGCCTCAGCGTGTCGGCATCGCACAGGCCGGCGACGGTCACCCGGCTTTCGACGCCGTTCTCGCGCGCCGTCGCGAGGCACTGCCGCTGGGCATCGGCATTGGTGTCGAAGGCATAGACGTGGGCACCGGGGTTCCGCAGCGCCATGCCGACGGCGTAGTAGCCTTCCGCGCAGCCGATGTCGACGATGGCCGAATAGTCCGCACCAAGAGCGGCGATGACCGGATGCAGCTCCTGCTCGTAAGACCCGATCAGCTTCGGCAACAAGGTGCTGCCGAAGCTGCGGGCGCTGGGATAGCGCATGCCGGCGAACGGCCCGTGCCTCACGCTGAGATCGGACAGGGACAGGCGGGCGAGTTCGGCGTCGAGATCGCTCTCCTGGGCGACCGGGCGGGGCAGGGAGGCGTGGTAGACCGCGCCGCTGATCCGATGGACGTGATACAGCACGCGATACAGGCGACCGAGCAAAGGCACGCGCGCCGAGCGTGCGATCATCTGCTTGGCGAGAGCCTTCATGCGACGGTCATGCCTCCGCTCGCTCCGAACTGCCCCACTCCCCACTCACCCTTCCTTCTTCAGCCACGCGCGCAGCTCTGTCTTGAGGATCTTGCCGTAGTTGTTCTTGGGCAGCGCCTCGACGACGCGGTAGCCGCGCGGGCGCTTGTAGCGGGCGATGTTGTCGAGGCAGAGTTCATCGAGCATCCCCGGCGTCACCGCGTGGCCGGGGCGCGGCACGGCGAAGGCGATCACCTCCTCGCCCCATTCGGGATGCGGGCGGCTGACGACGGCGCACTCGAGCACGGCGGGCGAGGTCAGCAGCACCTCCTCGATCTCGCGCGGGTAGAGGTTGGAGCCGCCCGAGATGATCATGTCCTTGGAGCGGTCCTTGATCGTGAGGAAACCCTTGGCGTCGACGCTGCCGAGATCGCCGGTCCACAGCCAGCCGTCGCGCAGCGCCTTGGCGTCGGCGTCGGGGTTGTTCCAGTAGCCCTTCATCACGCAGTCCGAGCGGGTGACGATCTCGCCGACCTCGCCCAGCGGCAGCTCGCGGCCGTCCTCGCCCACCACCTTGAAGGCGACGCCGGTGATGGCGACGCCGGCGCTGCCGAGGCGGGCCTCCCAGTCGGGGTGCCGGCGGTCGGCGTGCATCGCCTTGGAGAGGCCCGTGATCGTCATCGGCGCCTCGCCCTGGCCGTAGAGCTGGTGCAGCTTGGCGCCGAGCAGGTCGAGCGCCTTCTTGGTGTCGGCGACGTACATCGGCGCGCCGCCGTAGCTGATGGTGCGCAGGTTGCGCGTGTCGGCAGAGCCCGCTCGGGGCGTGTTGATCATGCGCACGACCATGGTCGGCGCGGCGAACATCGAGACGTTGGGATAGCGGGCGATGGCGTCGTAGACGCGGTCGGGATCGAACGAGCCCGGCAGCACGACGTTGTGGCCGCCGCGGGTCAGATAGACGATCGCCCACATGCCCGACCCGTGCGAGAGGGGTGCGGCGTGCAGGCAGGTGTCGCCCGGCCCGACCGGCTCGACGTCGGAGCAGTAGGCGTAGACCATCACCAGCAGGTTGCGGTGGGTGAGCTGCGCGCCCTTCGGCCGTCCGGTGGTGCCGCTCGTGTAGAACAGCCAGGCGACGTCGTCGGGCTCGGCCGGCGTCACGGGGATCGGGTCCCCGGCGAGCAGCTGGGTGTAGTCGCGCGTGCCGGTCACCACCAGCGGTGGGAACACGGCGCCGCCTGGACCGGCGGCCGTCTCCGCCATCTTGGTCGCGAGCTCGGGCGTCGCGATGCACAGCCGCGCCTCCGAGTTCTCCAGGATCCACGCCATCTCGCGGGGATGCAGCTTGGAGTTCATCGGCACCACGGTCATGCCGGCCCGCCAGGCGCCGTAGATCACCGGCAGGATCTCGGCGCAGTTCTCCATGGCGATGCCGATGCGGGCGCCGGGCGTCAGGCCGTGCCGGGCGATCAGCGCGCCGCCGATCCGCGCCGCCTGGGCGTTGAGCCCGGCATAGGTCAGATGCTCCCCTTCACAGGTGATCGCCGGCAGGTCCGGGGAGTGCCGCGATATCGTCTCGATCATCATAGAAAGGTTCATGGTCGCGTTTCCCCGGCCTCCGCCGGAATGCGACGGTGGCGTTTTGCGCTCGTGTTGGCAAAAGATTGCCATCCGCCGCCGATACGGGCAAGCGCGCAGCCGCGCGCGCGGTTTGCAGGGGAAACCGGGCCGTGCTTACTGCGCGCAGCCTCGGCTCGCGCTCGGCGCGGCGTGGCGGAAGGATACCCTCAACCCACCCTCGCAAGATCGGACTGGCATGCTGTCGCGGCGGGAATTCCTTCAGGTCGCGACCGCCGCCGCGGTGCTCGCCGCCCGCACGGGAACAGCCCGCGCGCAACGCCGCCTCACCGAGGCGGATCTGCTCGCCGCCAAGCCCGTCGGGCAGGTGACGCTGCTGCACATCGCCGACCTGCACGCGCAGCTCGTCCCCGGCTATTTCCGCGAGCCGGCCCTCAACCTAGGCGTCGGGCGGATGCGTGGCCAGCCGCCGCATCTGACCGGGGCCGAGCTGCTGGCGGCGTTCGGCGTGCCGGCCGGATCGGCGGCGGCCTACGCCCTCGCCTCGCTCGACTTCGCAGCACTGGCCCGCGACTGGGGCCGCATCGGCGGCGCCGACCGCATCGCCCGCATCGTCTCGGCGATCCGCGGCGAGCGCGGCACCGACCGCACGCTGCTGCTCGACGGCGGCGACGCGTTGCAAGGCTCGTACACGGCGCTCACGACCCGGGGCGGCGACATGGCCGGCGTGCTCGAGGCACTCGGCGTCGCCGCCACCACCGGCCATTGGGAGTTCACGCTCGGCGAGGCGCGCGTCAGAGAATTGTTCGGCTCGCGCAGCGCGCAAGGCACGGCGAAGCTCGACTTCCTCGCCGGCAACGTCGCCGACACCGACTTCCACGAGCCGGTGTTCAAGGGCCGCGCCATCTACGAGCGCGGCGGCGTCCGCGTCGGTGTCGTCGGTCAGGCGTTCCCCTACACGCCGATCGCGAACCCGCGCTGGATGATGCCCAACTGGTCGTTCGGCCTGCGCGAGACCGAGCTCGCCAGGCGCGTCGCCGCCGTCAGGGCCGAGGGCGCCGACATCGTCGTGCTCAACTCCCACGACGGCTTCGACGTCGATCGCAAGCTCGCCGGCCGCGTGTCCGGCATCGACGTGATCCTGACCGCGCACACCCACGACGCGCTGCCGGCCCCGGTGGTGGTCGGCAAAACCCTGCTGATCGCGTCGGGCTCGCACGGCAAGTTCGTCTCGCGCCTCGACCTCGACGTGCGCGGCGGCCGCATCCACGACTACGGCTACACGCTGATCCCGGTGCTCGCCGACGTGATCGCCCCCGATCCCGGGATGGCGCAACGGATCGAGGCGATCCGCGCTCCACACACGGCGATGCTGTCGACAGAGCTCGCCCGCACCCGCTCGCTGCTCTACCGCCGCGACACCGTCGCCGGCACGCTCGACGACCTCATTTGCCGCGCCATGCTGGAGACGCGCGAGGCCGAGATCTGCTTCTCGCCGGGCTTTCGCTGGGGGCCGACGCTGCTGCCCGGCCAGTCGATCACCTGGGAGGACGTCTACGACGCGACCGCGATCACCTATCCCGCCTGCTATCGCATGGAGATGACCGGCGAGACGATCCGCGACATCCTCGAGGACGTGGCCGACAATCTGTTCAACCCCGATCCCTACTACCAGCAGGGCGGCGACATGGTGCGCACCGGCGGGCTATCGTTCGCTCTGCACGTCGATGCGCCGATCGGAAGGCGCGTGCACGACCTCACGTCGCTGCGGACGGGCGAGCCGGTCGATCCGTCACGCCGCTACGTCGTCGCCGGCTGGGGCTCGGTCAATCAGGGCACGCAAGGCCCGCCGATCTGGGACGTGCTGGCCGATCATCTGAAGCGGCACGGCGAGGTCGAGGTCGAGCCGAGCGCGGCCGTGAGGGTGGTGAGGGGGTGAGGGGAGCGAGTGAGAGGGGCGCCTACTTACCCTGGCGCAGCGCCACGACAGTCCGGTGACACCCTGGTCTTGCAAGACAAAGAACAGTCCGGGCACAACGTGGCTATGGGCTAGCTGCAGTCATCGCCTGCTTGCAGACGCGAAGCTTTAAGTTCGTCCGGACCTCGGCACGATAGCGGAAAGTCAGGGCGGCAAGAGGAGGCCAGCCAGTGCTCCGCATCGCAAGCGTCCGGGGTTTCATAGTGTGTCGCTTGCGGCGTTGTCTCCTGACGATAATTGGCTTACCGTTGCCTGTCATTTGAGATTGTCCGTCCCAACACGGCACAAGGTCGACGCAGCGATGCTGGGAAGATTTCTGCGCGTTCTGCTGATTTCTCTGAAAGTGGTCCTGTCTCTGGCGGCCGTGGCGCCCGCGTTGGCCGCTAAGCGCGTCGCCTTGGTGATCGGCAATTCGAACCTCCAGAGCACCTCGCCACTCACGAACCCTCTGAATGACGCGGCCGACGTTGCCGCAGCCTTGAAGCGGCTCGGCTTCACCGTGATCGAGGGGCGCGACCTCGACAAGCTGCGCATGGACCAGACCATCCGCCAGTTCGCCCGCGATCTTGCCGGTGCCGATGTCGGTGTCATGTTTTACGCGGGCCACGGTCTACAGGTAGACGGCCAGAACTTCCTTGTACCCATCGACGCCAAGCTGGAGGACGCAGCTTGCCGCGCGACAATCAAGGTGAGACACGTCGTCAATCAGGGTGAGACTGCGCCGGGGTGGACGGCCGAAGGGAGGGCTTAAGCCCGACTGGAG
>CAMDBL010000248.1 GCA_945889015.1 Devosia equisanguinis
GTATCGAACCTTTAGATAGTCGTCCACGTCGAACATCCCCCGCCCTCGGCCGAACGCGGCACAGGGCTACCAGTTGACGGAGTTTTACTCCGGCGCAACCGACCGATTCGGCTGCCTCACTGAGGGATTATTGCTCCGGCGCTTACACCTCGAACCGTTTCAATGGCCAACGACGTCTGCCGAAGCCAGCCCTTCGCCGCCGCCGATCCGCTTCTTCGGCGATGGACGGTTCTTCACGCCCGACCGGCGTGCGCGTCTCGTGCCGACGCCGTTCCGCGCACCGGAGGGGCACCTGAGCGGGCGCTATCCGTTGATCCTCAACACGGGTCGTATCCGCGACCAGTGGCACACCATGACGCGGACCGGCAAGTCGCCGCGGCTGATGACCCACCGCACAGAGCCGTTCATCGAGGTGTCTCCCGATGACGCGCGAGGCCTCGGATTGCGTGACGGCGAGTTGGCGCACGTCGAGAGCGCGTCCGGTGCGGCGATCGGTCGGGTCCGGTTGGTCGACTCGCAGCGCGCCGGCAGCGCCTTCATGCCAATCCACTGGACGGACCAGATGTCCAGGCGGGCGCGCGTCGATGCCCTGGTCGCGGCCGTCACCGATCCGATCTCGGGGCAGCCGCAGTCGAAGTACACGCCCATTTCGATCCGCCCCGCCGTAATGGCGTGGCACGGATTTGCTGTCGTGACGGAGCGTTCGAGCCTCGCTCATCTCGACTATTTCGCGGTGGCGCCGGTGAAGGGAGGCTTTCTTCTCGAGCTTGCGCACTCCGTCGAGCCGAAGGACTGGGAGCAGCTTGCCCGCGCGATTCTTCCGGCGCCGGCGACCGGATCGACGCTGGACGTGCTTGCCTATCACGACACCGCTGCCGGCCATCACCGCATGGCCGTTTTCGAAGGGGACCAACTCGTGGGGGCCTTGTTCGTAGGGCGGGAGCCGTCGACCCTGTCGCGATCCTGGGTCGTCACGCAGCTCGGGAAGGTGCTGTCTGCTGCCGAGCGGCTTCGGATGCTGGCGGGCCGGCCGAGTGCGGCCGTCAAGGACAAGGGGCCCATTGTCTGCGCCTGCCTCGAGGTTGGCCGTGCAGAGATCGTCGACGCCATCGTCGCCCAGGGTTGCGCCAGCGTCGCGGACGTGGGCCATGCGGTGAAGGCAGGCACCCAATGCGGCTCGTGCCGTGCGGAAATCGGGAGACTGATCGATGATGTTCGCTTCCAGAAGGCCGGCTGAGACCGAGCCGCAGCGCATGGGCGCGCTGGCGAAGCTGCCGGTGTTTCTCGACCTCGCCGGCAAGCGGGTGGTGGTCGCCGCCGGCTCGGCGGCCGCGGCCTGGAAAGCAGAGCTGCTGGCAGCCGCGGGCGCCGATGTCGTGGTGTATGCGGTGGATCCCGGCGACGAGATGGTCCGGCTGGTGTCGCGCGGCGCCGCGTCGGGGACCGTCAGGCTGGAGCCGCGACCGTGGTCGTGTGACGTGCTCGCTGGAGCAGCGCTCGCGATCGCCGATGCCGGGAGCGAGGCGGAGGCCGAGGCATTCGCATGCGCGGCGCGATCCGCCGGCGTTCCGGTCAACGTGATCGACAAGCCGGCGCACTGCCAGTTTCAATTCGGCTCGATCGTCAATCGCTCTCCGGTGGTGGTCGCGATTTCGACGGACGGCGCTGCGCCGATCCTCGGCCAGGCCATCCGCCGCCGCATTGAGACACTGCTGCCCCCCGCGCTCGCGCAATGGGCGCGGCTCGCCAAGCAGATGCGGTCGACGGTGGGGCGGCGGCTGGCGCCCGGCGCGCAGCGCCGCGCGTTCTGGGAGCGGCTCGCCGATCGTGCTTTCGGTCCACCGCCATCGCTCGAGACGGCATCCGATCTCGATGCGCTCGTCAAAGACATCGCGGCCTGCGAGGTCCGCCCGGGACACGTCACGATCGTCGGAGCGGGCCCGGGCGATGCCGAGTTGTTGACGCTGAAGGCCGTTCGTGCCCTGCAGGCCGCCGACGTCATCCTGTTCGACGATCTCGTGTCGGAGGACGTGCTCGACCTCGCCCGGCGGGAGGCCAAGCGCATGATGGTGGGCAAGCGAGGCGGCCGGGCGAGTTGCGCCCAAGGCGATATCAACGATCTCATGGCCAGACTCGCGAGGCAGGGCAAGCATGTGGTGCGGCTCAAGTCCGGCGATCCGATGATCTTCGGTCGCGCGGGCGAGGAGATCGAGCGGCTGGCGAGCGAGGGCATTGCCTGCACGGTCGTTCCAGGGATCACGTCGGCCTCGGCGATGGCGGCGGCGCTCGGCGTGTCGCTGACCCATCGCGACCACGCGCGTTCCGTGCGCTTCATCACCGGGCACTCGAGCACCGGGGCGCTGCCCGACGATCTCGACTGGCATGGCCTCGCCGATCCTCAGACGACGTTGATCGTCTATATGGGCGGGCGCACTGCTGCTCGAATGGCGTACAACCTTCTGCGGCACGGTGCGAGCGCTGGAACGCCAGTCGTGGCGATGTCCTCCATCTCGCGGCCGCAGTCGGCGCGCTGGTCCTCGACACTGGCGGAGCTGGCCCGCGGCGGCATTCCCGACGCGATGGCAAATCCCGTGCTGATCGGCATCGGCTCGGCCCTGCGGCCCCGTGATGCGGTCTCGACCTCTGGACGCGCGGTCGAGAGAGCAGGTGATCTCGTATCCCGGGCTGCCGCCTGCTGAGCGTGTTGCCGCCGCGGCTTGTGCTTACGCCAGGACTGGCGCGCCGATCGGGCGAAGGCGTTGCAGCGTGCGCGCGACGGCCAAAATCCGGATCTCGCCGAGGCGCGGGGCGATGATCTGGAGGCCCACCGGCAGCCGCGCCGATGTCAGGCCGGCGGGGGCGGAGCCGGCGGGCAGGCCGAGCATGGTGACCAGGAACGCCGGCGCGATCCAGTCGATGTAGTTGGCGAGCTTCTTGCCGCCGACCAGCTCGGGAAAATTCATGGCCACCGGATAGGGCGGCACAGGCGACATCGGCGTCACGACGACGTCGAAGCGGCGCAGCACGTCGCGCGTCCGGTTCCACATCCGCTGCCGGATCTGCTCGGCGGCCGCGATATCGCGCGCCGTCACCTGCAGTCCGTCGCGGATGTTGCCTGCGAGATTCGCGCCGAGCTTGTCCACGAGATGCAGACGCTCGAATTGCTGGCCGACCATCCACACGCCGCGCAAAACCTTGTAGGCCTCGCGTCCTTCCGAAAGGTCGAGCGAGATCTCCTCGACGCGGGCACCAGTCTCGCCGAGCGCCGCCGCCGCCGAGTGGCAGAGCGCCGCGATCTCCTCGTCGACGCCGATCGCGGCGATGTCGGCGACGTAGCCGATACGCAGGCCGTTCAGATCACCAATCGAGCGCACCTCGTCGAGCGCGCTGCGCCAGGGCGGCGTCACCGAGATCGGCGAGGTGTCGGAGAAGCCCGCCATCGCGTCGAGCATCAGTGCCGCGTCCTCGGCGGTGCGCGCCAGCGGCCCGTGAACCTGCCCGGCATCGCCGATCAGCGGCATCGGATCATTGGGGACGAGGCCTGGGGTCGTGCGCAGGCCGACGATGCCGTTAAATGCGGCGGGCATCCGGATCGAGCAGCCGAAGTCGGTGCCGTGACCGAGTGCCGCCATACCCGTCGCGACCGAGACCGCGCTGCCGCCGGACGAGCCGGCTGGTGACATTTCGGGGTTCCACGGATTGAGCGTCGCGCCGAACACGTCGTTGACGGTGTTGGCTCCGGTGGCGAACTCCGGCGTGTTCGTCTTGCCGAGGATGATCGCGCCGGCGGCCTTGAGGCGCGCCACCACCTCCGCGTCCTCGGTCGGCACGAAATCCTTGTAGAGCGGACAGCCGTAGGTGGTGCGGATCCCGGCCGTCTCGGTCACGTCCTTGACGACGACCGGCAGTCCGGCGAGCACGCCAGCGGGCTCGCCGCGCAGAATCTTGGCTTCGATGCGCTTCGCCGCCGCGCGGGCGCCGGTCTCGTCCACAGTGACGATGGCGTTGAGCTTTGGATTGACGGCGGCGATCCGCTGGAGATGTGCCTCCAGCACCTCCACCGGGCTCACGGACCTGGCAGCGATCAGATCCTTGAGCTCGACCGCGGTGTGCTGCGTCAGGTGGGCGTGCGTGGCCATGTCACTTACCCGTCCAGTGCACGAAGCGTTTCTCGATCAGCAGGAACAGCAGGTTGAGGCCATAGCCGAGAGCACCGGCCGAAAAGATCGCCGCATACATGTCGGGCATGTCGAACAGCTGCTGGGATTCGAACACGCGGTGACCGAGCCCGTCGGTGGAGCCGATGAACATCTCGGCGACCACGACGATCACCAGCGCCAGCGAGACGCCGTTGCGCAGGCCGATGAACGTCTGCGGCAGCGACTCGAGCACGATCACGTCGCGCATCACCTGGAAGCGGGAGGCGCCCATCACCTTCGCGGCGAGAATGCGTGTCTTGCGCGCGTTCATCACGCCGTAGGCGACGTTGAACAGGATCACCAGCGCGGCGCCGAAGGCTGCCACCAGAACCTTGGTGCTGTCGCCGACGCCGAAGATGACGAGGAACAGCGGGAACAGCGCGGAGGCCGGCGTCGAGCGGAAGAAGTCGATGACGAACTCGACCGCGCGATAAAGTTTTTCCGACGCCCCGAGCAGCACGCCGAGCGGAATGGCGATCACCGCGGCGATGGCGATGGCGTAGGTCGTGCGCAGCACCGTCTGCAGGAAATCGAAGGCGAGGCGGCCGCCGGCCATGCCCTTCCACAGCGCCGCGAACGTCGCGTGCGGCGTCGGCAGCAGCACGGGGTCGACGATGCGCGAGAACACGCCGAGGTACCACACGGCGATCAGGCCGGCGACGCCGACGAGCGGCAACAGCGCGTTGACGAGCCGATCCGACTTCATGCGCGCCGTACCTCCCGCTGGAAGATCTCGAGGCAATGCGCCTTGTGCGCGACGAATGCCGCGTCGGACAGGGTGTCGTCACCGCGCGGGCGCGCGATCTCGATCAGGCGATAGTCCGCGATCCGCGCCGGTCGCCGCGTCAGCAGCAGCATGTAGTCGGCAAGGAACACCGCCTCCTCGAGGTCGTGCGAGACCAGCACCATCGTCGTCCGCGTCTCGTTGAAGATGCGCTGCACCTGCTCGCGCATGAACAGCGTCATCTCGTAGTCGAGGGCGGAGAACGGCTCGTCGAGGAACAGCACCTCGGGATCCACCACGAGCGCCCGCATGATCGAGACGAGCTGCTGTTGGCCACCCGACAGCTCGTAGGGATACCGCTTCAGGTCGATCTTGACGCCGAGATGATCGACCAGCTTTTCCACGCGACGTCGGCGCTCGGCCGGCGCCACATTCATCAGCTTCAGCGGATACTCGATGTTGGCGAAGGCGCTCATCCAGGGAAACAGCGCGTCGCGGTAGTTCTGGAACACGTAGCCGATCTTGGTTTGCGCCAGTGTCTTGCCGTCGAACAGGATCTCTCCGGCATCGATCGGGACGAGGCCCGCGATCATGTTGATCAGCGTCGACTTCCCGCAGCCGTTCGGGCCGAACACAGTGACGAAGCGGCCGCGGGGAATGTCGAGGTCGAAGCGATCGTAGACCGTGGCCTCGCCGAAGGTCTTGCTCAGGCCACGGATCGTGATGTGCGCACGCTCGTCCATGCGGCCAGCCGTCTCCGCCTGCTGCCGGCCATCTGGCGCACGCCGTTGCATCTGGTTGTCCACGGCGGGCTCGACCACGTTTGGCCTCATCAGCGGCATGGCGCGGTGTCCAGACGATGCCCGACACCGCTGTGGGCTCAGAACTTCTGCAGGTACTTCGACACGTCGACCTTCTTTTCCAGGATCTTCTGATCCGTCGAGAAGTCGATGAACTTCTGGAAGGTGGCGACATCCGCCGGCGTCAGATCCTTGGCCATCGTGAACTTGACCAGCGGGACCGTGGCGACGAGATCGTCCGGCGTGAAGGTGTTCTTGACCAGCGACTTCCGCGCCTCGGCCGGGTTGTCGGTGATCAGTTTCACCGCCTTTTCCCAGGCCGCCGTGAAGCGCTTGGCGACGTCGGGCTTCGACTTGATGAACTCGCTCGACAGCGCGCACCCGCCGACCCAGGCGTTGGCGTTGGGATCGCCCAGCACGTATTTAGCGATGACGCCTGCCTCGAACGTGGTGGCCACCCCGTTCTTTCGCATCACCGAGGCGTTGGGCTCGAGCGTGTAGCCGGCGTCGAAGGTCTTGGCCGTCATCGCATTGACGTGCTGGCCCATGTCGAGCTGGTCGATCTGGTAGTCACCCTCCTTGAGGCCAGCGGCCGCGAGCGCTGCCTTTGCCATCTGCACGTTCGCCGGTCCCGGCGCCGACATGATCTTCTTGCCCTTGAGATCGGCGAGCGAGGAGATCTTGAGGTCGGGACGGACGACGAATTGCTCCATCTGGTACTTGGCGTTCTGCGCGTTGACCGAGATATACATGGCGACGCCGTCCTTTTTCAGGTTGGCGTTCATGCCCTCGATCGTCACCAGCACGGCGGAGGCGTCGATCTGGTTCTGGATCAGGGCCGCGACGTTGGGCGGCCCGCCGATCAGGCGCGTCGTCTCGACGTCGAGG
>CAMDBL010000249.1 GCA_945889015.1 Devosia equisanguinis
CCGCCGATGCAATTTTGCTCCGGCGTTGACAGCCGGCGGAACGAATCGAGATGATCGTGCACTCGCTATCGGCCGCCGCAATCTCTATCGATCGCCGCCTGCCGTCTCACCCAGATTGACGCGCTACAGCTGCATCCGGTAGAGGGCGAGTTCGCGCGTCTGCGGCGAGCGCGATGATACGGCATCGGCCACCACGAACACGTCGAAGCCGTTGGCCAGCAGGTCGTGCACCGTCTGGCCGACGCAGACGTGCGTTTCCATGCCGGCCACCACCACCTCGCTGCGGCCATCCTGCCGCAACGCCTCCAAGCGTGCCCGCAGCCCCTCGTCCCGCCAGCACGAAAAGGCGATCTTCTGCCGCCGGACTGCGTGACCGCCGAGGATGTCGGCGAGATCGGCGACGGTGGAGCCGAGGCCGGTCGGATAGTGCTCGCTGACGGTGACGGGGACGCCGAGACGATGCGCATAGCCGATCAACCGCGCACAGTTGGCGACCACGGGAACGTGATCGTGGACACTCGGCGCGAGTTTTTCCTGCACGTCGACGATCAGCAATTGGCTCTTGTCACGGCGAGCGAGCATCGGGGACGGCATTCCCTGGATCGGATACGGGCCTTCGGTCGGCGTCTGGCGCAAGGCTAAGGCAAAACCCGCTCCAACGGAACGTCCTTGACCGATGGACAGATGTGCCGCCGGCGCGATGCGGCACCGGCCAGACAAGAAAACGCCCGCCCCGGTGGTCGGCCGGAGCGGGCGTCGATGTCACGAGGCTGTCTAGGTCAGCTCTCGGTGCCTTGCGGCTTTCGTCGTCAGTGCTTGGTCGAGTTCGCGAACACCCGGCGCGCGGCATCCTCGTGCTTGACGCCATGGGCGACGAGATCCCGATACATGGCCTCGGCCTGACGGCCTTCCTCGAAGGACTCGACGATGGCCTTGAGGACGCCGAACATCCCCCGGCCCTTGTGGACAGCCTTGGACTCCGGGAGGAAATTGAGGGCAGCGTCGAACGACTTGGTCGCCATGGTGATCATCCTTTGCTCATGATCAGTCCCGTTCCGGGATCTGCATCATTTGATATGGTGTATGGTATGCCACGTTGCAGCGCAGCAGAAGTGACTTGTTCGGATATAAGCCATATCGCTGCTGCATAGCTTGCGGTGATCCATTCATGCAGGCTTCATCTTCAGCGGCGGCCGTCAGCGGCCAAATCACCATTCAAACAAGCGTTTTCATAGTCTTAATCGTCGTCCGGCCGTCGCTCCCGTGAAGCATGGCTGGACTTTGCGGCGATCAGCCATGCAGACTTGGACACGGATCACGTCCTGCAGACTGGCCGGTGCCGGCTCAGTCGAACGAGGCAACTCTCCCTCGCCCGAGCCAATTGATGCCGCATCTGCGAACATGACGGCTGGACGACACCCTCCGGCTGCTGCATCGGACTGCAATGTCCACCCTGCCTCCCAACCCGATCACCATCGAGCGCTGGCGCGACACCTCGCGCCCACAGGCGCTCATCGCCGGCATCGAAGCCGTCTTCTTCGAGACGGCGGGCACGCAGGCCTTCCAGGATGCGGCCACCCGCGAGGCCTTCCGCGACCGCTGGCTCGGCCGCTATCTGTCGAGCGATCCCGATCACGTCTGGCTGGCACTGACGGCGGAGGGCGCGATTGCCGGCTACCTGGTGGGCTGCCTCGACGATCCAGCGCTGACGCCCCGCTTCGCCGATATCGGCTACTTTCAATCGATCGCGCACCTGACCTGGCTCTATCCCGCCCATCTGCACATCAATCTCAGCGCGCGCTATCGCAGCGACGGGACCGGCTCGCGCCTCATCGAGGCATTCGTGGCGACGGCGGCGCGGGCGGGATCTCCGGGCCTGCACGTGGTGACGGGGGCGGGGATGCGCAATGTCGGCTTCTATGGCCGCAACGGCTTCCTCGAGGTCGCCCGCTTCTCCTGGCCCCCATCGCCGCCCCGCGAGCGTGAGCTGGTGATGCTCGCCCGCCGGCTTGCATAGGCGGCGCCGCCTCTTTAATCCCGCAGCACGGGTCCGAGCGCGGGAGCACGGGCCGGCCAGGGAGAGCACCCCAGATGAGCCCCAACCTTGCAAACAACGTCCTCGTGGTCACCGGCGCCAGTCGCGGGATCGGCGCTGCCACGGCCCGCCTCGCCGGCCGCCGCGGCTGGTCCGTCGCCGTCAATTACAACACCCATCCGGAGAAGGCCGCCGAGGTCGTGGCCGACATCGAGAAGGCCGGCGGCAAGGCGGTCGCGATCCAGGGTGATGTTTCAACCGAGGACGGGGTCGCGCGCCTCTTCACCGAGACCGACCGCAAGCTCGGCCGCGTCACGGGGCTATTCAACAATGCCGGTATCGTGCCGCTCAACAAGCTGATCACCGAGGTCGATGCCGCAGGCCTCGCGCATGTCTGGCAGGTGAACATCACCGGCATGTTCCTCTCTGCCCGCGAGGCGGTGAAGCGGATGTCGACGAGGACCGGTGGCCCGGGTGGCGCCATCGTCAACATGTCCTCGGCCGCGGCCTACATCGGCGGCGGCGGTGGCATGCTCGCCTACGGCGCCTCCAAGGGGGCGATGGACACCTTCACGATCGGCATGTCGCAGGAATGCGGGCCGCAGGGCATCCGCGTCAATGCCGTCCGCCCCGGCCTGATCGAGACCACGATCCACGACGACAGCGGCGTCGTCGACCGCATCAAGAAGCTCGTGCACATGGTGCCGCTCGGCCGCTCCGGCGAGCCCGAGGAGGTCGCCGAGCTCGTGCTCTACCTGCTCTCGCCCGCCGCGTCGTACGTCAACGGCTCGATCGTGAACATCGGCGGAGGCCGTTGAGGCCGCAAACACGCTGACGACCCCGCCCTCGGTCGCTCCTTGGAGCCGACGAGGCGGGATCGCGCTTCGATCAACACGATCGCTTCCGGCCGCGATCAACGGCTCTGGGAGGCATGCTCTGGAAGCGCCCGGACCTGTGCCTCGGTCATGCTCGTCGTCAGCCGCTCGCCCTGCTCCTGCAACTGCGCGACCGGGATGCCGACTCGCTTGCTGCCGATCCCGAGGAAGCCTCCCACGTCCACGAGCACCAACTCGACCTGGTTGTTGGCCCCGATCACCACGTCCTCTACCTCGCCGATGCTGGTGTTTTCGGAACCGTAGATGTTCTTGCCGACCAGGCCCCGACCCATTCCGGCAAGGGTATTTTGGGAGCCGGTCATGGCCGTGCCGGGGGTGGCTGTGTCGCCCGTCGCGGCGGTGCCAGGCGAGGCGGTGTTGGGCGAGGTGGTCGCCGTGCCCGTACCGGCAGCCCCGGGTTGAGCCGTCGTGGCCGGCGATTGACCTTTGGCCGATTCCGCCGGCTGCGGTGCGCCGGTTTGTGGCGGTGACTGCTGGGCGTGCACGGGAAGGGTAAGAAGGGCGCCGATCGCGAGCAGGCCCACAGCGCCAGAGATCAATTTTTGTTGATACATTTCAGCACCTTCTGTTGCGTTGTCGCCGTCCAACGTCGGCTGCCCGCCATAGTTCCGGGCCATACGACGCTCGAGGGGACAACAGACATCACAAGGCGTTGCTCAGACTGCGAACAAACCACTCTCGCCCCCGGCCAGCGGGAAAGGCCGAACGAAGCCTCCGGCTCTGATCGACACGACGATATCGGCGAGTGATGAGGGAAACACATGGCGGGAGCCGACTGAGAGGCTGGTCTCCCTGTGCCTCAAAATGCGTACTCGTCGAACACGGGATCGACGCTGCCGGCCCATTGACCGTTGAAGCTGGCGATCAGCTCGTCGGCGATGCTGCGTCCGGAAGCGGCGAACCCGGCCAAGGGCTCGACATACATGGTCTCGTCGCGGCCCCTGGCGTCGAGACGGTGGCGGCGGGCGAGGCCGTGCAGCGAAACGTCGACCGCGCGCCGCGCGACATCCTGCATCGTTCCCTTGCGGAATGGCGTCTGCAGGCCGTGGCGCGGGGCACCGTCGCGCAATGCCTGCCGCTCCTCCGCGCTCCAGTCCTTGACCAGATCCCAGGCGGCATCGAGCGCGCCGCGGTCGTACAGCAGCCCCACCCAGAACGCCGGCAGTGCGCAGATGCGGCGCCAGCGGCCGCCATCGGCGCCACGCATCTCCAGGAAGCGCTTGAGCCGCACCTCCGGAAAAAGCGTGGTGAGATGGTCCGACCAGTCGTCGATGGTCGGCGTCTCGCCCGGCAATTGCGGCAGCTTGCCCTCGAGGAACGAGCGAAAAGAGGCGCCTGCGACGTCGATGTAGCGACCGGAGCGGTAGACGAAATACATCGGTACATCGAGTGCGTAGTCGACGTAGCGCTCGTAGCCCATTCCCGGCTCGAAGACGAACGGCAACATGCCCGTTCGGTTGGGATCGGTCTCGCGCCAGACCTCGCTGCGCAGTGACTTGAAGCCGTTGAGCTTGCCTTCAGTGAACGGCGAGCAGGCAAACAGCGCGGTCGCGATCGGCTGCAGGGCGAGGCTGACGCGGAACTTCTTGACCAGGTCCGCCTCGTCGGAGAAATCGAGGTTCACCTGCACGGTGCAGGTCCGGTACATCATGTCGAGGCCCCGTTTGCCGACCATCGGCATGTAGCGGGTCATCACGCCGTAGCGCTGCTTGGGCATGCGCGGCATCTCGGAGAGCGTCGCCTTGGGTGTGAAGCCGACGCCGAGAAAGCCGATACCGAGTTGCTTGCCGATGTCGAGCACCTCGTTCAGGTGCGCCTGTGTCTCGTCGGCGGTCTCGTGCAGGGTCGACAGCGGAGCGCCCGACAGTTCGAACTGACCGCCGGGCTCGAGGCTGACCGTGCCGCGCTCGGGGTGGGAGAGCGCGATGATGTTCTCGCCTTCGGTGACGGCCTCCCAGCCATAGCGCTCGATCAGCGCCTGCATCAGCGCGCGAATGCCGCGCGGCCCCTCGTAGGGCACCGGCGCGTGCGTCTCGAGGTCGAACACGAACTTCTCGTGCTCGGTGCCGATCAGCCACTGGTCCTGAGGCTTGCAGCCTGCGGCGATCCAGCCGACGAGATCCTCGCGCGAGCGCACGGGCGGACTTGGTGCGCCATCCTGGCGGGTCGACATGTATGGGCTTCCCGGGCGTTGTGCGTTTCTTGGTCGGTACGGCTCGCTCGATCACGCGGTTTGGCCCAAATGCCCTATCGCTGGGCAGACCGCCGCGGTGGCGAGCATCGCTGCCGGTGAGTTATGGCCGCACCGCCCGCCGGGCACAAGCCTCCGCGCTGCACGGCTGAGCTGTCCCGGCCACACTGTTTCCGGACCGGAAATTCATGCGGCCCGGCGTGCCGTCCAATAGCCGATTCCGGCCCAGGCCAGGCCGAGAACGAGTTGCATGACAAAGATACCGGCCTCGCCGCCGAGCGCGTTGACTTGCACGAGCCCCAGGAAGGCGGCGATCCACAGCAGGACGAAACCCGCGCAGGCGGAGGCGAAAGCGGCGACGATCAGCTTCTGCCATTGATCGGCGGCGCGTCCCATCAGCACGGCGACTGCGATCGCGGCCGGATTGAGCGCTGCGATCAGGAGCAACGTCAGGGGGTCGAAAGGCTTGAGTTCGGGCAGGGTCGCGAGAAGCATGACGGCCTACTCCTTGGCCGCTTTGGCCTCGATCTCGTGGCGCAACTTCTCCTCCTCGTATTGGATGAACCAGCCGATCATCTGCCGCCACAGCGCCTCGCACAGGGCGGGCGGCACACCGGCCTGCTCGGCCTTGGAGCGAACGCGGTCGATCACCTGCTGGTTGCGCCAAGGCACGTTGGCGGCGGCCTTCTCGCCGAGCTTGATCTGCCAGGCGCGCTCGACATAGCCGAAGCGCTCGGCGATGAGGTCGACCAGGGCGCTGTCGACGCGGTCGATCTCGGCCCGGACCTCGGTCATGTCGCGGCAATCGGCCGGGGCTCGGGCGGCGGGGGGACGGGGCATTCGGATGGCTCCTCGGTGGTCGCCCGCGTGATTAGCACGCGACGCCCGGCCTGCAAACGAGCGTGCGAGACGTCCGGGAGCGGACCGCCGGCACCATGCACGGCCGCCCCGATCGCGTGCGCGCACCTTGATCGTGCCCCTCCTGATCTGGCAGGAAGGGGCATGAGCCAACCGACCTCCGCATTGCTGCTGTTCTCCGGCGGCCAGGATTCGACCGTCTGCCTCGCCTGGGCCTGCAACCATTTCGACCGCGTCGAGACGGTCGGCTTTGCCTATGGCCAGCGCCACGAGGTGGAGTTGATCGCGCGCCGCAACGTGCGCGACGCGATCACCCGCGATTTCCCGCAATGGGCGGCGCGGCTCGGCGACGACCACACGCTCGACCTCGCCGAGTTCGGGGCAATCTCCGAAACGTCGCTGACGCGGGAGACCGCGATCGAGATGACCGCGGCCGGCCTGCCCTCCACCTTCGTGCCCGGCCGCAACCTGGTGTTCTTCTCCTACGCGGCAGCGCTGGCCTACC
>CAMDBL010000250.1 GCA_945889015.1 Devosia equisanguinis
AGGCGATCGCCGAGGCGGTCCGCATCGCCACCATCGGCGACGTCGGCCCCGCCCTCGCCAAGTACGACGCCGGGGACCGTCAGGTGCCGATCCGCGTGCAGCTCGTCACCGAGGCGCGGGCGAATCGCCAGCTGCTCGAGAGCCTGCGCGTGCCGACCACCTCGGGCGCCGCCGTTCCGCTGACGTCCGTGGCGACGTTCTCGGCGGGCCAAGGACCCAATTCGATCGATCGCTACGACCGCCAGCGGCGGGTCACGCTCGGCGCCGACCTCGTCGGCAACACGCCGCTCGGAGAGGCGGTCGAGGCGGTGCGCAAACTGCCCGCGGCGCAGACCCTTCCGCCCGGCGTCGAACTCCGGCAATTCGGCGACGCCGAGGTGATGGCCGAGGTGTTCGAGAGTTTCGGCAAGGCGATGGCCGCCGGCCTGATGATGGTGTTTGCGGTGTTGGTGCTGCTGTTCTCGAGCTTCCTACAGCCGGTGACGATCCTGTTCTCGCTGCCGCTCTCGATCGGCGGGGCGATCGTCGCTCTGTCGGTGACCCAGCTCCCGATCAGCCTGCCCGTCGTCATTGGCATTCTCATGCTGATGGGCATCGTCACAAAAAACGCGATCATGCTGGTCGATTTCGCTATCGAATCGATGGCTCGCGGCGTCTCCCGCCACGAGGCGATCGTGGACGCGGGCCGCAAGCGCGCACGGCCGATCGTGATGACCACCATCGCCATGGTCGGTGGCATGCTGCCGTCGGCGCTGGCGGTCGGCTCGGGCGGTGAGTTTCGCGCACCGATGGCGGTGGCCGTGATCGGCGGCCTGATCTCCTCGACGCTGCTGAGCCTCGTGTTCGTACCCGCCGTGTTCGTTCTGATGGACGACATCGGGCGCTTCGTCTGGCGCCTGTTCGGCCGCTTCGTCGGGGAGACGGACGAGCCGCTAACCGACGCTGCCGCCGGCATTTCCCCGTCGGCGGGCCGAGACTGAATTGCCACGGAGTATATTGTGCGTTGCAGCGCCGGCCTCTACGATGTGCCGCTCAACTCGTCTGTAAAGGTCACCCCCCATGTTCGACGCCAAGAGCCTGCTCGAGATGATCGTCAAGGGCGCCGCCCCGAGCCCGGCGCCAGCAGCCGGTGGCGGTGGAGGCTTGGCCGACATTCTGGGCAAGATGATGCAGGGCCAGGGCGCGCCCGCGGCCGACGCGCGCAATGCCGCGCCCGCAAGCCAGGGTGGCGGCCTCGAAGATTTGCTGCGCAATCTGACGCAAGGCGGCCAGGGCGGCGGCGGACAGGGTGGCGGCGGCCTCGGTGGCCTCGGCGATCTCCTGAAGAACATGATGCCGCAGGCGCCGGCCGGCGGTCAGGCTCATGCCCAACCTGCCGGCGGTGCCGGTGCCGGAGGCGGCCTGGGTGACATCCTCGGCAACCTCCAGAAGCAACTCGGCGCTGGTGGCCAGGGCGGCGCCGGTGGTGGCGGCCTGATGGACATCCTCGGCCAAGTGCTGGGCCAGGCGACCTCGGGCGCCAGGGAAGGCGCCCAGCGCCTCGACGACGCGACCGGCGCCAGCAAGCACGCTCGCGATGCACTCGGCCAAGCGACCGGCAAATCGCCTGAGGATCTGTTGCAGCAGCTCAAGGATCTGATCGCCGCCAATCCTACGGCGGCGGCCGCCGGGGCCGGTGGACTGGGCGCGGTCGTGCTCGGCACCCGCGCCGGCCGCTCGGTGGCCGCGAGCGCGGCCAAGCTCGGCGCGCTCGTGCTGATCGGCGGTCTCGCCTACAAGGCCTATCAGAACTACGCCGCGGGCAAGCCGATGATCGCGGGCGACCTGCCGAGCGCTCCCGCGCCGGACGGCTCGGGCTTCGAGCCGGACGCCGTCACGCAGGAGACTGCCGCGCTCTACATCCGTGCGATGATCGCCGCGGCAGCCGCCGATGGCCGCATCGACGAGAAGGAGCAGCAGAAGATCCTCGGCGGCCTGAAGCAAGCCGGCGTCGATGCCGAGGCCGAGGCATTCCTCGCCAACGAGCTGAACAATCCAGCGACCGCGGAAGAGCTCGCCTCGGGGGTGCAGTCGCCGGAGGAGGCGTTGCAGGTGTTCACCGCCGCCCGCATCGCCATCGATCTCGATACGCAAGAGGAGAACGACTTCCTGGTCGAGCTCGCTCAACATCTGAGGCTCGACCCGAAGCTCGTCCAGAACATCGACGCCGCCGCCAAGTCGGCCTGATCGAGATTGGGAGCAGACGGCAGCGTCTGCTCCCTTCTCTTACGCGACCCCCGCCGTCTCCACGACTGCGTGCAACAGCACGTTGGCGCCCGCCGTCGCCCACTCCGGCTTGATATCCTCGGCCTCGTTGTGGCTGATGCCGCCGACGCAGGGCACGAACACCATCGCCGTCGGCGCCACGCGAGCCATGTAGACCGCGTCGTGTCCCGCCCCCGAATGGATCTCGCGATGGCTGAGGCCGAGCTGGCGCGCTCCTTCCCGCACGCGCCCGACGCAAGCCGGATCGAAGGTCGTCACCGGGAAATGGAAGATCTGCTCCAGTTCCGCCGTGCAGCCCGAGCGCGCCGCGATCTCAGGAACGAGGCGGCGCAGCTCCGCGTCCATCGAGGCCAGCCTGTCGTCCTCGGGATGGCGGAAATCCACCGTCAGGAACACCTTGCCGGGGATCACGTTGCGCGAGTTCGGTTGCGCCAGGATCATGCCGCAGGTCGCGCACGCATGCGGCTCGTGCCCCCAACCGATCGCGTTCACCGCCTCGACGATGCGGGCCGCGCATAGCAGCGCATCCTTGCGGCGCGCCATTGGTGTCGGCCCGGCGTGGCTCTCGACGCCGGTGATGTCGATCTCGTACCAGCGCTGACCGTTGGCGTGAGTGACGACACCGACGTCCGTCCCTGCTTCCTCGAGGATCGGGCCCTGCTCGATATGCAGCTCGAAGAACGCCGCCACCTCGCGGCCACCGACGGGCGCTGGGCCCGCATAGCCGATGCGCTTCAGCTCCTCGCCGAACCTCTTGCCGTCGACGTCCGTGCGGGAGAGGCCGTAGTCTTCCGGGAACGCCCCGACGAACACGCCGGACGCAACCATCGCCGGGGCGAAGCGCGAGCCCTCCTCGTTGGTCCACATCGCCACCTCGATCGGATGGCGCGTCTTGATGTCGAGATCGTTCAGGGATCGGATCAGCTCGAGTGCCGCCATCACGCCCAGCGCGCCGTCGAATTTGCCGCCGGTCGGCTGGGTGTCGAGATGACTGCCCACCATCACCGGCGGCAGGCTGTCGTCGGTGCCCTTGCGGCGTGCGAAGATCGATCCCATGCGATCGACGGTGATCGTGCAGCCGGCGTCCTTGCACCACGTCACGAACAGATCGCGCGACTGCCGGTCGAGATCGGTCAGCGTCAGGCGGTTGACGCCGCCTTTCGCAGTGGCACCGATCTTGGCCATCTCCATCAGGCTGTCCCACAGCCGCGCGCCGTCGACAGCGAGGTTGGTGTCCTTGCGCATTCCCGTCTCCACTCGATGCAGGTGAGATCAGCTCGACTTGCAGCTGCCGAGATACTGGGCGACCACCGCCTGGCCGAGCACGCCGACGTGGCGGGAATGGACAGCGGGGAATTCGCCGGTGGCGGCCACCTTGTCGTAGACGGTGGTGAGGCCGAGGAAACCCTCGTTCAACACCTCGATGAAGTGATTGGCGTTGAGCGCGCGCACGATGCGCAGCGTGGCCGGCGCGGCACCTGGTTTAGTGATCATCTGCGCGCTCTGGCCTTCCAGATCGATCGCCCTGACCTCGAAGGCCAGCGGGGCTGCAGGCGCGCGGGTGAAGCTGCCGTCGACCTGGCTGGCCGCGGTGCCGACCTTGAACTCGCAGCTGAAACTCTTGGGCCAGTCGTCGGCGCGTGCGCCCGACGCCCACAGGCAGGTGAGCAGCGCCAGCGTTGTCGGCAATCTCGTCATGGGGGCCCCGCAGCGATCCGGCGCGGCGGACCGCTACCCGATCGCCGCGACGTCATTGAACAGAGCCCCGGCTGCGAACGCAATGCCCGTCGCGCCGCAGGGTGGACGCGCGCGCGCAAGACGGACATGATCTCCCGATGAGCCAACCGAGCGACCACCACCTCGTCTACTTCGCCGACCCGATGTGCTCGTGGTGCTATGGCTTCGCGCCCGTGATCGGCGCCGTCGTCACGCATTTCGGCGCCCGCCTGCCGATCGACCTGATGATGGGCGGGCTGCAAGCCGGCGAGACCCGGCCGATGCGCGACAAGGACATGGCCTACATCCGCGAGACCTGGACCCGGGTGCACGAGGCCTCGGGCCAACCGTTCGACTTCGGCTTCGTCGAGCGCGAAGGTTTCGTCTACGACACCGAGCCCGCGTGCCGCGCTGTCGTCACCGTGCGGGCGCTGGCGCCTGCGCAAGCGCTATCCTTCAAGATGCGCGTGAGCCGGGCCTTCTATGCCGAGGGCCGCGACACGACGAGCGCGGGCGTGCTCGCCGATGTCGCCGAGGAAGCCGGCATCGATCGGGTGGCGTTCGAAGGCGCGTTCACCTCGCCGGGGGCCCGCGACGCCACGCTCCGCGATATCAACAGCGCCCGGCAACTCGGCATCGCCGGCTTTCCGACGCTGCTCGCCGGCAACCGCCGCACCAACCAGTACGCCGTCGTCACCAACGGCTACCGTCCGCTGGCCGACCTGCCGGAGGTGCTGGAGCGCTGGCTCGCGGCGAAGGCGGGCTCGTAGGGACAGAGCGACGCCCCCCGGACGCCTTCAACGCCCCACGGCCCTTGCGCTCTGATCCCTCAAGCCGCCGTCAGCTTCTTCACCGCCGCCGAGATCTTGTGCCGGACGCGATGCCAGCCCCTCGAACCCTCGCTGGTCATCCAGTTCATCTGCAGCGAGCGGCGCGGCCCCTCGAAGGGGTGGTGCCCGTGCCATGACTTGTCGGAGCGCTTGAACACCAGCAGCGTGCCCTTGTCGGGCGCCACCTCCGCGACGAAGTCGTCGACGTTCTTGCCGTCGCGCAGGATCCGGAGGCGACCGCCGGGCTTGTCCCAGGTCTCGTTCAGGTAGACGAGCACCGTGATGATCTTGTCCTTGCTGTCGGTATGGATCTGGCCGTCCTTGCCGCGGGTATAGCCACGCAGGGAATACATCTTCGGCCGCTCGTTCAGGTCGACGGCGAACTTCTCCTCGATCAGCTTCTGGAACGCGGGGCCGTCGAGTTCGTCGATGACTTCCTTGATCGCCATCGTCGACTCGAGCGACTCGATGGGGAACGAGCCGCCCTGGTTGATCGGCGGATAGGTCTCGTTGATCCGTTTCAGGCTCTCCGCCGAAAGGAAGTTCGGCACGACGACGTATTCGTAGGGCTCGGTCTCGATCTTCGCGGCCGCCAGTTGCTCCAGTCTCAGATGGGTCATCGTTCGCTCCCTGGCTTCGTCACACACCCGGGCGCGACGCCTGGGCGCCACCCGTCAGTCCCGACAGCATAACCGCCCGCCGGCTCCACCGCCTCTCGATCTCTGCGGCGATCGTGCGCGCGGAGTCGAGCGGATCATACGACCATGTCTGCCACTCCCCGACCGCTTCGGGAAGCGGGCGCGTGGCTCCAAGGCCCGCCAATGCCGCATGAAAACGGTGGAATTTGGCGCTCCCCCCCGACGGCTCGAAGACGTAGACGGGCTTGCCCGTGGCGCACGCCTCGCCACACATGTTGACGCTGTCCCCGGTGACCACCACCGCATCTGCGTGAGCAAGAAATTGCGGATAGGGGTTTTCGCCCTCCCCGTCCCACAGGACGCGCGGCGCGCCCCGCGTCGCCTCGTCGACGGTGCGCACGAGACGTTGGTGGCTGCGCCGCGACGGCGTGATCATGAAGCTCGCGCCCAGGCGCGCCAGCGACTGAAGGCCCCGGCCGAGGCGATCGTCGTCGGGCTCTGTGAACTTGTAGACGCCGTTCTTGCCGCCGAGAACCACCGCCACCCGCGGCCGTTTCAGCGCGGCGATCGCCGCCGGCATCGTCCGCCTGAGTTCGGCGAGGCGCGTCTGCGAGAAGCTGTGCGGCGACGTCGGCGTCGTGATCACATTGGGCGCGCGGCGGGTGTCGTGCGCGGGCATCCAGATCAGGTCGGCGGCGCGCAGGCTGCAGCGGGGATCCTGCAGGATGACGGTGAAGATCGCAGCTCCGGCCCTGCGCTTCAGCGCGCGAATGTAGGGAACACTCGCCCGGCCCGTGGCGATCGCGACCAGCGGCCAGGGCGGCGCGAACTGGCTGCCGGGATGACCGAGCCGCTCCTTCGGATTGACCGGCCCCCAGGGTGCTGCGATCCGGAAGATACCGGTCGGCGCGACCTGCTTCATCTCCACGTCGAGGCCCAGCGCATCGGCGACGCCGCGCGCCTGCACGACCATGCCCGCCTTGCCGTCG
>CAMDBL010000251.1 GCA_945889015.1 Devosia equisanguinis
TTCTTGCGTTCAAGACCGATGCATTATTCCTCCGGCCCGCCGATGCAATTTTGCTCCGGCGTTGACAGACCAACTGGGACGGTGACAAGAAGCTCCCCAGACTGATGTTCGATCAGGCCAAGGCCGGGCACGCCGCCCTCAAGTGGGACGACATCAAGGCTGGGAAGATCAGCCAGGATAGTGCCTACGCGCTGCGTGAGGACATCGCGGCTCCCTTCGATCCGAATGCCGGCTGGAAAGAAGGCGACACCCTGCCTCGCCGGATCGTGAGACCCGGTGACGGCTCGCGCGCCGACATCAAGGTCGCCGGCAAGGCTCGCTGGGCCGAGGGCTTTTGGGATGTCACGCTGTCGCGCAAGATGGATACGGGCAATCGCCTCGAGGATAAGATCCTCGTCGATCGCGGTGTCTATCAAATCGCCTTCGCGGTGCATCGCCAGGCAACCGGTGGCCGGTGGCATTACGTGTCGCTGCCTTACACGGTGGGCCTCGGACGTGACGCCGACATCAGCGCCGCCCGCTTCGACGGCGATACGCCGAAATGGGATCAGGCGGCGAAGCCGGTCACGCTGTTCTACCCCGGCCAGGTCGGCTGGGCGCACGTCAACAGCGCCAAGCACGCCGGCGCCGAAAAGGTGAAATCCGGCGTACCCGTCAAGTTCCGGCACAGCGAGGCCGAGCTTGCCCACTACGGTATCGAGATGGAGTTCAACGACGCCATCTACCGCCAATGGCTGCTGACAGTTCTTGCCGGCATGCTGCTGATCGGCGGATTCGGCGTCGCACTCAACGCAACGCTCAAGAGCCGGAAGGGAGCCTGAACATGGCCGCTTATCACGTCGTAATGGTTCACTTTCCGATCGCGCTGTGGATGACGGCGACGCTGGCAATTCTGTGGCGTGCCGTTTCGTCGGGGCCGGTGGCACTCGCTATCGATCGCGCGCTCGTGCCACTTCTCGTCGTTGGGCTGATCTCGGGTGTGCTGGCCATCACTGTCGGCAGGCTGGCGTGGTCGTGGGAGGCGATCTCGACCTCTCCGATGGGACGCAATCACGTCCTGCTCGCGATCTGGACGACCACGTACTGGGCATTGATGCTGGCCACGCGCTGGATCCAGGGCGAAGCCATCTGGGATGGCCCGGGACGTTGGGTCATGGCAGGACTGGCCGTTCTCGGCAGCGGGCTGCTCGGTGTGACCGGAACACTCGGCGGTCACCTGTCGGGCATCTACACGGACCTCGCCAAGGTTCTGCGTATGCTCGGCTGGGAGGTCCACCGCACCTTCTACGTGCCGAACATGACGCTCGGCATCATCCTGGTCGCGACGCTCCTGCTCTTGGCGATCGGAGGGATGGCGTCAAGGCGCACGACTGAATAGCTCGCCTGCACAGGTGTCCGGCGAACGAAGAGGGAGCTTGCATGCGGCAAGCCCCTTTTTCGTCGATTGTGTACGCCAGCTACCCCGACGACCCGGCTTCCCTCTTGCTGCCCACACTCAATGCGGTCGTGACCCTAGCCAACCGCGTTGCACTGCACTATGAAGCCGCTTTATGCCCAAGCGAACAGATATCTCGTCGATCCTCATCATTGGCGCCGGACCGATCATCATCGGCCAGGCCTGCGAGTTCGACTATTCCGGAACGCAAGCCTGCAAGGCCCTGAAGGCCGAGGGCTACCGCATCGTGCTGGTCAATTCGAACCCGGCCACGATCATGACTGACCCGGAATTGGCCGACGCCACGTACATCGAGCCGATCACGCCCGAGATCGTGGCCAAGATTATCGAGCAGGAGCGCACCGCGCGCCCTGACGACAAGCTCGTGCTGCTGCCCACGATGGGCGGGCAGACCGCGCTCAACACGGCGCTCGCGCTCGAAAAATCCGGCGTGCTGGCGAAGTGGAGCGTGGAGATGATCGGCGCCAAGGCGGCCGCCATCGACATGGCCGAGGACCGCCAGCTGTTCCGGCAGGCGATGGACCGGATCGGGCTCGAGAGTCCGCGTGCGGCCGTTGCCTCCTCGCCCGAGATCCGCAACGCGGCCGGCGAGGTCACCGGCTACGATCGCTCGGCTGGATTCGCGGAAGCGATGCGCGCGCTCGACACGATCGGCCTGCCCGTCATCATCCGGCCCGCCTTCACGCTCGGCGGCACCGGTGGCGGCGTCTGCTACAACCGCGAGGAATTCGAGCAGATCGCGCGGTCCGGCATCGACGCCTCGCCGGTCGGCCAAGTGCTGATCGACGAGAGCCTGATCGGCTGGAAGGAGTACGAGATGGAGGTGGTCCGCGACAAGGCGGACAACTGCATCATCATCTGCTCGATCGAGAACGTCGATCCTATGGGCGTGCACACCGGCGATTCGATCACGGTGGCCCCGGCGCTGACGCTGACCGACAAGGAATACCAGATCATGCGCGACGCCTCGCTGGCGGTGCTGCGCGAGATCGGTGTCGAGACCGGCGGCTCCAACGTGCAGTTCGCGGTCAACCCCGACGACGGCCGCCTCGTTGTCATCGAGATGAACCCCCGCGTTTCGCGTTCCTCCGCGCTCGCTTCGAAGGCGACCGGCTTCCCCATCGCCAAGGTCGCGGCCAAGCTGGCTGTCGGTTACACGCTGGACGAGCTCGAGAACGACATCACGGGCGGTGCGACCCCGGCCTCGTTCGAGCCGACCATCGACTACGTCGTCACCAAGATCCCCCGTTTCGCCTTTGAGAAGTTCCCGGGTGCCGACCCGACGCTTACCACCGCAATGAAGTCGGTCGGCGAGGTGATGGCGATCGGGCGCACGTTCGCCGAGAGTCTGCAAAAGGCGCTCCGCTCGATGGAGACGGGGCTCTCCGGCCTCGACGACGTGGCGTTCGAGGGGCTCGGTCAAGGCGACGACAAGAACGTGATCCGGGCGGCGATCGGCAGGCCCGCGCCCGACCGGCTGCTCAAGGTGGCGCAAGCGATGCGGCTCGGCTTCGATGTCGAGCAGGTTCATGCCGCCTGCAGGATCGACCCGTGGTTCCTGGAGCGGATCGGCGAGATCTTGGCGCTCGAGGAGCGGATCAAGGCCCACGGGCTGCCGGCTTCGGCCAAGCAGATGCGCATGTTGAAGGCGGCAGGCTTCTCCGATGCCCGGCTGGCCAAGCTCGCCGAAACGTCGGAGGCCGAGGTGACGGCGGCGCGAACCAAGCTCGGCGTGCGCCCCGTGTTCAAGCGCATCGACACGTGCGCGGCCGAGTTCGCCTCGCCGACGCCTTACATGTACTCGACCTACGAAGCACCGCTGCTGGACTCGGCTCCGTTCGCGGGCTCCGAGGCCGAGCCCACCGCGCGCGAGAAGATCATCATTCTGGGCGGCGGGCCGAACCGAATCGGCCAGGGCATCGAGTTCGACTACTGCTGCTGCCACGCCTGCTTCTCGCTGTCGGCGGACGGGTTCGAGACCATCATGGTCAACTGCAACCCGGAGACTGTCTCGACCGACTACGACACCTCCGACCGTCTCTACTTCGAGCCGCTGACGGCCGAGGACGTGCTCGAGATCATCCGTGCCGAGCAGGTGGGCGGCAAGCTCAAGGGGGTCATCGTCCAGTTCGGCGGTCAGACTCCGCTCAAGCTCGCGGGCGCCTTGGAAGCGGCCGGCGTGCCGATCCTCGGCACCTCGCCAGACGCGATCGACCTCGCCGAGGACCGCGACCGCTTCAAGGCGCTGATCGAGAAGCTGGAGCTGCGCCAGCCCGAAAGTGGCATCGCGCGCACGCCCGGCGAGGCGCGCGCCATCGCCGATGGTATCGGTTATCCGATCGTGATCCGGCCGTCCTATGTTTTGGGTGGCCGTGCCATGGAAATCCTTCACGACGGCGGTGAGATCGACCGCTACATCTCCCGACTGTCGGCGACGCTCGACCGGCCCTCCGAGCTGGTCGTCAACGCCAAGCGGCCGCTGCTCATCGACCGCTATCTGACGGACGCGGTCGAGGTCGACGTCGATTGCCTCGCCGATGGCAAGGACGCCTTCATAGCCGGTGTCATGGAGCACATCGAGGAAGCAGGCATCCACTCGGGTGATTCGGCCTGCTCGCTGCCGCCGCATTCGCTGTCACAAGCCATGATCGACGAGCTTGGCCGGCAGGCGAAGGCGTTGGCCAAGGCGCTGAACGTCGTCGGCCTGATGAACGTGCAGTTCGCCATCAAGGATGGGCAGGTTTACATCCTCGAGGTCAATCCGCGTGCCTCGCGCACGGTTCCATTCGTCGCCAAGGTGGTGGGATTGCCGGTGGCGGCAATCGCCTCGCGCATCATGGCCGGCAAGTCGCTGGCCTCTTTCGAGCTGAAGACGCCGAAACTCGATCACATCGCGGTCAAGGAAGCCGTGTTCCCGTTCTCCCGCTTCCCCGGCGTCGATCCGGTGCTCGGCCCGGAGATGCGCTCGACCGGCGAGGTGATGGGGATCGATCGCGACTTCGCCGTCGCGTTCGGGAAGAGCCAGATTGGTGCGGGCAGCAAGCTGCCGCTGTCGGGGACGGTGTTCGTCTCGGTCAAGACCGCCGACAAGGACCGCATTCTCGGCGCGGTCAAGGACATGGCCGAGATGGGTTTCCGCATCATCGCCACCCGCGGCACGCGCCGTCATCTCGCCGCCAACGGCATACCTTGCGAGGTCGTCAACAAGGTGCTCGAGGGCCGGCCGCACATCGTTGACGCCATGAAGAACGGCGACGTTTCCCTGGTTTTCAACACCACGGAAGGCGCCAGGTCGTTGTCGGACAGCAAGGATATCCGGCGCACGGCCTTGCTCAACCACATACCGTATTATACAACCTTCGCGGGCGTCGTGGCGGTCACCCAGGCCATCAAGGCGCTGAAGGCGGATAGCCTCAAGGTGGCGTCCCTGCAGAGCTATGTCGGCCGTACGGCTTGAACCCGCCGGGCTCTGCTCCCAATTCCGTACTGGTCAAATCCGCCAGAGTACGCAAGACTGGTGCGTCGGGCCCGCTTTGGGCTGACCAGTTTGGAGACGGGATATGGAGATGCGGCGCTTCGAGCATCGCGTATCAATACGCTGGCGACCGGCTGGCTGACGGTCCATTCGACCGCTGTCCCGGTCTCCTCGGGACTACCAAGTCTCCTCGGGACTGGAAGTGCCCTTTCAGCGTTTCGTCATCACATCGCCGCAGACGGCAGCGCTCCATCGGGGGGCCGCGATGCGGGTGGAAAGAGAAGATTGGAGAGACGTATGGAACGCGTGCCGATGACCAGCGAGGGCTTCAAGAAGCTTGAGGCCGAGCTGCATCGCCTTAAAGCCGAGGAGCGGCCTCGAATCATCGCGGCCATTGCCGAGGCACGCGCGCACGGTGATCTTTCGGAGAACGCCGAGTATCACTCCGCCAAGGAAGCGCAAGGACTGAACGAGGCCCGGGTGCAGGAGCTCGAGGACAAGCTCTCGCGCGCCGAGGTGATCGAGGTTTCAAAGCTCTCCGGCGAGACCGTCAAATTCGGCGCTACCGTCACGATGATGGACGAGGATACCGACGAGAAGGTCAAGTACAAGATCGTCGGGGATCTCGAGGCCAACCTGCGCGAGGGCAAGATCTCGATCTCCTCGCCGATCGCACGCGCCATCATCGGCAAGGTCAAGGGCGACACCTGCGAGGTGACGGCCCCCAAGGGCGCGCGCTCGTTCCAGATCCTCAAGGTCGAGTGGAAATAGGCGATGGCCGACGACGTACCCGGGGTCCGGTACGCGTCCCGTGCCTGGCGATAACAGGGCGCGGCCAGCATGGCCGCGCTCTTTCTCGTTCATCAATCCCGGTCGCCCTGCAAGAGACCGCCTAGGATCGAGCCCTCCCCGGTTCCGCCGCGCGCGGGCACGTTGGCCAGAATGCGGCCGGCCAGGCGGGAGAACGGCAGGCTCTGCATCCAGACGGTGCCAGGCCCCACGAGGCGTGCGAAAAACACGCCCTCGCCACCGAAGATCATCGACTTGACCGAGCCGGCGCGGACCACGTCGAAGGTCACGTCCTGGGTTATCGCCGCGACGCAGCCGGTATCGACGTGCAGCTCCTCGCCCTCGGCCAGTCGGCGCTCCTGCACCGCGCCGCCGACGTGGACGAAAGCCCAGCCGTCACCGTCGAGGCGCTGCATGATGAAGCCCTCGCCGCCGAACAGGCCGGTCATGATCTTGCGCTGGAAGTGGATGCCGATGGAAACCCCCTTGGCCGCGCACAGGAAGGCGTCCTTCTGCGCGATCAGCGTGCCGCCGTAGTCGGCGAGCCGGAACGGCAGGATCGAACCGGGGTAGGGGGCGGCAAAGGCGACGCGCGCTTTACCTTGCCCCTCGTGCGTGAACTCGGTCATGAACAGGCTCTCGCCGGTCAGCAGACGCTTGCCG
>CAMDBL010000252.1 GCA_945889015.1 Devosia equisanguinis
CTCAACCCCTGTGGAGAACCTGGGGAAAACAGCGCGACGCCGGCGTGGACTGCCTCCGGTCGGGCTCCGCCCTCCCTCCGTAAGCCCACGCCGGCAAACCGTCTCATCCTGATTGTCGCTGGAGTCTCATCCTGATTGTCGCGCGCCACGCCGCCGACCTCGATCTCGATGCTGTCGGAAGCGGCCGGCGCCGGTCGCGTACCAACCCTGCGATCCGGCTCTGGGGTGATCGTTACAGGAACGAGCCCGCTCGACGATGATGAAGACGATGGTGTCGTCGAACCCGACTTCTCCGCGAGCCGACGCCAGCGGAAAACCTGGTTCGCATTGACGTCGTACTGCCGCGCCACGACCGAAACCGATGCCCCAGGCAGATAGGTCGCCGCCACGATCTCGCGCTTCACCGCCTTCGGCCAGCGCTTGTTCCGACGACGCTTCTCGCCATTTGTGTCCACATCCGACATTGTGGGCACTTCCTCACACACATTGATACATCACGAGCGAGGGAGACTCGATGATTGCATGCGCCACGACAAGGCGGTGCTCACCGGAGGAAGACCACACGTACCATGTCCTGGTGCGTCTCGCGCCAGAGCCGCACCAACGGCGCGCATGCGGTAAACGTCCCTCTCGTGCCAGCGTGCGCGCCGTCTTTACCGCAAGGTACTATCGTTCCTTGTGGAGCCATCTACGATCCCCACCGGCGCGCCGATATTTCCGGCCGCGTCCCCAATGGCGCGCACCTCCCCGGTGGCCTGGGTTGACGTACGCGCCACCCCTTCCACGACACATGATCTCCTGCCGAGCATCGGCTTGCCGGTCGCACGGAACACAAAGAGAACATAAATGGGGCGTTGAGAGCCGCCTTTCCACCATATTCCCGACAATCAGGCTCCCACACGATTGCGCGTCATCGGACGAGTCAGAAAGAGATTCGCTCGGATGAAATTGAGACTGGTGCGCTACTTAGCAGCGATCGCACGCGTCGGGAGTTAGAAATGGATGGGATCGTCAACTGGCTTCGTGAGTTCATCAGTAGAAACGCAAATCGATGGGCCGCCGGAATCGTGGGAACGGTGCTATCGGGCATCATAGGCGGCTGGATGGTCGGCCTCCTCGCGCCCTCGCCCCCGCCCTCGCGAAAGGCGCCTGCCCACACGGGTTCAATAGCAGCAGCCAAACCTGCCGCTAAAAAGACGCCACATCAATTGTGTGAAGACAGTCTTCCGCGAGCCACTCTAACGGCGCGGCGTGATGCGGCCGAACTTAATCGCACGGCCTGTTTCGCGCACGTCAGCCAGCAATATGACGTTCGCATTCTGGCGGCTGAGGCAGCCAAGAGAGAGTGTGCCGACCTCATCAAGAAAGTCGAGCAAGCTTCCACCCAACTCGCGGCATGCGAGTCACTAAAATCCAGGTGATGATACGCTCATCAGTTGACGTCAGTGGTATCCCATCCGATGGAGGGGGTATCCCATCCGATTTATCCCACTGAGGCTCAGTGCACCTGCACTGATTTGAGGGTCGGTTGCAAGGGTGTTCTGGGTGGGTTCTTCCGCTAAGTCATTGAAATTGCTACAAATATGAAAATTACGAAGCGGATGCTCTACCACTGAGCTACATCGGCAAACACACGATGGGCGAACCAAAGTTGGGCCGAGTCATACCCGCAGTCGCCGCGCTTGGCAAGTTCGCGATTGCGCGCCCGGCCGACAGGCTGCCCCTGTCGGCGTCGCCCCCCCCTCAATCGTAAGTCAGCGCGCCGCGCGCCAGTAGCCGCTCCGCGGCGAGATCCTGGAACAGCTCCTCGACCGCCGTGAAATGCACGCGCTTGCCGACGACGGGCTTGATCAGGCCGCGCGCCATCACCTCCATGGTCTCGATCAGCTCTGCGCGGGTGGAATGGCGCGAGCCGGTGACGGTCTTCTCGGTAAGGATCAGGTTGATCGGCGTGACGGCGACCGTGCCGACGGCGCCACCGATCACCACGGCGCGGCCGGAGACGGCGAGCGAATCGATGGCGGCCTGGAACGTCGCCGGCTTGCCGACATAGTCGACGGCCGCGTCGGCGCCCTTTCCGTCGGTCAGCCGCTTGACCTCGGTGGCGACATCGGCGACGGCCCTCGTATTGATCACCTCGTCGGCGCCCCACGTTTTGCAGAGCGCGAGCTTCTCCTCGGAGATGTCAGCGGCAATGACGCGCGCGCCGAACAGCTTCGCCACCTGCACACCGTGGATGCCGACACCGCCGGCTGCCCCGATCAGCAGCACGTCGTCGTGCGGATTGATGCGGGCGCGCTCGCGCATGCAATGCCAATTGGTATTGACCGCGTCGCAGGCCATCGCCGCGCCTTCGTAGTCGAGCCCTTTCGGAATCGGGATGAAATTGCCGGCGGGCAGGCACACGAGGTCGGCGTAGCCGCCGTCGCAATGCACGCCGACGTAGCCGCCGTGCTTCTCGCACAGCGTCTCGCGGCCGTTCCGGCACCAGCGGCAATGGCCGCAGTTGAGATAGAAGTAGACGCCGCAGCGGTCGCCGACCTTGACGTTGGTGATCCCCTCACCGACCGCGACGATATCGCCGCCGAGCTCGTGGCCCATGACGCGGGGCGCGCTGCCGCCGTACATGCCGGTGCGCATGTTGACGAGGGTCAGACCGGCGCCGGCGGCGCGGACCTTCATCACCGCCTCGCCGTAGCCGGGGTTGGGGTCGGGCCGCTGCTCCTCGACGAACGGCTGCCCCCAGGCGCGCACCACCATCGCTCGCATGTCGCGTCTCTCCCTGTCAGCAACCGGCGCGGGCCGCATACCGTATCATGCTGGCCGCAGGCTGGCCGGCGGCCCTCACTCCGCGTCGATGCAGCACTTCTTGTATTTCTTGCCCGAGCCGCAGGGGCAGAGATCGTTGCGGCCGACCTTGGGCTGAGCGCGGACGAGCGGCGCCTGGGGTGCGTGATGATGGTGGCCATGATTGCACCAGGGGCCATGGACGTGGCCTCCCCCGTGATCGTGGGCATGTGAATGATCGTGGGCGGCATGATCGTGGTCATGGCCGTGGTTGCAGTCGGGGCCGTGAACGTGCGGCTCGGTCTTGGACTCGGTCATGGTGGACTCTCGCTGGGCTCGAATGTCGCTCACAGCTAGCACAGGAGCCGCCGGGGCAGGCAAGCCGGCGCTGCAACTCCACACCGCCAAACCAGCAGGGCAGCAAACAGCCGCCGCGACGGACCAGCCTCACTGCAGGCAGCACTTTTTGTACTTCTTGCCCGAGCCGCAGGGACAGGGATCGTTGCGCCCGACCTTGGGCTCGGCGCGAACGAAGGGCAGGTCGTGGTCGAACGCGTCGACCGCGCGCTCGGCGGGATCGCGCACCCGGTCCGGCTTCTGGAACCAGTACCAGCGGCAAATCTTGTCGACCATGCTTTCAAAAAAGCCCTCGGCCAGGATCTCGGCTCGAATACGCTCGGGAGGGCGGGCGTAGATCGCGGCGATGTCGTCCTTGCTGGCGACGACAACGACCTGATCCTCGCGGTGCGTCAGTCCGCGGTCGAACAGCGCACCGATTTCAGCATCGAACCCGGGCTCCTGCAGCTCGGCGGCGGCCAATGCCAGCCACGCATGGAATGGATCGTAGACCGCCCCTGGATCCAGCGCCTCGAGCAGCAGCGAGCGGGTGAGCGCGACAACCTCGGCCCGCGCACAGCGTCCCGCCAGCGCCAGACCATGGTAGGCCCTGAGGCAAGAATAGCGAAACAGCGGATGAAATGCCTCGGTCTCGACCATCAACTGCAGCCGGCGCCGGTCGCTGCCGTCATAGCATCGGACCAGGAGCGCCGGCAGGTAGCCGCCGACCGGCTCGCCGGACAGCTCCTCGGCGAGTTCGCTATCGGAGCTGAAGTAGTCGAGCAGCAGGTGGTAGGCGCGCGGATCGCGAAAATAGCCGAGCAGGAAGAACGAGAGCGTATGCAGGAAGTAAGCGCTGCGGCGGTCTGTGACGGCGTCGTAGCGCGCCTCGACGTCGACCGGCGCCAGCGCGGCCTCGTCCAGCAAATAGGGCGTGATGTCCTCCCGCCAGGCGATCGCCGACAGCAGGGCCTGGCGCGGCGCGTGTGCCCCCCGACGGATGTGAGTGAGCCCTGCGAGAGCCGACTCCAGCGGCAGCGGCGGGCCATCGATATCGGACAACGCATCGGCCAGCGGGGTTGCGATGTCCTGCATGATCAGCACCTCGGATCGAATCAGAAGATGAATCATAGACATGTCGGCGCGAGCGCCATCGACTGGCCGGCGAAACGCCCACAAGTTTCATGGCCGGTATCGTCGATTGGCCGCGCACAGGCATCCGGCAGCGGCAGCTCGCCCATTGCGGACGCCCAGGCGATCCTCTAACCCGTTAGGCATGACCGAGATTGCCACTGAAACCATCCTGATCATCGACTTCGGAAGCCAGGTGACGCAGCTGATCGCGCGGCGCGTGCGCGAGGCCGGCGTCTATTCCGAGATCGTGCCTTTCAATCGCGCCGAGGATGCAATGGCCCGGCTGAAGCCGAAGGCCGTGATCCTTTCTGGCGGACCGGCCAGCGTCACCGAGATGGGGACACCGCGGACGCCGGATTGGGTGTTCGCAGCGAAACTGCCGGTGCTCGGCATCTGCTACGGCGAGCAGACGATGGTCGCTCAGCTCGGCGGCGAGGTGGAAGCCGGCCATCATCGCGAGTTCGGCCGCGCCGAGATCGAGGTGGTCGACGACTGCGCGCTGTTCTCCGGCGTCTGGAATAAGGGCGAGCGCGACACCGTCTGGATGAGCCACGGCGACCGCGTCACTCGGCTCCCCGAAGGGTTCAAGGTCGTCGGTATCTCCAAGGGAGCGCCGTTCGCCGCCATCGCCGACGAGGCCCGCAAGCTGTACGCGGTGCAGTTCCACCCGGAAGTGGCGCACACGCCGCGCGGGGCGCGACTGATCAACAATTTCGTGCACCGCGTCGCCGGGTTGAAAGGTGACTGGTCGATGGCGCACTTCCGCTCGACCGAGATCGCGCGCATCCGCGACCAAGTCGGCAGCGGCAAGGTGATCTGCGGCCTGTCGGGCGGCGTCGATTCAGCCGTCGCCGCCGTTTTGATCCACGAGGCGATTGGCGATCAGCTCACCTGCATCCTGGTCGATCATGGCTTGATGCGGATGAACGAGGCGGCCGACGTCGTGCAGTTGTTCCGTCAGCACTACCACATTCCGCTGGTGCACGTGGACGCCAGCGAGACGTTCCTCGGCGCGCTGGCCGGCGTCAGCGATCCCGAGCAGAAGCGCAAGATCATCGGAGGCTTGTTCATCGACGTGTTCGAGGCCGAGGCCAAGAAGGTCGGCGATGCCAAGTTTCTGGCGCAGGGCACGCTTTATCCGGACGTGATCGAGAGCGTCTCCTTCACCGGTGGTCCCTCGGTGACGATCAAGTCGCATCACAACGTCGGCGGCTTGCCCGAGCGGATGAACCTGAAGCTGGTCGAGCCGCTGCGTGAGCTTTTCAAGGACGAGGTGCGCGCGCTCGGTCGCGAGCTCGGATTGCCCGAGAGCTTCGTCGGCCGGCATCCGTTCCCGGGCCCGGGGCTCGCGATCCGCATCCCCGGCGACATCACGCGCGAGAAGCTCGAGATCCTACGCAAGGCCGACGCGATCTACCTCGACGAGATCCGCAAGGCCGGTCTCTACGATCAGATCTGGCAGGCGTTCGCGGTGCTGCTGCCTGTGAAGACCGTCGGCGTGATGGGCGACGCGCGCACTTACGAGCACGTCTGTGCGCTCAGGGCCGTGACCTCGACCGATGGCATGACGGCGGACTATTTCCCATTCCCGCACGAGGCGCTCGGCCGCACCGCCACCCGCATCATCAACGAGGTTCGCGGCATCAACCGGGTCGTCTACGACGTGACCAGCAAACCGCCGGGAACGATCGAGTGGGAGTAATAACTGGCCGAAAAATACAACAGTTACAGATACTTAATGTTTACAAACTTGTTACCAACTTCCAGTTGCCGGATTGATTTCATTGATGTTTTTAGAGTGAGTTGCAAAGTTTTCTGCAAACTCACAGGTGTTATTGTGAATCGTAAACAGATGCACGTGCAACACTGTGTTGTGCTGCCATGACGAAGACAGCACAAACGACACAGCAGCACGATGTGCTGGGTGGCAAAGCAACTGTCTATCGTGCGACTGCTTCAGGTGATGTCTGGCAGTTCAGGTGCTGGGTTGCTGCTGAGAAAAAATATGTTCGTAAGACACTCAACACACGAGATTTAAGCACAGCACTCAAAAGAGCAGA
>CAMDBL010000253.1 GCA_945889015.1 Devosia equisanguinis
GCGGCCACGAGGCGCGAGCACCTTCGCCATGCAAAAAGGGACGCACCGGCCTGGTCGAGCCGATGCGTCCCAAAACTTGGACCGATGTCATGAGGTCCAGGGAGCCGTTTGAGGCCCGGCGGTGATCAGCCCGCCTTCTTGACCTGCTCGAACGACTTGGTGGCGGCCGTGCTCACGGTCTCCATGGTCTGCTTGGCGACCTTGCTCGAGAGATCGAACAGCTCCTTGGTCTGGGCGCTGGCGGCGGCCATCTGCTGCTGGAAGAAGTTGGCCTGCAGGCGGAACGCCTCCGGCAGCGAGCGGGCGCGTGCCATCGCCTGGGCGGCGTCGAACAGCGACTCGGTGTTGACGGCGGTGTTGTGCAGAACCTTCTCGCCGATCGCCTTGGCGCCGGCCTGCGAGGTCAGCATGACCTCCTCGAGCGCCTGGGCGTTGTCCTTGGCGACGGTGCTGATCTTCGTGTAGGCCTCGCGGGTCTTCGCCACGCTCTCCTCGGCAAACACCTGCATGTTCTCGGGGATGCGGGCATCCTTCGCGGCGTTGAACATTTCCTGGGCCTGGCGGGTGAATTGCTCGTTCATGGCGCGATCCTTTACTGGCTGGGTGTCGAAATTCGGGGAGGGACGTTCATGTCCGCTCCGATGAACTCCTATATAGCCGACGCTATTGTGCATTGCAACATGAATTGTGCGATGCGGTATGAACTTTGGTTGAACTTCAGGCAAGTCGGCCCGCCGGGCACCGCGACGCCTTGCCTGTTTGGCCGTTCGCGCTTGCGGGCTCGGGGGTCCAGACCCTATAGGGTGCGCCACACAACTCCCGCACGAGCCACAGGATCGACGCCATGGCCACGAAGGCAGCTGCCGCCCGCAAGATCAAGAAGGTCGTTCTCGCCTACTCCGGCGGCCTCGACACCTCGATCATCCTGAAGTGGCTGCAGGAGACCTACGGCGCGGAAGTGGTGACCTTCACCGCCGATCTCGGCCAGGGCGAGGAACTGGAGCCGGCACGCAAGAAGGCCGAGATGCTCGGCATCAAGCCGTCGAACATCTTCATCGAGGACCTGCGCGAGGAGTTCGTCCGCGACTACGTGTTCCCGATGTTCCGCGCCAACGCGCTGTACGAGGGCATCTATCTGCTCGGCACCTCGATCGCGCGGCCGCTGATCGGCAAGAAGCAGATCGAGATCGCGCGTGCGACGGGCGCCGACGCGGTCTGTCACGGCGCCACCGGCAAGGGCAACGACCAAGTTCGCTTCGAGCTGACGTATTACGCGCTGGAGCCCTCGATCAAGATCATCGCGCCGTGGCGCGAGTGGGCGTTCAAGAGCCGCGAGGATCTGATCAAGTTCGCCGAGGATCACCAGATCCCGATCGCCAAGGACAAGCGCGGCGAGGCGCCGTTCTCGGTCGACGCCAACCTGCTGCACTCGTCCTCGGAGGGCAAGGTCCTGGAGGACCCGGGCCAGGCGGCGCCCGAGCTCGTCTACCAGCGCACGATCTCGCCGATGGCCGCGCCCGACAAGGTGACGCGCATCAAGATCGGCTTCGAGAAGGGCGATGCCGTCTCCATCGACGGCAAGACGCTGTCGCCGGCGACGTTGCTGAAGGCGCTGAACGATCTCGGCCGCGACAACGGCATCGGCCGCATCGACCTCGTCGAGAACCGCTTCGTCGGCATGAAGAGCCGCGGCGTCTACGAGACGCCCGGCGGCACCATTCTCTGGCAGGCGCATCGCGCGATCGAGTCCGTCACGCTCGACCGCGGCGCGATGCATCTCAAGGACGACCTGATGCCGCGCTATGCGGCGCTGATCTACAACGGCTTCTGGTTCAGCCCCGAGCGGGAGATGCTGCAGGCGCTGATCGACAAGAGTCAGGAGCACGTCGAGGGCGAGGTGACGCTCGATCTCTACAAGGGCAACGTCATGGTCGCCGGCCGCGCGAGCCCGAAGTCGCTGTATTCCTGCACCCTCGTCACCTTCGAGGACGACAAGGGCGCTTATGACCAGAAGGACGCCGAGGGCTTCATCCGCTTGAATGCGCTCCGCCTGCGCACGCTGGCGATGCGGGGGAAGAACACGTAGCCGTCGCGGACACGCTTTCTGGTCGGATCGCGTGGCGGAGGACACTCCGTCGCGCTTCTTTTTGCGTGCGTGAGCGAAAGTGTTTTTCGCTACGCGATGGCTGCTTTCGCAGGGCATGCCGCAACATTCATGGGCAGTTCATCCGCGCAATGCCAAATTCCGCTCAACCCTGGGGCTGCTGGAGTACCTGGGATTGAACACGGAGAGTTCGATGAAGTCCCTGATTCTCGCCGCTGGCGTAATCCTGATCGGCGCGACGGCCGCCTCGGCCCAGTTCGCGCCGCGCCCGTGGGCGCGTGGCGACCATCCCTACGAGCAGCGTTTTCATGCTTCGTGCCAGGAGAAGGCTTGGCGACTGAACGGCTTCGAGCGCCGCGCAGGTCGCGACGGCCGCCTCGATCGCCGCGAGCGCATGATCATGCGCGATCTGCAGCGTGACCTCGACCGCTCCTGCGGCCGCTTCCGCTGGCGCGGCTGATCGCTGATCCGATCCTCCGTCACCACGGGATCTGAGATCGTGTCCGCCCGGTGCTCGCGCGCCGGGCGGATTCGCGTTTGCGTCACACGTTCGCGATGTAGTCTGTGCTCACTTCTTTAAGGTTCGGCGCGCCGATGTGGATCATCACGCGGTCGATCTCGTCACGCAGGATGTCGAGCGCCTTCTGAGCGCCGTCCTTGCCGCCGGCCGTCACGCCGAACAGCGTCATGCGGCCCTGGAACACGTACTTCGCGCCTAGGCAGAGGGCGGTGACCACGTCGGCGCCGCGCCGGATGCCGCTGTCGTACATCACGGTCGTGCGTGAGCCGACGGCCGCGACGATCGCCGGCAACACCTCGATCGGGGCCGGCGCGCGGTCGAGCTGGCGGCCGCCGTGGTTGGAGACGATGATGCCGTCCGCGCCGCCTTCGACGGCGCGGATCGCATCGCTCGGATCCATCACGCCCTTGACCACGACCTTGCCCGGGAACACGCGGCGGCACATCTCGAGATCGCTCATCAGCGCCGGCGTCGGCATCTGGCTGCTCTGGAAATCCAGAACGTCGTCGACGCTGGCGCCGGCGCGCGCATAGCGCACCCAGTTCGATTGGTGCGGCATGCCATGGGTCATATACTCGAGCATCCATTCCGGATGCAGCAGCGCCTCGAAGCGTGATTTCCAGGTGACGCGATACGGCCTGACGAAGCCGTTGCGCAGATTGCGCTCGCGCTTGGAGTTGATCGGCACGTCGATCGTCAGCACCAGGGTCGAGAGCCCCGCGTCGGCGGCGCGGCGGATCATGTCCTCCGAGATCTTGCGGTCGCGGGCGAGATAGAGCTGATACCAGCCGTGCTCGCGCGCGATGCGGCCGAGATCCTCGATCGAGCCGGTCGAGGCGCCCGACATCACGAACGGCACGTTGGCGTCGCGCGCGGCCTCCGCCAACATCATGTCGGCGCCGTGCCGGAACAGCCCCGCGAGCCCAGTCGGCGCAATGCCGACGGGCAGCGCGTAGGTCTTTCCGAACAGCGTCGTCGACAGGTCCCGCGTCGTGACGTCGGCGGAGAGGAAGCGCGGCTTCAGCCGGATCTTGCGGAACGCCTCGACGTTGCGCGCGAGGCCGCTCTCGTCCTCGACGCCGCCGTCGATGAAGTCGAACGCGATCCGCGGCAACCGCCGCTTCGCGATCCGGCGCAGATCGTCGAAGTTGATGGCATTGGGCATCGGCATGGCTGGTCCCTCAATCCACGATCGACTGGTAGACCAGGCCGCGGATCAGCTGGCGGTAGCGCAGCCGCAGCAGGCCGGGCGCGGCCGCCATGAACACGCAGGTCATCTGCTCCTTGGGGTCGACCCAGAAATAAGTTCCGTAGACGCCTGACCAGTAGAAGTCGCCGGCCGAGCCCGGGATCGACGACAACCCGGATTGGCGGCGCACCGCGAAGCCGAGACCGAAGCCGTAGCCCATCGCCGAAGGGTCCATCGTATCGGCGATACGCCGGCCCTGCTCGGGAAGCAGATGGTCTGATGTCATCAGCTCGACCGTCTTGGGTCCGAGGATGCGAACGCCGCCGACCTCGCCAGCGCCGCACAGCATTTCCGTGAAGCGCAGATAGTCCGCAGTCGTGGAGACCGCGCCCCCACCGCCGCTCTCCCACTGCATGCTGTCGTAGGTGCCGTGGTGGATCTGCTGGCGCTGGCCGGTGAGCGGGTCCGCCGGCAGGCATCGGGCGTATCGCTGGGCATGCTCCGCCGCCACCTTGAAGCCCGTGTCGACCATCCCGAGCGGGCCCCACAGGCGTGCCTGCAGCGCGTCGCCGAGCGGCTGCTTCAAAACCTCCTCGACCACGAGGCCAAGAATGTCGGAGGAGAAGCCGTATTCCCAGGCCGTGCCGGGATCGAACAGCAGCGGCGCTTTCGCCATCGCCTCGATGAACTCGGCTTTGGTGTGCTTTACGGCAGCGACGATCGAGGAGCCGGGATAGAGTTTGTGTGCCGCGCTGGCGCCGCGATCGCGATAAGTCATGCCGGACGTATGCCGCAGCAGATCCTGGATCGTCGGTATGCGCTCGGGCGCCCGAGTGGCGGCCGAGGCCGGATCGAGGCTGACGGCTACCTTCAGCTCGGCGAGCTGAGGGATGAATTTTGACACCGGATCCGATAGCTGCAGGCGGCCTTCCTCCATCAGCTGCATGATCACTGTCGAGACCATCGCCTTGGTCATCGAAGCGACGGAGAAAATCGCGTCCGTCGCCATCGGCTCGCCGTTGCTCTTGTCACGCGAGCCGAAAGCCTCGAGGTAGGCGAGCCGCCCGGCGCGGGTGATGCCGACCACGGCGCCGGGCAACAGGCCCGACGCGATCTCGCGCTCGAGGGCCGTGCGGATCCGGTCGAGGCGATCTGGGGAGAGGCCGACGTCGTCGGGATCGGCCCGCTCGATGTCTATCCCGCCTAGCGTCGTCTGCATCCCTTGCCTCCCTTGAACCGTTTGATCCGACACTAACGGAAACGGTGGCCCAAATGAAAGCGCCGCCGGACCCTCGAGCCCGGCGGCACGGAATGCCTGTCCTGCAGGTGCCTGGGGTCAGGCCGCCTTCATGTCCTCCTCGGGCGTTGCGCTGATCTTGTGGATCGCGAGGTCCGCGCCCTGCCGCTCGTCGTCGGGCGCGAGCCGGAAGCCGGCGGCCTTGTCGACCAGTCCGTAGACGATTGCACCTGCCGCGTAGCCGAACATCGCGCCGCCGCAGCTGCCGACAAGCTGCGACAAGAACGAGACGCCACCCATGCCACCGAAGAACTTCTGTCCGAAGATGCCGCAGGCGATGCCGCCCCAGAGCCCGCACAGGCCGTGCAGCGCCCAGACGCCGAGCACGTCGTCGATCTTCCAGCGATTGGTCGAGATTTGGAACATGGTGACGAAGATCAGGCCAGCGACGCCACCTGCGAAGAAGGCACCGGCCGGGTGCATCACGTCGGAGCCCGCGCACACGGCGACGAGGCCGGCGAGCGCGCCATTGTGTACGAAGCCCGGATCGTTCTCACCGACGAAGAGTGCGACCAGAATGCCACCGCACATCGCCATCAGCGAGTTGATCGCGACCAGTCCCGAGATGCCCTTGAGGCTCTGCGCACTCATCACGTTGAACCCGAACCAGCCGACGCACAGCATCCACGAGCCCATCGCCAGCCACGGGATCGACGAGGGCGGGATACCCATCGAGCGGCCATCCTTGCCGTAGCGGCCGATGCGGGGGCCGAGCCGCTGGACCGCCGCGAGCGCCGCCCAGCCGCCGAAGGCGTGCACCACGATGGAGCCGGCGAAATCCTTGAACTCTGCTCCGAGTCTCGCAGCGAAGAACGCTTCCTGAATGCCGAAATTCTTGTTCCAGACGATGCCCTCGACGAGAGGATAGAACAGCCCGACCAATATCGCGGTGCCGACCATCTGTGCACCGAAACGGGCGCGCTCGGCGATGCCGCCGGAAATGATGGCGGGGACAGCGGCGGCGAACGTGCAGAGGAAGAAGAACTTGACGAGGCTCAGTCCCTGCGGATCGAAGCCCTGTCCCGCCGTCGCGCCCGAGATCACCTCGGCGCTGGCGAAAAAGCTGACGCCATAGGCGACGGGGTAACCGATGAAGAAATAGACCGAGGTCGAGACCGCGAAGTCTACCAGGATCTTGCACAGCGCGTTGACCTGATTCTTGTGGCGCACCGTGCCCACC
>CAMDBL010000254.1 GCA_945889015.1 Devosia equisanguinis
GACGAGGCCGACGTCTCGGACAAGGCCGTCGCGCAGGCCGAGGCCGTCGCGCATAGTCTCGAGAGAGAGCTTGCGACCCATCTGGACGACCGCCATCGCGGCGAGATCTTGCGGGACGGCTTCCGCATCGTCCTGGCCGGGCCACCCAACGTCGGCAAGTCCAGCTTGCTCAATGCGCTCGCCCGGCGCGACGCTGCGATCGTCTCGGAGGAGGCGGGAACCACCCGCGACGTGATCGAGGTGCGGCTGGACCTCGGCGGATTGCCTGTGATGCTGACCGATACGGCGGGCCTTCGCGAGGCGGCTGGTCCGATCGAGCGCGAGGGCATCCGGCGGACGCTCGGCCGGGCGCGCGAGGCGGACCTTGTGATCTGGTTGATGGACGCCGCGGCACCGCAGGCGCACCTCCCCGCCGAGTTCGCGCCGCTGTCCGACCGGACATTGATGGTGCTGAACAAGATCGACCTCGTGGGGGCGCATGAAGGAGCGACACCCCCCTCTCCACTTGCGGGGGAAGGGCGGGGAGGGGGGGATGGTGGAATGTCTGCTGTTGGGATTCCCCCCACCCCTGACCCCTCCCCGCCCGGGGGAGGGGAGATGCAGCGTCACCGTCTGGACCTCAAGCCCGACGACATCGTGCCGGTCTCGGCCAGGACGGGAGCGGGCATCGCGGACCTCACCGCGCGGCTCGCCGCCATCGCGGCGGAGCGGATCGGCGGGGACGGGGATGGCCCCGTCATCACCCAAGCGCGTCATCGACAGCTTTTGGAGCGGGCCGTTGCGGCGGTCCGCGCTTTCCTTGCCGCGAGCCCGCCAGACCTGGAGTTGAGGGCTGAAGAGCTACGATCGGCGGCGGTGGCGCTCGGTCGGATAACCGGGCGGATTGATGTGGAGGACGTGTTGGATCACGTGTTCAGCCGCTTCTGCATCGGCAAGTAGACTTGAAAAGCCAGTTTCACGTGAAACACCGATTTGATTCGAGTTGATGAACCAACACGATAGCCCGAAAGGACGGCGGATGGACCTGCAAGAGCTGCACGACAAGGGACTGGCGTTGCGTAAGGAATTGGCCGGAGAAGCATCGGTCGCCGGGCGCGTCGAGGCGTTGGGCGAGTTCGGCACCCCCCTGCAAACCATCATCAACGCCTATGCCTATGGCGATGTCTGGAGCCGGCAGAGCCTGCCGCTCAAGTACAAGAGCCTGGTGATGGTCGGGATGATGGCCGCAGCCAACCGCGCGACCGAGCTGAAGGTGCATCTGACCGGCGCGGTGCGCAACGGCTGCACGGCCGAGGAGATCCAGGACGCGCTGCTGCTGGTCGCCATGTACTGCGGCATCCCGGCGGCGAACGAGGCACATCGGATCGCAGTCGACGTTCTGAAGGAAGCGGGAAAGACGGCGTGAGCCCCGCTCGCCGTCAGCGCAGCCCGTCGGGCTTGAAGTAGGCTCGCACGAAATCGTCGGTGATGGGGAGCCGATCGCGTTGTTTCACCAGCTCGAACGCGGCCGTGGCGTTCGAGGTCCCGGCGTGCGACAGGCCATCCTCCGCGATCGCGATCCATCCGCCTCCAGCGAGCGCGATCATCATCAGTTGGTCGTTGCCGCGCCGGCCACGGCCGAGCCTGATGCTCCCCCCACTCGACGACAGCGACCAGCCGCTGGCCCTGTCGGGGCGGCGTGCGTTCTGGGTCAGCAATGCGGCATCGGCCGGTGATGCGACGCGCTCCTGCCGCGTGGCGAGGTCGAAGGCACGAATGGCTCCGCGGCCGGCACGTGCGACGATCGCGCTGCCGTCCTCTGAAAACGCCAGTCCCGTCACCCGCTCGCTGCCGGTCGAAAAGGCGAGCTGTCGCTTGAGCGTCGCCGTCGACCAGATCTGAATTTCGCCGCCGCTGCTGGCAGCCAGAAGCTGGCCGCTGGGATTGAACACGAGCCCGGTCAGAAGGCTGTCGGTGCGGCTGTCGCCGCTGCCTCCGATCGTACCTGCGAGCCGTCCATCGGCGAGCGACCACAGCCGGATGGCGCCGTCGCGGTAGCTTGCGGCACCTAGCCGCCAGTCGGGCGAGCGGGCCACGGCGTTCACAGGGATGGAGACGTTCGATCTGTGAGTGAGGCGCCAGCCGGTCCAGGCGTCGCCCGCCTGCGGGGGTGCTAGGCCCTGCCGCTCGGCGGGCGTGGACGGAAGCGGCCTGCTGGCGCGCCGATCGGTCGGCGCGGGCCGCTGTGGGTCCGACACGACGGGAATTGCCGGGGTTACCGGAGCCGGAGGCGTGGCGGACACTTGCGGGACCGGAGCCGGCGGGGCTGCCGTCGCCGGCCTGACTGTGCCGACGAGCACGACCTCCTCGATTGCCTCGTCGGTGATTGCGGGCACTTGGTCGTGCCCGACACCGGCCGCGAGTCGCGCCACCTCTGCCCTCATGCCGCGCAGGATCTCGTAGACGCGCCTGTCGGGAGTAGGCAGGTGCTCGACCAGAACACGGGTGAAGGGTGAGTTCGGACTGCGATCGGCCGGGCCGAGACTGTCGAGTGCGCGCTGTCCTGGACTTGCCGAGTACAACGTCAGGAATTGAGTCTGGCCCTGTGTGCGAGGCCGATCGATCGGTCTTGGACCCTGCACATGGGAGACGGCCGCGAGCGTGCGCGAGCGGGGGCCGGCGGCGGCGAGCATCTCGCGGAAGACGTTGTTGCGGCAGGCATCGAGCACCACGATCGCGGCGCGCGCGCCTGCGAGCGTGATCAGATCCCGGATGCGCTCCTCCGAGATGGAGCGCTCGATCATGCTCTCCTCCTCGAGCCGAACCTGTGCCTCGCTGCTGACGTCGCGCATCGGTGGCAGGTCGCTCGGCAGCAGATAATTGGCGAGCCGCACGTTGGCGCCGTGACCGGCCAGAAAGACGAACGCGACATCGCCTTTCTGGAGGCGCCGCGCGAAGGCGTCGAGACGGTCCTTCGCTTCGGCCAGCGTCGGATTTTCGCTGTACTCGACATGATCGAACTTGAGCGATCCGCGCAGCAGGTCACGCACGGCGCGTGCATCGGCGACAGCTTTCGTCAGCTGTGCGTAGGGAGGCAACGCGGGGTAGCGGTCGACGCCCATGACGAGCCCGATCCGGCGCTCGGCCAGCGATGTTGACGCGGGAAGCGCGAGCAGGAAGAGTAGCAGAATGGCGCGCGAGACTGCGCGGCGCGTTGCGTGTTCAACAGAGTTTCGACGCATGACTGGCTTGGCCCGTGATCGTTCTCCCTGACGCGAGTTCTAGCATGGAATGGGCGCGAGCCGTGTGTTGCTCGCATGGCCTACGATCCCGCCAACCCAGCGAGGCAGGTCGTGGGCGCGAGGAGAACGAGTGTGGGATTTCCGGTCGGCGGAACTTCGGAATTCGCGGCAGCGTTTCCGAGGCACTTCAGGACCATCACGCTATGTCACGGAGGTACCGACATGAGGTACGACACGCGCATGACTATGGCGACACTGGCTCTGGTGCTCGCATCGGGCGCTGCCATCGCCCAGACTCCATCACCGACCTCGCCGAAACCGACGAGCCCGGCGCCCGAGGCCAAGCCGACCGTACCGGCTAAGCCGATCGAAGGTCACATCACGATGCAGAGCGACAGCACGGTCCTGGCCTCGACCTTGATCGGCGCCCAGGTCGTCAGCCCTGCCGGCCAGGACATGGCTTCGATCAAGGACGTGATCGTCAAGACCGACGGCACCATCGACGGCGTGGTCATCGGCGTCGGCGGGTTTCTCGGCATCGGCGAGCACAGCGTCGCCGTCAAGTGGGACAAGATCCAGCTCAAGGAGGCGGGAGCCAAAGGCGTGCAACTCGTGCTCACCGCGTCGAAGGAAGACCTGAAGGCTGCCGAGCCGTTCAAGTCGAAGACGCAGATGGAGTCTGATCGCAAGGCCGCAGAGCAGCGTTCGCAGGCACCGACGCCGCGTGCGCCTCCCGCACCGAAGTAGGCAGCCGGGAGTACGAGTAGCGACGATCGAGCCGGGTGGGCCGCGGTCCATCCGGCTTTTTCATCGGTGCTTTTCGGCCGCGACCGACTGCGGTAGGAATGGGCCGATCGCCATCCACTATTCCAGTGCTCGAGTTGCTGACCCGCATGAACGGACATTTCGACGTCATCGTCGTCGGCGGTGGACATGCCGGTTGCGAGGCGGCGGCCGCCGCAGCCCGGATGGGTGCGCGCACGGCGCTGGTCACGCACCGGTTCGCGACCATCGGCGAGATGTCGTGCAATCCTGCCATCGGTGGGTTGGGCAAGGGGCATCTGGTTCGAGAGATCGATGCGCTCGATGGCCTGATGGGCCGGGTCGCGGACGCGGCCGGCATTCAGTTCCGCCTGCTCAACCGATCGAAGGGGCCGGCCGTCCAGGGTCCGCGCGCCCAAGCCGACCGCAAGCTCTACCGGCTGGCGATGCAGCAGGCGATTCGCGCGACGGCGAACCTCTCGGTCGTCGAGGGTGGCGTCGAGGACCTGATGTTGAGCGATGGTCGCGTCGCCGGCATCGTCATCGGTGACGGACGGACCCTCGCGGCCGGTGCCGTGGTGCTGACCACGGGCACCTTTCTCAACGGCCTGATCCATATCGGCGAGGTGAAGCTTCCCGCCGGCCGGGTCGGCGAGGCGCCGGCATTGAAGCTATCGGAGCGCCTCTACGGGCTGGGTCTCAGAATGGGCCGCCTCAAGACCGGCACGCCGGCGCGACTCGATGGCCGCTCGATCGACTGGGGTGCGCTGGAGCGTCAGCCGGGTGACGATCCGCCGGTGCCGTTCTCGTTCCTGACCGAGCGGATCACCACCGTGCAGGTCGATTGCCACATCACCGAGACAACCGAGGCGACGCACGCGATCATCCGCGCCAATCTCGATCGGGCGCCGATCTATTCGGGTCAGATCCAGAGCACGGGGCCGCGGTACTGCCCCTCGATCGAGGACAAGGTCGTGCGGTTCGCCGATCGCACCCGCCATCAGATTTTCCTCGAGCCCGAGGGGCTCGACGACGACACGGTCTACCCGAACGGCGTCTCGACCTCGCTGCCGGCCGAGATCCAGGACGCGTTCCTACGCACGATTCCCGGCCTCGAAAAGGTGGTGATCAAGCGTCCGGGCTACGCCATCGAGTACGACTACGTCGATCCGCGCGAGCTTGCCCCGACGCTGCAGGTGAAGGCCGTGCCGGGGCTGTTCCTGGCCGGTCAGATCAACGGCACCACCGGCTACGAGGAGGCCGGCGCCCAAGGCCTGGCCGCCGGCATCAACGCGGCATTGGTAGCGGGACGCTCTGCCCCTCCCCCTCGTGGGGAGGAGTTAGGGGTGGGGGGAATCCCACCAGCAGACGTTCTGCAATCCCCCCCTTCCCGGCCCTCCCCCACGAGGAGAGAGGGAGTAGGGGGCGGTTTCACCGTCTCCCGCGCCGACGGCTACATGGGCGTGATGATCGACGATCTGGTCACGCGCGGGGTGGCCGAGCCGTATCGCATGTTCACCTCGCGCGCCGAGTTCCGGCTTAAGCTCAGGGCCGACAACGCCGACCAGCGGCTGACGCCGATCGGCGAGGCGCTGGGCTGTGTGAGTGCGGAGCGTTCGGTCGTCTTCTCGAGGAAGGCGATGGCGCTGGCGGAAGGCGAGGCGCTCCTGCGTGCGCTGGCGATGACGCCGAACGAGGCTGGCCGGCACGGGCTCGAGATCAACCGCGACGGCCGCCGCCGCTCGGCCTACGAGTTGCTGGCGCGTTCGGGTGTGACGCTGGAACGGCTCACCCCGATCTGGCCCGAGATCGCGCGGCTCGATCCCGCCATCGCCGCTCAGCTCGAGGTCGACGCCCGCTATGCGAGCTATGTCGAGCGCCAGGCAGAGGACGTCGCGAGCCTGAAGCGCGACGAGGCCGTGCGCATCCCCGACGACTTCGATTTTGCCAGCGTGGCGAGCCTGTCGAACGAGGTCCGCCAGAAGCTAGCGCGCGCCCGGCCCTCGACCGTGGCGCAAGCCGGGCGAATCGACGGCATGACACCGGCAGCACTGCTGGCGGTGCTGGCCGGGTTGAAGAAGAGCGCGCGCCGGGCGGGGTGAACAGGAGCGGCTGTATGCGCGCTCTGTTTCACGTGAAACACTATTTAAATCATTGTATTGAAGTGGCGAGTTGAGTCTAATAATTAGTTCAGATGAGCGCGCCGAAACCCTTCGCCTCGCGGGACTGACTGTCTCGGCGCTTTCATCCCCCACCCGGATCGCTGTAGGCTGGGGCCCAT
>CAMDBL010000255.1 GCA_945889015.1 Devosia equisanguinis
GAAAACCGACAAACCGGACGCTGATTGACGCGGAACGTCAATCAAAGCGCTTGCCAATGGCGCGGCCAGCGTCAATCATCACTTCGCTCGGCCGCCTCGTCTCATCCTGATTGACGCGCCGTTCTCATCCAGATTGTCGCGCTATAGCGGCCGTCGATGCCGCGACGATGGCCGCGGTCCGCGCCGCCACCGACATCGGCAACGCCAACCCCTTGATGAGCCGCTCCGAGGTCGCGGCACAAGCCGAAGCCATCGGCCGCAAGTACCTCACGACGAACCTGGAGCAGGGCATCGACGCGAACGTCGGCGACATTTCGCTGACGGTGGCCTACCAGGATGGCGCCTGGTCCTCCAAGGTCGACTACAAGGCCAACGTCTCGACGACACTCGCCTCCATCCTCGGATTCAGCACCATCGACGTCAGTGGTACGGCCGGATCGAGCATCAAGCCGGGCTTCCCTGTTCTCGAAATGGCGATGTGTGTCGATTCTACGGGCTCGATGACGCCGACTCTCGACGCGGTGAAGGCCAATGCTCTGAGCTTTTTCGACAGCCTCAACACCGAGCTCAACGCACGCGGTATTCCCTCGTTTCCACTCGTCCGAGTTCGTCTCATCTACTTCAAGGATTTCGGCGACATCACCCCGGGCGTGTGGGACGCCGACCCGATCCGCGCCTCGGAGTTCATGTCACTGCCTTCGCAGGTCTCCGACTTTTCCGCTTTCGTGTCCCCGCAGATGGCCGGCGGCGGCGCCGACACCACCGAAAGCGGACTCGAGTGCCTGAACAAGGCGATCGATTCGCAGTGGCTGAAGGTCGGACAGGTTCCCGCCGGCTATAGCGAGCCGATCACGGACGTCTATCCCTTGATCGTGATCTGGACCGACGCGCCATCCCACGTCCTCCCCTATCCCAACTCGCTCGCCAATCCGGCCTACCCGCCCGCGACTGAGATGCCGCGTACGATGAACGAGCTGCGGAACAAATGGGACGATGCCGCCCTGATGGATCAGACCAACAAGCAGATCCTGTTCTTCGGCGATCCGGACATCGTCGTGGGCGAGGATAGTGGGTGGCAGACGGTCAAGACCTGGCCCAACTTCGCCGTCGGCGGAACATTGACCCAGGGCAGCGCCTCGATGATCTCGTTCCTCGCAACCGGCATCTCCAACAGCGCCAAGGGACTGAGGCTGACGCAGTAGCCCGATGAGACCAGCGTGATCAATCCCTGCGCCTGATCCACACCGCGGTATCGTGATAGGCCGTGCCGCCGAAGGGGGCGCACTGGTGCGCGCTCGTCAGCGTGTTGATGCCGGCGCCGCCCTCGAAATCGTCGTTCGGCGGAATGCTCTCGACCACCACCACGCCGGGCTGCACGCCGGCGAATTCCTCCGCAGTCAGCACGATCTCGCCACGAATGTTGCCCATCCGGATCGAGTCACCGTCGGCGATCCCGATCCGTGCCATGTCGGCCGGATTGATTTTGGCACGCGGCTTGCCCTCGCGCTTGCGGCTCGACGGCAACTCGTTGAACGAGGAATTGAGATAGCCGCGGGACGGCGAGGTCGCGAGCTTGAACGGGTGGTGCTCGTCGGCGGCCTCGTTGACCGCCCAGTGATCGGGAAGCGAGGGGAGCAGGTGCGCCGAGCCCCAGTCGCGCGTCCGCGGCGCCGGCACCTTCGGCCAGTCGACCTTGAAATGGAACCGCTTGTCCGTGTGCGCGAAACCGTCGAGATAATGCGCGGCGCGGAACTCCGGCTGCACATCGAGCCACTTCGCGCTCTCCAGCGCCTCGAGCGTTCCCCAGCCGGAGACGCGCAAGGTCTCGTCGATGATCTCGCGCGCGCTCATCGTGAACCCGCGATGCTTTGCCCCGACGCGCTCGGCCAGCGCGCAGATCAGCTCGTGGTTCGAGCGGCACTCGCCGGGAGCGGGCACGAGGGCGGGCCCGAGCATGATGTGCTGATGCCCGCCGCCATGGTAGATGTCGTCGTGCTCGACGAATTGCGTCGCCGGCAGAACGATGTCGGCCATGCGCGCCGTTGCCGTCATGAACTGCTCGTGCACCACCGTGAACAGATCCTCGCGCGCGAAGCCCGTCTTCACCTTGGCCTGCTCGGGCGCCACCTGCACCGGATTGGTGCTCTGGACCAGCAGCGCGGTGACGGGAGGCCCGCCCTTCAGGTCGAGCGGATTGCCGGTCAGCACGTCGCCGATGCGCGATTGGTCGAGCACGCGCACGCTCTCGTCGCGGACGTCGAGCCCCTCGATCAGCGCCTTGTTCCACTTGAAGATGGCGCCGTTGTTGTGAAACGCGCCGCCGCCCTCGTGCTCCCACGCGCCGGTGATGGCCGGAAGGCAGAGCGCCGCATGCATGGCGACCGCGCCGTTGCGCTGGCGCGAGAAGCCGTAGCCGAGGCGAAAGAACGTGCGCGGCGTCGCGCCGATCAGCCGTGCGAAGCCCTCGATCTCGCCGACCGTCAGCCCCGTGATCGCGGCCGCCCATTCCGGCGTCTTGCTCCGCACGTGCGCCTCGAGCTCGGCCGCGCCCGCCGTGTAGCGCTCCATGTACGCGCGGTTGGCGAACCCGTCACGAAACAGCACGTGCATTACCGCGCAAGCGAGCGCGCCATCCGTCCCCGGACGAAGACATAGTCCGACGTCGGCCTGCTGCATCGTGCCGGTGTCGTAGATGTCGATCACCACGATCTTCGCGCCGCGCTCCTTGCGGGCACGGATCGCGTGCGTCATCACGTTGACCTGGGTGTTGACCGGATTGGTGCCCCAGATCACGACGAGATCGGACTTCGCCATCTCGCGCGGATCGACACCGGCGAGCTTGCCGGTGCCGGCGATGAAGCCGGGCCACGCCAGTGTCGTGCAAAAGGTGGCGTACATGTCGGAGTAGCGCTTGGCGTGCCGCAGGCGATTGATGCCGTCGCGCATGACGAGGCCCATGGTGCCGGCGTAATAGTAGGGCCAGACCGCCTCCGGCCCGTGAAGACGCTCGGCCTCGAGGAACTTCTCCGCGATCAGATCGAGCGCGTCGCCCCAGGAGATGCGCTGGAACTGGCCCGAGCCCTTCGGGCCGCTCCGCCGCAGCGGGTGCAGCAGCCGGTCGGGATGATACAGGCGCTCGGCATAGTTGGCGACTTTCGCGCAGATGACGCCGGCGGTGTAGGTGTTCGCCCCCGCGCCGCGCACCCGGCCGATGCGACCGCCGTCGAGCAGATCGATCTCCAGCGCGCAGGCGGATGGGCAGTCGTGCGGGCAGACCGAGCTTCCCAGCGGCACGCGCGCGTCCATGCGTTCTCTCCGTGATCCCAGCCCGTGTTCCGTCGGGAACAGCCCGGGCCGACACTACCCCGTAAGGTGTCGTCATGGAACCCGCACCGGCCCACACTCACCAATCCCAGGAGCCCCCGATGAAACTGTTCACCCTGATCGCCGCCGCCTTCGCCGTCGCCGCACTCGCGAGCCCGGCCGACGCCAAGTCCAAGCACCGCGCCTATAGCGGCTATGACGCATACCTGTCGTATGCCGATCCCTACGTGCCGGGCATCCGCAAGTCGGCGCGCAGACAAATCGAGACGATGACCACGATCCGCGCCAACGCGGCCGACCCGACGCATCAGTACGACCTGCCGGACTGGGCGCGCGCCGCCATCGGCAACACCCGCGGGCGCCGCTGACGGGCGTCCCTCACTGAAACGTGCGCGAGGCCGGACGTCGTGTCCGCTTCGCCACGTGCCACTGCGGGCGCATAGTCCCTCGCGTCAGTCATGACGGAGGGCTTCATGCGTCGGCATCCCACATCGTTCGCGCTCACCGCCCTGGCGGTACTGACAGCGCTCGCGGCTCACCTCGCGACATCGGGCCCTGCGGACGCCGCCGGCAAGCCGCGGGCGAAGCAGGCTGAGCGCGCCCGAGCCGCACCCGATCGGCCGAAACGGCAGGCCGCGGCGCGGCCTGTCGAGACCATGGACGACATTCGCGCCAACGATCAGGACCCCGCCGGCAACTACAAGGCCTTCCCGAGCTGGGCCCGTTCCGCCTTCACGAACTTCTCGCGGGATTGACGAGGTCAGAGGTCGGCACCTACGCCGCCGGCATCCACGGAATATCCGTATCGTCGGGCACGCCGCCGAGTCCGGTCAGCAGCGCATGCACCTGGCCCCGATGATGCGTCTGGTGGTTGAACATGTGCGTGACCAGCACCCAGTAGGGCTGGCTGTTCTGCCGCCCCGAGGAATGCAGCCACGAGAACACCTGCGGCAGCCACGCCGGATCGACGGTCTCCGCCCAGCCGATGATGGTGTCGTCGAAGGCCGCGCGCTGGCGCTTCAACTCGTCCCAGCCGATCTCGAGGCCGACCGACTCGCGCGGCGACTTGGGCCAGGGCTGGCCGCCATAATCGAACCACGGCGCCGCCATTCCCGTGAAGCGGCTCATCCAGTTCTGGTCGGCCCAGACCAGATGCGTCAGCGTCTTGTGCACCGAGCCGAAATGCGCGCCCCGGTCCTCGCGCCGCTGCGCGTCGGTCAGCGTGTCCGCCGTGCCGTAAATGTTCTGGTTCTGCCAGCGGTTGTAGCGCGCCATGAACTGGATATGGCCGGGCGTGATCATGGGATGGTCCTTCGCTGAAAACGGAAAAGGCGCGGAGCATTGCTGCCGCCGCACCCCGATAGTCGATCCGGTGTCGGACCTGAGGCCCGACACCCCGTGTGCGACCTAGAAATCGCACTCGACGATGTAGAGGCCGCCCGAATGCCGGTCGACCGTGTAGACGAGGCCGTTCTCGTCGACGTGCACGTCGTTGAACTGGATCGAGGTCGCGCGGCCGCCCTTGGGCGCCTCCGGCACGAACGCGCCGATCTCCTTGGGCTGCAGCGGGTTCGAGGTGTCGAACACGCGCAGGCCGCCCGAGAAGAACGTGCCGAAGATGATCGTGTCCGAGTGGAACGACACGTCGTCGGGCTTGTTCTCCCACAGGTTGTGCGAGCCGTAGCGGCCGCCGCGCTTCTGGAAGTCCTCCATCGGCGGCAGCGGCAGCGTCGAGATCGGGAAGATGTTCTTCTCGTTGCGCGCGTCGAGGATCCAGGTCAGCTTCGGCCAGTCGGCGACCTTCTCGTCGGTCGCTTCCTCGGTGACGATCAAGAGATCGCGCGAGAACAGCGGCATCACGGTGTGCGTCATGCCCGGGTAGGGCGGGTGGGGATTCCAGTTCGAGATCGGCTTCGGATTGGACTTGTCCGAGATGTCGAGGATCCAGGCGCCGCCGTCGATGTTGCCGATGTAGGCGCGGTCGGGACGGGCGGGATAGACGTTGGTGTTGTGGGCGCGCCAGCCCGAGTCGCGCGGCAGGCGCTTGGGCGGCTCGTGGCTGTCGCCCTTGCGGGTGCCCGGCTGCCACCACATGCCGACGTCCTTGGGCTTCGAAGGATCGCGCACGTCGATGATGCGGTAGGGCTGGTCGTCGAGCGGGTGCGTCGGGGTGAAGTCGGGGCCGCCGGCGGCGCAGTGCACGTACTCGCCGTCGACGAACCACACCTGATGGATGCCGCGCGAGTGCGGGCCCGAGCAGTCGTAATGGCTGATCAGCTTCGGCTTCTCGGGCACCGAGATGTCGAACATGTCGAAGCCGGCGGGCTTCAGGCCCGGTGTCGCGGTCTGGTAGGCGACGCACATCAGGTCGCCGGTGGTCTCCAGCGAGTTCGAGCGCACCTTGTTGTGCGGCAGGTCGGTCTGGATGATGACCTTGGGCTTCTTGGGGTCGGTGACGTCGATGCCGGTGAAGTTCTTCGGCGCGCTCTCGTGGGCGAGCCACAGCACGCGGCGGCCGTCCTTGGTCTTCTGCAGGGCGATGCCCTCGCCGATGCCGCCGTAGCCGAGACAGTTGTCCTGGCTGACCAGCTTCATCTTCTTGGATTCGAGCATTTTCACGTCGGCCATGTTTCCGTCCCCGTGGTTCGCTGCTTGTTGGGAGTCTTCAACCGCCATCGATGCAGGAAGGCGAGGGCGGCGTCAATGGAGAGGGTGGGGGGGTAGGCGGTGGTGCGAGGGAGGGGAGCGTGGGGTGCATGGGTGGGTTGGGTGAACATAAATTCCTGGATCGGTGGCTTCGGGTTGGTGCTGACGCTGTGGCGTCGGCGGCGAGGGGCGGGGCACCAGCAACGAAAACCGCGCAAGCTTCGCACTTCGCGGGGCTCGATCGCCCCGGCGCCGGCACCCCGACAGTGGCGGTGTCAGAC
>CAMDBL010000256.1 GCA_945889015.1 Devosia equisanguinis
TGGCCGCCACGTCATCGTCACCTCCGGCCCGACGCACGAACCGATCGACCCGGTGCGCTACATCGCCAACCGCTCGTCGGGCAAGCAGGGGCACGCGATCGCCGCCGCGGCAGCAGCGCTCGGCGCGCGGGTCACCCTGATCAGCGGCCCCGTCACTGTCGCCGATCCGGCCGGCATCACGGTGGTGCGCGTGGAAAGCGCCCGCGACATGCTCGAGGCGGTGCAGGCGGCGCTGCCCGCCGACATCGCCGTGTTCGCCGCCGCTGTGGCCGACTGGCGCGTCGCCAACGCGTCGGACGAAAAGATCAAGAAGGCCGTCAAGGGCGGCATGCCGCGCCTCGAGCTGGTCGAAAACCCCGACATTCTCCGCACCATCGCGGGGCTCGAAGACCACCGTCCCGGCCTCGTCATCGGCTTTGCGGCGGAGACCGAGAAGGTGATCGAGCACGCCAAGGCGAAGCTGAAGAAAAAAGGCTGCGACTGGCTCGTCGCCAACGACGTGAGTCCCGAGACCGGCATCATGGGTGGCGACCGCAACAGCGTCCACCTCGTGACCGCAAACGGCGTCGAATCCTGGCCCGACCTCGGCAAGGACGAGGTCGCGCGACGGCTGATGGAGCGGGCGGCGGGCGCAAAGCCCTGAGTCCGTTTTCCAGCGCCACGAGCCCCGCGGTGAGGCCTTGTGTCGGGAAGATGGTCGTGGATAGGGGGGGGCCCAGGGGGAGGCCCCTAGCCCTTCAACCCCATCAGCGCCGCCCGCACGTGCTCTGGAATGACCAGCGACTGCCGCGCTTTCAGATCGAAGATCAGCATCACGGCTTCGCCGGTTCCGACGCAGTGGTCCGTGCCGAGCGTGAAAACCCCATGGGCGAGAGTGAATGCCTTGTTGCCGATGCGAGTGCAGGTCATCCCGATGTCGACGCTGCCGGGGTAGTGGATCTCGGCGAGATAGTCGACGACGACGCGGGCGATGACGGTGTCGAGACCGGCGCTGGCCTCACCCCTCAACAGCGGCTCGAAAAACTCCGTCCGCGCCTGCTCGAAGAACATCGGCATCGCCGCGTTGTTGACGTGCCCGAGCGTGTCCAGATCCTGATACCGCAACGGCATCGTCAACCACCACGCAAACGTGGCGCGCCGGGTGAGGTCGGGCGGGGAGGCAGGCGTCGAAGTCATCGGTCATCCTGAGGCCGGACACGGCAATGGTGTCCGACGCGGGGTCAGACACCTCCTCGGTCGGGCAATGGTGTCTGACCAGCGGCCAGACACCTCGGCGGCGTCACTTGGGCGCCAGCACCATCACCATCTGGCGGCCTTCCAGGCGCGGCTCCGACTCCACCTTGGAGTCCGAGACGAGGTCGCCCTTGACCCGCTGCAGCAGGCGGTAGCCGAGCTCCTGGTGCGCCATCTCGCGGCCGCGGAAGCGCAGGGTCACCTTGACCTTGTCGCCTTCCTCGAAGAAGCGTTTGATAGCGCGCATTTTCACGTCGTAATCGTGATCGTCGATGCTCGGCCGCATCTTGATCTCTTTGATCTCGACGACCTTCTGGTTCTTGCGCGCCTCGGCGGCCTTCTTCTGCTCTTGATACTTGAATTTGCCGAAGTCGAGAATTTTGCAAACGGGCGGTTCGGCGTCGGGCGAGATCTCGACCAGGTCGAGACCGGCCTCCAGCGCCTTCGACTGCGCCTCGATTTTCGGGACGACACCGACGTTCTGGCCGTCCTGATCGATCAAACGAACTTCACGAGCCCGAATGGCCTCGTTGATCCTGGGACCCGACTGCTCGCGCTCGGGCATCCCACGCATGGGCTTGCGGATGTTGCGCCTCCATTGGCTACTTCGGAATTGGCTGCTTGGACATTAACGAGGTCAGTTGCACTTGCACCAATAGATTCGATCCGACTGCGGACAGTCGCGACAAAGCTGCTGCAAGTCGACGCAAGATCAGAGCAATCGCGCCACAAGTCAAGCCTCGTCTGCCCGCTCGGTTGCTGGCGGATTGACGGAAGCAGTCGCAGCAAAAGCGGCCGACAGAGCCGTGGCGAGCAACTCGTCGTAGACCGCGAGGGTCGCCTGCTGCATTGCCGCCAGCGAAAAGTTGTGGACGGCGTGTGACCTCGCACGCTCGGCCATCGCCGCCCGAGCCGCCTCCGGTAGCGCCAGCGCCTCGGCCAGGCAGGTCGCCAGCGTTCCCGCGGCGCCAGGTGGCACGAGCCATCCCGTCCGCTCCCTGGCGGAGCAGCCAGGCGTCGCAAGTACCGTCTCCGGTGGCGCGCCGATGGCGGTCGCGATCACCGGGCAGCCCATCGCCTGCGCCTCCGCCGCCGTCCGGCCGAACGCTTCCGGCTCGGTCGAGGCGACGATGGCCGCGGAGGCGAGCACATAGGCCGCCGGCATGTCGTCGCAATGGCCGACGAGGCGGACGCGATCGGCGAGGTCGAGGGCCGAGATCTGCTGCAGCAGGCCGTCGCGGTAGCCGGTTCGGCCCTGTGCGTCGCCCGCGAGAATGAACACAATATCGGCGAGACCGCCATCGCGCGCGAGCCGGGCCGCGGCCTCGATCACGGTCGACTGCCCCTTCCATCCCGTCAGCCGGGCCGGGTGCAGAACGGCGCGCTCGCCCGGCCGCAATCCCCAGCGCGACCTCAACGCCGCCACCCGCTCCGCACTCACGCGAGCCGGATCGAGCGAGCGCACGTCGACACCGCGGTGGATGACGCGCAGGCGCGCATCGGGCGTGTCGTAACGCTCCTTCACGAGGCCGGCAGTATAGTTCGAGTTGGCGATGACGAGATCGCCCATCGCCATGATCCGGTTGTAGACGCGCTTGAAGACGTTCGTCTCGTTGTAGGCGCCGTGATAGGTGGTGACGAACGGCTTCTTCGTCCTGCGCGCCGCCGAATGCGCGCTCCAGGCCGGTGCGCGGCTGCGGGCGTGGACGAGATCGACGCCCTCGCCACGAATCAGGCGGACGAGCTTGCGCTCGTTCATGTGCATCTTGAACGGGTTCTTGGTGCCGGCCTCCATCTCGACAAGCTCGCCGCCGCGCTGCGCGATCTGGCCGGCCATGCGCCCGCCCTCGGTGACCACCAGCGCACGCCCGCCGGCCGCGACCACGGCCTCGGTGATCTCGATGGTCGTGAGCTCGGCGCCGCCGGTATCGAGGCGAGGCACGATCTGCAGTATGGTAGGACGCCAGTCGGGGCGCCTGCCGGGGCGAAGTCCAGGGCGTTCCGAATCCGATGCGCGCATGAGGTTCTCTTAGGATGACCAGCCCGTCCCCGCAATTCCTCGACGTCGGCACCGGCGCGGCCCGCCGCCGCATCGCGTACATCGCCTCTGCGATGGGGCGTCCCCTCCCGCCTTGCGGGGGAGGGTCAGGCAGGGGGAATTCCCTCGCCACTGACGATGTGCACCACCCCCATGCCAACCCTCACCCGTCAAGGGGGAGGGGGGCCCCTTCGGTATCCGTCTTCTGGCTGTCCGGCTTCATGTCGGACATGATCTCGACCAAGGCGACGGCGCTGGCGGAGTGGGCCGAGCGGAACGGCCGCGGCTGCACGCGGATGGACTACTCGGGGCATGGCCAGTCCGAAGGCCGTTTCACCGACGGCACCATCGGCCGCTGGCTGGAGGAAGCCGAGGCGGTGTTCTGCGAGGTAACGACCGGCCCGCAGATCGTGGTCGGCTCCAGCATGGGCGGTCACATCGCGCTGCTGCTCCTGCGGCGATTGATGGAGCGGCGGCCTGAGCACGCTGTGCGGCTCAATGCACTGGTGCTGATCGCGCCTGCCTGGGACATGACCGAGGAATTGATGTGGAGGCGCTTCCCCGAGAGCGCGCGCGCCGACATCGAGGAGAAGGGCGTGTTCCTGCGCCCGTCACAGTACGGCGATCCCTATCCGATCACGCGCGCGCTGATCGAGGACGGTCGCGAGAATCTGTTTGCGAGGAAGCCGTTCGATCCCGGGCGGCCCGTACGCATCCTGCAGGGCCTCGAGGATCCTGACGTGCCGTGGTCGCACACGCTCGACCTGTTCAGCTTCCTCACCGGCGGCTGGACCCGCGTCGTCGGCATCGCCGACGGCGAGCATCGCCTCTCGCGCCCCCAGGATCTCGAGGCACTGTTCGAGATGCTTGAGGAGGTGGCGGCCCTGCCTACTCCGCCGCCATCGCCTTCGGCTTGAACTCCGGCATCACCTCTTTGGCGAACAGGCGCAGGGTATCGCGCGACCACGTCACGTCCATCATCAACACGTACTCGACGCCCATCGCCTCGAGCCGCTTCAGGCGCTGGATCACCTCGTCGGGTGGTCCGATCAGCGCGTTGATCTCGGTGAGACGCTTGGAATCCTCCAGCGTCTGCGGCCGGTTCGGGTTCATCTGCGGCGCCATGCGGTTGGAGCCGATGTTGTTGACGCCTTGGGCGAAGTCGAAGCGGGCCCGGTGCGCGGCCTCGCGCGCTTGCGGTGTCGGCGCCAGGCACAGCGCGCGCGCGACGCCGATCGACATCGGATCGAAGCGCTGCCCCTTGCCCTCGACGATCTCGCGATAGAGCTTCACGCGGGCGCCCACCGCGTCGGGATCGGCGCGCTGGTCGAGCAGCAGGTTGTAGCCGTCTTCCGCCGCCTCGCGCGTCGCCCGCTCCGAGAACGTCGCCAGCCACAGCGGCGGATGCGGCTTCTGCACCACCGGCGGCTCCACGACGATGTCCTCGAAGTGCCAGCGCTTACCCTTGTGCGAGAAGCGCTCGGACGACGACATCGCTTTCTTGAGTATCTCGACGCACTCCTGGTAGCGCTCCTCGGCCTCCGTCATCGGGATCTGAAAGCCGTCGAACTCGTTGGGGCGATAGCCCCGGCCGATGCCGAAATCGAAGCGGCCGTCCGACAACAGATCGAGGGTCGCGGCCTGCTCGGCGAGCAGCACGGGATTGTGCCAGGGCAGCACCACGACGGCGGTGCCAAGCCGCATCCGGCTGGTCTTGGCGGCGAGGTAGGTCAGCAGGTTGATCGACGCCGACACCTGCCCGATGCCGGTGAAATGGTGCTCGACCAGAAAGGTCGAATGAAAGCCGAGCTGCTCCGCCTCCACTACATAGTCGATGAACGCCTTGTAGTGCTGGCTGTCGCTGACCCGGCCGTTGTTGTGCGCGGTCGCCCCGCCGAAGAGCCCGAACCTCATGTGCGTGTCCTCGCCTGACGCTTTTTATCGCTCGTCGAGCTTCGCACAGAGCGGGCGAACACGCGAGACGGCGTCGTGCGATGGCAGCCATGCCCGGCTCAGTACACACCGCCGCCCCCGAGCGAGGTGCCCGGGAGCGGCGCATGTGCGAGCAAGTCGGATCAGAAGATGAAGTCGCCCGAGTTGAGTTCGTTGGCGGTGACGTCCATGACGTAGAAGGACCCGGTTCCGTAGTCGACGAACGCAGCGACGTGCCCGTCGACCACCGTGTTGATGATCCTGACGTCGCTCATCGAGTTGGCCGAGGTGCCCCGCAGGTCGAAGTAGTCGTCGGCGTCGTTGTAGTCCATGACGCGGTCGCCGCGCCCTTCGCCGTCGGTGAAAGTGAAGCGATCGGTGCCGGCACCGCCGTACATCTTGTCGATCCCCGAGCCGCCGGATACGATGTCGTTGCCGTCGCCGCCATAAATCGTGTCGTTGCCCATACCTCCCTTCAGCGTATCGCTGCCGGTGCCGCCATTGAGGTAGTCGTTGCACGCTCCGCCCGAGAGGCTGTCGTTGCCGCTGTCGCCATAGAGGCGATCACGGTCGTTGCCGCCGAACAACTTGTCGTTGCCGCTGCCGCCGTGAAGCGTGTCGTCGCCGTTGTTGCCGTAGATCGTGTCGTTGCCGGCGTTGCCGTAGACCTCCGCGTCCTTGAACAGCCCGAGAAAGCCGTCGCCGTCGAAGTAGGTGTCGTTTCCGCTTCCGAGGATCTTTGCCATTGTCCGTACTCTCTCCATGGGAATTTGACTGGGTTTGTTTCGTCGTCTGGATACAACGATGCCGGAAGAACCGGACACTGGCTGTTCCAGTTGGAACATCGCGATCTCGCAGCCTGCCTTGCAGCACGGCAGCCGCGCTCCGCCCGACCGCCCGACGAATGAACATCCGTTCAGGATGAACGGACGTAAATAATTGATTTCATGAACTTTTTTCGACGGAAGCCCTGCGGACGCCCGTTAGTGGTGTAT
>CAMDBL010000257.1 GCA_945889015.1 Devosia equisanguinis
CGTCGACATGCCCTTGAACAGCGCCACGTTCTGGAAGGTGCGGGCGATGCCCTGGCTCGCGGCGATGTAGGGGCGCATCTTCTCGCGCTTCTGGCCCTTGAAGGTGACCGAACCTTCCTGCGGGTGATAGAAGCCGTTGATGACGTTCAGCATCGACGTCTTGCCGGCGCCGTTGGGGCCGATGATGGCGCGAATCTCGCCCTTCTTGATGTCGAAGGAGACGCTGCGGATCGCGGTCACGCCGCCGAAGCGCAGCGAGATGTTCTCGACGGCCAGCAGGTCGGCGCCGGGCTCGATGGCGCCGCCGGCCGCAGCCGAGGCTGCCGAGCCGCTGCGGCTCGCGGGCGGCGCGTCGAGGCCGCTGCGTGCGGTCAGGTCGGCGCTCATTCCGCGGCCTCCTTGATCGGCTCGTCCTTCACCGGATAGGGCTTCATGTCGATGATCTTCATGGTGCCTTCGATCTTACCCTTGCGGCCGTCCTCGAACGTCACCACGACCGAGATCGAGGCGTCCTTGGAGCCGTCGTAGAGTGCCTCGATCAGCGAGCCGTAGCGCTCCGCGACCAGCGGCCGGCGCACCTTCATGGTGCGGGTCAGCTCGCCGTCGTCGGCGTCGAGCTCCTTGTGCAGGATCAGGAAGCGGTGGATCTGGGCGCCACCCATGCGGGGCTCGACCGCGAGCTGGCTGTTCACCTCGTCGACGCGCTTCTCGATCATCGCGACCACGTCGGGGTGGGCGGCGAGTTCCTGGTAGCTCGCATAGATGATGTTGTTGCGCTCGGCCCAGCTGCCGACCGAGGTCATGTCGATGTTGATGAAGGCGGTGACGCAATCACGGCCCTGGCCGAAGGCGACCACCTCGCGGATCTCGGGATAGAACTTGAGCTTGTTCTCGAGGTACTTGGGCGCGAACAGCGAGCCGTCCTTCATGCGGCCGACATCCTTGGCGCGGTCGATGATGCGCAGGTGGCCCTTGGCATCGAGGAAGCCGGCATCGCCCGTGCGCACCCAGCCGTCCGACGTCTTGGTCGACTGCGTCGCCTCGTCGTTCTTGTGGTAGCGCAGGAACACGCCCGGGCTCTTGAACAGCACCTCGCCACTGTCGTCGATCTTGATCTCGACGCCTGGGCCGGGCTTGCCGACCGTCATCGGATCGACCTCGCCGTCGGGCTGCAGCGTGATATAGACGCTCGCCTCGGTCTGCCCGTAGAGCTGCTTCAGGTTCATGCCGAGCGCGCGATAGAAGCGGAACAGCTCGGGGCCGATCGCCTCGCCGGCGGTGTAGGCAACGCGAAGGTTGGAGAAGCCCATCCGGTTGCGCAGCGGTGCGTAAACCAGCAGGTCGCCGATCTTGTAGAGCAGCCGGTCGATGGCGCCGACCGATTTGCCGTCTAGGATCGGCTCGCCGACGCGGCGGGCGTGCTTCAGGAAGTAGTCGAACATGCCCTTCTTGATCGAGCCCGCGTCCTCCATGCGCACCATGATCTGGGTGAGCATGTTCTCGAACACACGCGGTGGCGCGAAGAAGTAGGTGGGGCCGATCTCGCGCCGGTCCTCTGTCGAGGTGTCCGGGCTCTCGGGGCAGGCGACGCACAGGCCGCCCGCGAACACTTGGCCATAGGAAAAGATGTGGTCGCCGACCCAGGCCATGGGCAGGTAGGCGAGCATCGTGTCGTCGGGCGTGAACTTGTCGAAGATGTTGCCGTTCTGGCCGGAGATCACGATGTTGTCGTGGGTCAGCATCACGCCCTTGGGCTGGCCGGTGGTGCCCGACGTATAGAGGATGACGCTGACGTCGGAGCCCTTGCCTTCGGCGATACCGGCCAGCCACTCGTCGTTGGCGGCGCCCGAGGCGGCGAGCTCCTTCTTGCCGATCGCCTGCACCGCCTCGAACGAGTGCAGGTGGGTGTGGTCGTATTTCTGGAGGCCGCGCACCTCGTCGTAGACGATCTTGGTGAGCTTGGGCACGCGCTCGGAGATCGAAAGAACCTTGTCGACCTGCTCCTGGTCCTCGACCACGGCGGCGACGACCTCGGCGTGCGTCAACACGAATGCCATCTCGTCGGCGACCGAGTCCTGATAGACCGGGACGGGGATGGCGCCGATCGACTGGGCGGCGGTGAAGGTCCAGTAGAGACGTGGCTTGTTGTTGCCGATGATGGCGATGGTGTCGCCGCGCTTGATGCCGAGCCGTTTCAGGCCGACGGCGAACGATCGGATCTCGTCCTTGGCCTCGGCCCAGGTCCAGGTCTGCCAGATGCCGAGATCCTTCTCGCGCATGGCGGGACGGCCGCCGTAGCGGACGGCGTTGCGCAGCAGGAGCTTTGGAACGGTGTCCAGGGACGCATCGGCGTGCCTGCTCTCGTCAGTCAAGGTCAGTGCTCCTCCCAAGCCGCAGTCACGAAGCGTTGCCGAGGCCGAACGGCCGCTGGCAAAGCCGGCGTCGCGGCGGTCACGGTGCCTGGGGCTTGAGCGCCCTCTCTCGGCTTCGCGTCCCGCACGCCGCTAGCGGCATGTACGCAGCTTTACACTACATGCACGCCTGCTCAACGCGATCAGTGACAGACAAGCGATCAAATGTCTGCTAGACAAAAAGGTTAGTCTCGCACGCCACAATTTCGCGATCTAACGGCCGCCGACGGCACTGCCGTCGTAGCGGGCGAGGCCGGCGACATCGCGGACGACGATGCCGCCGCGCTCCAGCACGATCAGCCCTTCCGCCTCGAGCCGGGCAAGGCACTTGTTCGCCACCTGGCGCGAGACGCCGGCGAGCAGGCCCATCTCTTCCTGCGTGATCTCGATGTGGTTGCCGGCGCGCGGATACAGCACCGGATTGAACAGCCAGGCGAGATTGCGGGCGATCCGCGCCTCCGGATCGTGGATGCGGTCGTGCTCGATCGTGGCGATGAACTGGCCCATCCGCTCGTTGAGCTGGCGCACCAGGAAGCGGTTGAAGCCGACGCTGGTCTCGAACAGCCAGTCGAACGTCGCGCGGCCGAGCAGTGCCAGACGGGTGTCGCGTAGCGCCACCACGTCGTACTTGCGCTCCTCGTTCTTGATGACGGTGCCCTCGCCGAACCAGCCGCCCGGCGCGATGCCGGCGAACGTCATCGCCTTGCCGCTCTCGGCGATGGCGCCGAGTTTGACGAGGCCGGAGACCACGCCAGTCCATGCGTCGAGCCGGTCGCCGCGATGGCAGATGTAGGAGCCGGCGGGATAGCGGCGCTCGGCGATGCCTTTCAGCGCGCGCTGCGCCTCGGCCTCGGTCAAGGCGCCGGCCCAGAAGGCCACACGGCTCAGCTCCTCTTTCGCGCCCACGTCGCTCACCGCTTATACTGCCCCACCCGCGCGAGCTTATGCCGGGGACGCAGGCGCTACAACACTCCGACATCGGCCGCAGCCGGCATTTCGGGACGCCGGTTCGAGCGTCACATCGTCCTTGGAAGCCGGTTGGCGTTTCCACTAGAGTGCTGCCAGAAACCTGAACTCACGAGGAGACGCGCACATGGCGGCGGAGCTTAACCATTTCATCGGCGGCAAGAAGGTCAAGGGGACCTCGGGCCGCTACGGCGACGTGTTCTGGCCGATGACCGGCGAGGTCGCGGCCAGGGTGCCGCTCGCGTCGGCGGCCGAGGTGCGCGCCGCCGTCGAGAATGCCAAGGCTGCCCAGCCCGCGTGGGCCGCGACCAATCCGCAGCGCCGCGCCCGCGTGCTGATGAAGTTCCTCGAGCTTGCCGCGCGCGATTACGAGAAGATCTCCGAGGTACTCGCGCGCGAGCACGGCAAGACCGTCGCGGATGCGCGCGGCGACCTGCAGCGCGGCCTCGAGGTGGTCGAGTTCGCGACCGGCGCGCCGCATCTGATGAAGGGCGAGTACACCGAGGGCGCCGGCCCCGGCATCGACATCTATTCGCTGCGTCAGCCGCTCGGCGTCGTCGCCGGCATCACCCCGTTCAACTTCCCGGCGATGATCCCGCTGTGGAAGGCCGGTCCCGCCATCGCCTGCGGCAACGCCTTCATCCTGAAGCCGTCCGAGCGCGATCCGTCCGTGCCGCTGATGCTGGCCGAGTTGTTCCTGGAGGCCGGCCTGCCTCCGGGCATCTTCAACGTCGTCAACGGCGACAAGGAGGCGGTCGACGCGTTGCTCGACGATCCCGACATCCAGGCCATCGGTTTCGTCGGCTCGACGCCGATCGCGGAGTACGTCTACGGACGGGGCTGCGCGGCGGGCAAGCGCGTCGCCTGCTTCGGCGGCGCCAAGAACCACATGATCATCATGCCCGACGCCGACATGGACCAGGCCGTCGATGCGCTGGTCGGCGCCGGCTTCGGCTCGGCCGGCGAGCGCTGTATGGCGATCTCGGTCGCGGTTCCCGTCGGCAAGGCCACCGCCGACCGGCTGATGGAGAAGCTGATCCCACGCGTGGAGAGCCTCAAGATCGGCCCGTCCACCTCGGGCGACGCCGACATGGGACCGCTCGTCACTGCCGCGCACCTGCAGAAGGTCAAGGACTACGTCGAGGTCGGCATCAAGGAGGGCGCCAGGCTCGCGGTCGACGGCCGCAACTTCAAGATGCAGGGCTACGAGAACGGTTTCTACATGGGCGGCTGTCTGTTCGACGACGTCAAGCCGGAAATGCGCATCTACAAGGAGGAGATCTTCGGCCCGGTGCTGTCGGTGGTGCGCGCCAAGGACTACGCCGAGGCGCTCAGGTTGCCCAACGAGCACGAGTACGGCAACGGCGTCGCGATCTTCACCCGTGACGGCGACGCTGCGCGCGATTTCGCCGCCAAGGTCCAGGTCGGCATGATCGGCGTCAACGTGCCGATCCCGGTGCCGCTCGCCTACTACACCTTCGGTGGCTGGAAGCGCTCCTCGTTCGGCGACCTGAACCAGCACGGCCCCGACGCCATCCGCTTCTACTCGCGGCTGAAGACCGTGACGAGCCGCTGGCCGAGCGGCACGAAGGAAGGCGCGGAGTTCTCGATCCCGACGATGAAGTGAAGGATTGCGGCCTACGCAAGGGCAGACCTACGGGCTGCCCTCGATATAGGAAATTCACCCGTGAGCTCGAGGAGCACAAGACGCACCCCGAGATTATGGTCGTCATTTTGGTGAATACTGAAGCCCCCCAAGTCACCGTCCACCGCCGGATCGGCGAAGCATGGTCAGCGGCGACCATGGAAGGACTGGACGCCATGCTGGATCTGCCCGAAATCGACACTAGGCTTGCGCTGTCGGATATTTTCGAGGGCCTGACGTTCGACCAGGGATGACGAACGAAGAGAGTGCTTTCCTCAATCGGCCGTCGATCAGAGGCGGCCTTCCGACACCAGCCCGACGATCTCGTCGACGGCCGCGAGCGCGGTCTTCATCGCCTTGCGCTCGGCCTTGCTTAGCTGGGCAGGGGCGACTTTGGCCGACGGCGGAATGCCGGCGGCGATGTCACGGAGCTGCTGGGCCAGCACGATCGACATCAGGACGCCGTGCTGGCTGATGATGGTCGAGACGACCTCCTGCGAGCCGATGCCTTTCTCGGGCAGCGGGGCGAGGCGCTGGGGCGTCGCGCGCTTGCGGATGTCGTGCCGGATCGACAGAACGCGCGCGCAGGTGAACATCGGCATCAACGCGGTCTTCTTCAGGTCGATGCGCCCCTTGTCGTCGACCTTGAAATTGCCGAGCAGGTTGAAGGCCGGCGAGCGGTTACGCGCGAGTTCCGTCAGCAGCTTCTGAAAATCGACGGCGGGATGCGCGGTCGTGTAGGCGTGGCTCCAGATGTCGGTCGCCAGCTTGCGGTCGCCGTTGGCCCAGACCGCGTCGAAGAAGATGTCGACGTTCAGCAGATCCTGGGGCGAGTGCCGGCGAATCCAGCTGTCGATCGTGGCACGCCATTCCGACATCGACTTGCACCAGGCCGCGTTGCCGGCCATGACGCCGCCGGGGCAGCGCACCAGTCCCGCGACATCGAGGATATCGTTCATCTTCTGGCCGAGGGCGATGAAATACTGGGCCGCGCGGGCGCTGTCGCCGCCATCGCCGTAGACGATGGCGTTGTCCTGGTCGGAGGCGAGCAGGCTCTCGCCGCGGCCGGCCGAGCCGAGCACGAGCACGGCGTAGGGGACGGGAGGCGTGCCGGCGCCGTCGCTCGCAAGCTGCTGTTCCGCCAGCTGCGCCGCCCGCCGGGTCAA
>CAMDBL010000258.1 GCA_945889015.1 Devosia equisanguinis
ATCCTCCGCTGCCGCCCGGGCAGCCGGGCGTGGGGCGGCCCGACGTGGCCGCGGCGTTGAAGAACGCGCTGATCGACCCGGCACAGCCGCCCGGCAATCTCACGGCGATTGTCGACAGCCTCGGCCTGCTGCTGCGCGAGGGCAACCGGCGGATGTCTTTGAAGCTCACCGCCAATGAGACCGTGCGGATCGCCGACTTCGCGATGGTGGGGCCGGGCGCGGCGCCGGGCACCTTGGCGCCGCTGTTCGAGAAATTCGCGATCGACGTCAAGGTCGGCAAGTGAGCGTTGGCGTATGACGCAGGGCGTCCGATGCCTACGCCCCCAGCCGCCGCTTGATCTCGGCCTCGGCCGCGCGCGTCTGCGGCGTCCACGGGGCTTGGTGCGAAGCCATCAGGTTGGCCTGTGATTTCAGCATCACACCATCGTCGAGCACGCGCAGGCCATTGGCTTTCAGCGTGGCGCCCGTGGTGGTGATGTCGACGATCAGCTCGGCGGCCCCCGCGGCCGGTGCGCCTTCGGTGGCGCCTAAGCTCTCGACGATGCGATAGCTGGAGACGGCCTCCGCCTGTGGCGCGCCACCGTAGCGATGGCCGGCGAAGAAACGCCGGGTGATGTTCATGTACTTGGTGGCGACGCGCATGCGACGGCCGTGGCGCCGGCGGTAGACGGCGGCGGCCTCCTCCAGATCCGACATCGTCGTCACGTCGATCCAGAACTCGGGCACCGCCACCACTACGTCGGCGAAGCCGAAGCCGAGCGGCTTCAAGAACGCGACCTTGGCGTCGGCATCGGCGATGTTCTCGCGCACCAGGTCCTCGCCGGTGACGCCGAGATGCACCTCGCCCGTCTTCAGCAGTTGCGTTATCTCGGACGAGGACACGAACGCCACCTCGACGCCGGCCAATCCCTCGATCTCGCCGCGATAGCCGCGTGCGTTGCCGGTCTTGCGCATGACGAGTCCGGCCGCCTTGAACGCCGCCTCGCTCTGTTCCATCAGCCGGCCCTTGGAGGGCACGGCCAGGATCAATGGTCCGCTCATTATTGGCCTCCGCGGACGGCAAGCAGCAGTCGCTCGCTGTGGATGGCGGCACCGACGGCGGGAACGGCGCGAGTGGCGCCGGCCGCCTGGACGAGGCCGTCGTATCGACCGCCGCCGCCGACACCGCGCTCGCTGCCGATGCTGGGTGCCTGCACCTCGAAGACGAAGCCCGAGTAGTACTCGAAGCCGCGGCCGAAGCCGGCGCCGAACTCGGCGGACGACAGGTCGACACCCTCGGCCGCGATCAGCTCGAGCCGCGCGTCGAAGGCGGACAGTGCCGTGTCGATCTGCAGCCTGTGTGGTTTCAGCAGGGTCCGGATCGCATCACCGGTATCGCGGACGGAGCAGCCGATGTCGAGATAGCGCGCAAGCAAGTCGGCGGTCACCTTCGGCAGCGGCTTGGCCCCGGCATCGGCCGCGATATCCGTCAGATGACGGGCGACCTCGCCGACGGTGCGGGTGCCCGCGACCTGGAGATTGGCGGCGTCGAGATGATCCTGCACGATCGCCTCGGCCTCGCTGGGCTTTGCAGCGGCGAGCTTCGCCACGAGGTCGGACGGCAGGCGCGAGACGGCGGCGCCGGGCTGCATCAGGCGAGCCAGATGACGGCGGAAACTGCCGGGACGCCAGAAGTGGTGGCGCAATTGCGTGCGCCAGCGCTCCGGCATGTCGATCGCCGCGAGGAGTGCCTGGAACAACCCGATATCGCCCAGTCTCAACTTGAACGCGCGCAGGCCCGCCGCGCGGATCGCCTCCACTGTCAGCGCCAGGATCTCGGCGTCGGTACGGGCCGGATCGGCGGCGCCGTAGCTCTCGATACCGGCCTGTGCGAACTCGCGCGGACGCACCGCGTCGCTCGCCGCTTCCTGGTGGCGAAAGATGATCCCGTTGTAGCTGAAGCGGGCCGCCGCGCCGGTCTCGCCGTGGTCGGCGACGTAGAGCCGGCAGGCGGGAATGGTGAGGTCCGGACGCAGGCACAACTCCTGCCCGTCGGGGTCGGAAAACACATACGTGCGCTGGCGCAGATCCTCGCCGATCAGGTCGAGGAACAGCTCGGCCGGCTGGATGATCGGCGGCGCTATCGGCTCGAAGCCCGCCCGCTCGAAGATCGACGTGATGATCGTCGCCTGCCGCGCCAAGGCCTCGATCGTACGAGCGGAGCGCGCCTTGGAGATGTCGTCGGCGGTCATGGTGCGTCTCCCCCCTCCCCCTTGCGGGGAGGGGTCGGGGGTGGGGGGACTACCGGCAGCAGGGGGCCTGCGATCCCCCCCTCCCTGACCCTCCCCCACAAGGGGGGAGGGGACACTCGTGTGCTTTTCGTCATCAAACCCCACCCCCATGCCGCGCGAGGAGTTCGCGGACGGTTTTGACGAGGTCGGCTTCCGGGACGGAGACCTGGGCGGGACGGGACTCTTTCCACTCCTTGTTGTCCTTGATCGAGGCTGCGGCCTTGGCGCCCTCGATCAGGTCCTTGATCTGGACGACGCCCTCGGCGATCTCGTTGCCGCCCTGGATGACGACGCAAGGGGCATTGCGGCGGTCGGCGTACTTCATCTGCGCCTTCATGCCGGCGGAGCCGAGATACATCTCCGCTCGGATGCCGGCCTGACGGAGCACTTGGGCGTGGCGCTGGAAGCGGGGCAGCTCGGCCTTGTCCATGACGAGGACGACGACCGGGCCGAAACTCGCCGCCTCGCTGGTGCGGTTCAGCGCGGTGAGGGCGGCGAGCAGGCGCGAGACGCCGACCGAGAAGCCGGTGGCGGGCACCTTCTGTCCCGTGAAGCGCTCGACGAGGCCGTCGTAGCGTCCGCCGCCGCCGACCGAGCCGAAGCGCACGGTCTGCCCGTCCTCGTTCTTGACCTCGAACGTCAGCTCCGCCTCGAACACCGGGCCGGTGTAATATTCCAGGCCGCGCACGACGGAGGCGTCGATGCGGATGCGGCTCGTACCATAGTCTGCAGAATGCCAAAGTTCCTGCATTGACCGCAGTTCTTGGACGCCTTGCAGCCCGATGGGACTATCGCGAAGTTCTTGTTCCCACGCGTCCAGTGCTGCGTAGACGTCGTACACACACAGCAATCCAGAACCGTCGATGTCCCTCAAGTCGGCGTCAATTCGAACTCGACTGTCGACTGCCTGGTCTGGAGGAACCCAAAGTTCTGTTGACCTCCCGATGAAGTCGATAAGGAGGTCCGCTTGCTCACTAAGCAGGCCGGCACCCTCCGTAAAATCACCCGATTCATCACGGCGGCCAGTTGTTAGAAGTAAGCGAATGTCTTCGGATTTAAACTTATCGAGCTTGTCCAGTGAGCGCAGGATGGCCAATCGCTTTTTGTTGTCTTCATTTGAATTGGGATCAATCCCGACTATTTGAAGGAGGCCGTCGAGGATCTTCCGGTTGTTGACCTTGATCGTGTACTTGCCGGCGAGTCCCAGCTTCTCCATCGCGTCGGCCGCCAGCATGCAGATCTCGGCGTCCGCTGCGACGCTCTCGGCGCCCACGGTATCGGCGTCGAACTGGATGAACTGGCGGAAGCGGCCGGGGCCGGGCTTCTCGTTCCGCCAGACCGGGCCGACCGCATAGCGGCGGAACGGTAGCCCGAGGGATTGCGACTTCAAGCCCTCGGCGACGTGGCGGGCGAGCGGCGCGGTCAGGTCATAGCGCAGCGACAGCCACTGCTCGTCCTCGTCCTGGAAGCTGAACACGCCCTCGTTGGGCCGGTCCTGGTCGGGCAGGAACTTGCCGAGCGCGTCGGTGTACTCGATCGCGGGCGTCTCCAGGGGCTCGAACCCGTAGGTCTCATAGACCTCACGGATGGCAGCCAGCATGGCGTTCATCGCCCGGATCTCGCCGCTGGCGATGTCGCGCAGGCCCTTGGGCAGGCGCGCCTCGGGGCGCCCGCTCTTCGATTTCGCCTGGTCCTTGGTCTTGCTCATGGCGCGCGCGTTCCATCACAGGGGCTGCGCGCCTCGATTCAAAAGCCGCGCCGGGGCCTTATAACGGAAGCCTCGGGCGCGGGAAAGCCAATGGCGGTCCGCCGGGGCCACCAGCTGTGATCAATGTTCACTGCCAGCACCTGCGATCCCACTCAGATCACCTTCCAGTAGACCAAAGCGACGCCCGCGAAAGCGAGGATTACGAGAATGAGCGAGGTGACGAGGATGGTGATCACACCCGCGCTGCGCGCCTGACGTGCCTCCTGGCCCGACAGCACGGGCGCACCTCTATCGTCGGTTTTCATGGATCGCTCTCCTGGTGAGGGGCGGCGGGCCAGATGCCACACGCCGCGGTTGTCAGGAGAACGCGGGGGCAGGCGGGGCGGTTCCGGGGCGGATGACGCCCCCTGGAGGGGGGAGGGCGCCGAGCCAGGGGTAAAGAGAGCGACGTCCGGGGCCCCTAGGTCCCGGCTCTCGCTGCGCTCGGCCGGGATGACAGTTCGAGGAGATTACCGCCTGTCATCCCGGGCGAGCACGGCCTGTAAGGCCGGCGCAGACCCGGGAGCCAGGGGCTGGGAAATCGTCGGCGTCGCGATTGCAGACGACCGTCGCGTCAGGTCGCAAGCATGCCTCCGGCTTGACCCTCGTACACCGGGCAGCAGGGCGAGGAGGCCCCGTCACACCGCCTCCAGGAACGTCTGCGCGGTCTGCAGGTCGACGGACACCAGCATGGACACCCCGCGCTCGGCCATGGTGACGCCGAACAGGCGCTGCATGCGCGACATGGTCATGGGGTGGTGGGTGATGACCAGGAAGCGCGTGTCCGTCTCCTCGGCCATCTTCTCCATCAGCGTGCAGAAGCGGTCGACGTTGGCGTCGTCGAGCGGCGCGTCGACCTCGTCGAGCACGCAGATCGGCGAGGGGTTGGTCAGGAACACCGCGAAGATCAGCGACAGCGCGGTCAGCGTCTGCTCACCGCCCGACAGCAGCGACAGCGTCGCGGGCTTCTTACCGGGCGGCTTGGCGACGATCTCGAGGCCGCTCTCAAGCGGATCCTCGGACTCGATCATTTCCAGGCGCGCCTCGCCGCCGTTGAACAGCGTCGTGAACAGCCGCTGGAAGTGGCCGTTGACGATCTCGAATGCCGCATCGAGCCGCTTCCTCGCCTCGCGGTTCAAGGCCCCAATGGCGCCGCGCAGCTTGTTGATCGCCTGCTCGACGTCGGCACGCTCGGTCTCCATTGCCGTGAACTGGGCGTTCAGCGCGTCGAGTTCCTCCTCGGCCTGCAGGTTGACGCCGCCGATGCGCTCGCGGTCGGCCTTGAGGCGGGTCAGGGTGCGGTCGACCTCGGCGAGCGGCGGCAGCGCGTCGCCAGGCTCTATGCCGGCGATCCTCAGACAGTCCTCCGGCGCGATGGTCAGCGTCTCGCGGATACGGCGGCTGTCCTCGGCGCGGCGTCCACGGGCGGCCTCGAGACGGGCCTCCGTCCGGGCGCGGCCCTCGCGCTGGGTAGCGAGTTCGGCCTGGGCGGTGCGCAGCCGCTCCTTGGCGGTGCGGATCTCCGTCTCGGCCTCGGCGAGGCGGTCGGCGGCGTCCTGGCGGGCCTGCTCGGCGCCGATCAGCTCGTCGCGCAGCGCTTCCCGCTTCTCCTCGATTAGGGCCGGCACCTCGGCGATCTCGTCCAGCTCGAAGCGGGCTTCGTCGAGCCGGCCCTGAAGGCTGGCGACCTGGGTGTCGGCGCCGCCGACGCGGGCGGTCCAGCGCTGCCGATCCGCTTCGAGGCCGGTGCGGCGCTCGTCGCGCAGCTGGCGCTCGCGGGCGAGGCCGGCCCGTGCCGCCCGCGCCGTCGAGGCCTCGGTCCGGGCGGCGGCGACAGCGGCCTCGGCGGCGGCCAGCTCCTCCTCGCTCGCGCGGTCCTCGGCGAGGCCTTCGAGCGCCATCTCGATCTCGGCGACGCGCTCCTCGGCTTCCATCAGATCCTCGGCTGTGCGCTCGACGGTCTCGGAGATGGTGGCGAGCCGCGCCTCGCTCTCGCGCTGCGCCTGCTGCATCAGGGCGAAGGCCTCGCGTGCCCTGGCAAGCGCGGTCTGGGCGGCGCGGAGCGTATCGCGGCTTTCGCGCTCGGTCGTCTCGGCGTCGTGCAGCGTTACGATCGCGGCGGCCTCGGCCTCGGCCGTCTCGTCGGCTTCCGCTTTGGC
>CAMDBL010000259.1 GCA_945889015.1 Devosia equisanguinis
GGTCCTTTCTTGCTCGATCGTGCCGATCCTGCCGGGAGCCGGCAGGTGACCGCAGAGTGGCGGTCGCAGCGCGGCGGATCAATGGCACATGTCAAAGCCGGCACGTGGGGCGATGGCTCTCCCTCATCGCGCCATCTGCAGGCTGTTGATGTAGGCGACGATGGCGTCGGTGTCGGCGTTGGAGAGCTGGAAGCGGGGCATCTCGTCGTGCGGGGCGGCGATGCCGCGGCGCAGCGGTTCGCGCAACGCGGTGAGCGGATGGCGCTCATGCAAGGTGCGGAATTCCGGCGCCTTCGGGTTGGGGCTCGCGCCGGCAGCGCCGATGCCGTGGCAGCGGCTGCAGTTGTTCTCGACGAGCGACCTGCCGAGGCTGATCCGCCGCTCGCTTTCCTGGGTCAGCGTGTCGAGCGCGGAGAGCCGGCGCAGGGCCTCCTTGGCCCCGCTGATGGAGGGATCGAGCAGCAGCGCGGATCTCAAGTCGGTGATCGCCTCGGCTTTGCGGCCCCGCGCTTCCTCGAGATAGCCGCGGTTGGCGTAAGCGAGCGCATAGACCGGGTTCAACATCAGTGCCGCGGTATAGTCTGCATGCGCAGTGTCGAGATCGCCCTTCTTGCGATAGGCGAGACCGCGATTGTTGAACGCGCTTTCCGATGTCGGGTTGAGCCTGATCGCCTCGTTCAGGTCGGCGATGGCGGCGTCGGCATCGCCGCGCGCCAACTGGACGTGGCCTCGCTCGATCCGCAGATGCGCGGATGCGGGCGTGAGTGCGATCGCGTCGGTCAAGTCCCGCAGCGCCCCGTCGAGATCGCCGGTCATCACCCGCACGCGCCCGCGGCCGGCCAGCGCGGCCGCGGTGCCGGGCTTGAGCTTCAACGCGGCCGAGTAATCGGCAGCGGCATCGGCGAGTGCCCCGGCCGCAGCGCGGACATCGCCGCGGATGCGGTAGGCCGAGGCCTTCTCGTCGGCGGCGGCCTGATTGCTCTTGATCACCTCGCCGCAGGCGGTGACCCGCGCCTCGCCGCGCCCGCGCCGGCAATCGTCGAGCGGGTCCGCGAAGGCCGCCGTCGCTGCCGCGAGGGAGAGTCCGAGTGCGAATGTGCGAGCCGAGCGCATGCGAGCCTCCTTGACCCCTGATGGGGCATTCGCTGCCTGAGGCAGCGTCGCCGTCTCACACATCTGGCGGCATATTCGCGCCGTGCCGCGTTGATGCCGGTCAATCCCGGCGGCTCTCTCCCGCTCCGTGAGTGGACGGCAGGAGCCCGCGGCTCGGCTCAGCTCCCGCGGTACGTCGAGTAGCTCCACGGGCTCGCCAGCAGCGGCACGTGGTAATGGCCCTCGGGCTCGGCGATCGAGAAGCGCAGCGGCACGATGTCGAGATACGGCGGGTCGGCGGTCGGCGTGCCGGAACTGGCGAAATAGGCGCCGATGTGGAAGGCGATCTCGTAGGTGCCTATCCTGAGCGGCCCGCCCGACAGCAGCAGCTGGTCGGTGCGGCCGTCCGCGTTGGTGACGGTCTCGTGCAACACCGACCGCGCACTGGCACCGATCTCGGACAGCACGATTCGGATGCCGGGGGCGGGGCGACCGGCCACCGTGTCCAGGACGTGCGTCGACAGCCGCCCGTCGGTCTTCGGCTTTCCCGGACCGTCGACCTTGGCGACCAGACGCAGACGCGTGATGCGCGCGATCTCGCCGACGGCGGTGGCGAGCTCTGTCTCGCGATCGCCGGCGAGGCGGCGCTCGAAATTGTTCAGGATGGAGTCGCGCGTGTGGCGCCGCACGCAGATGATGTAGGGCACGCCGAACTTCTGGCGGTAGGCGGCATTGAGCCGCTCGAAGCGCTCGAACTCGGCGTCGCTGAGCCTGTCGAGGCCGAGCGAGCCCTGCTCGGAGCGCGAGTCCGCCGTCATCGCGCCGGCGCGCGCGACCTTGCCCCCGAGTTCTGGATGACCATTGATGAAGGCGAGGCGCTGCTCGGCCGGGGCGGCATTCACGGCATCCATCATCGCCTCGTGCAGGGCAGCGACGGTCGCGAACGGCCGTCGCGCCGCGGCCGTCTCCGCCACCCAGGGTGCGTGCTCGAAGATGTCGGCGAGCGTGGCGGTGAAGGCTGTGGCGTCGAGCGCGTTGAGCTGCTCGAGCGAAACGGTGGTGGCATTCATGGATCAATCCCCGGCAAGTCCAGGGATCGACACTGCCACGCCGCCCGCGCCGCCAGCAAGCCGACCTCGGGCTGAGGCTCGAGGGTGCGTCGCGCTCAGGCCGGCACGGCGACCCGGCTCCTGATCTCGTCGGGGGCGCCGAAGTGCTCGAAATAGCGCGGATCGATTTGTTCGACCGGGAGGATGATCAGCACGTCCGTGGTGCCGAACTGCCGGTCGATCACCGCCCCGTCGCCGACGAAGGCGCCGAGCCGCAGGTAGCCCTTGATCAGTGGCGGCAGTGCCTTGAGCGCCGCCTTGGCATCGATCTGCTCTTTCGGCATGCGGTTCATCGCGACGTGCAGGCGTGAGTGGGCACGGCATCTCCACTCGGGCGGCGCAAGGCGGTGATGGTGCAGGAAGCTCAGCGCCATCGCGTGCGCCTGCGGGTCAGTGCCCTCGAAGCTGGCGCAGCCGATCATCACGTCGACGCCGTGCTCGCGCACATAGGTCCACAGCCCGTGCCAGAGCAGCTCCACCGTCCGCTTGTTGCGATACGGCTTCAACACGCAGGAGCGGCCGAGTTCCATGAAGCTGTAGTCGGGGCGGGCCGTGACCAGAGGCGCGATGTCGTACTCACCCTGCGTGTAGAAGCCCTGTGCCCTCTGCGCCTTATGCTGGCGCAGTACGCGATAGGTGCCGACAACGCGGGGCCGGCTGTGGCCGGGCCAACGCGAAACCTCCCCGGCCGGAGAGCGGTCGACCACCAGCAGATGATCGCAGACGGCGTCGAAGCGGTCCTGGTCGAGACGCCGCATCTGGGCGGTGATGCTCGGCGTCGCCGACATCTCCTCGTAGAACACCTCGTATCTCAGGCGCTGGGCCTGGCGGACGTCGGCACTGGTCTGGGCGAGCCGCACCTCGAGGTCGCCGATGCGGCCGTAAACCTTCGGGGCCTGCGGGCGAGGCCTTGCATACGGCAGGCCGCCGACGCTGCGCAGGCCGGTGACCGGCTCGGTCGAGACACCCTGCGGCTGGCGCATGAGGCTTGTCACTGCCAGTGGCGACTTGCGCATGCGTGCCGCCGGCATCAGCCGGTGCATCATCTGTCGAGCCCCTGCGATCATCGTGTTCCCCGCTCCGGTCGTTCCCCGTCGGCCAGCCGGCCCTCGCCCTGCCTTCCGTGCGCCAACGCTCAGCGCCGTGATGGGAGCAAAGCACGATAAGCCAACCGCGTCGCTCGTCTAGCAGCGGCGTGTGACAAGACGGCGTCAGGCGGCGGGGATGGCGGGGAAAGTTCCAGTCTCAGATCCCTGCAGAGGTGAGAGGTCGGTGGACCTACGTCGGTTGGTCCACTGAAAAAGCGATCGTCTCAGCGTTCCGCGGGTGCTGGTATCGTCTGGAACCGATCCCTCACGCCGCGAGCTTGGCGCGCAGCCTGGGCGACCATCGCAGCAGGAGCGCCTGCAACTCGGCGACGTCGAAGGGCTTGGCGAGATAGTCGTCGAGACCTTCCGCGAGATAGCGCTCGCGATCCTCCGCATAGGCATTCGCCGTCAGAGCCACGACTGGCGGCGCCAGCCGCGGGCCCGAGGCGCGCGCGGCATAGAGCTTCTGGATAGCGCGGGTCGCCTCGATGCCGCCGAGTTCCGGCATGATGATGTCCATGAGGATGATGTCGAAATCGGGCTCGCCGTTGTCGATGCCGGCGCGCACGGCGTCGACCGCCTGCGATCCCGTCCGGACCAAGGTCGGCAGGCATCCGGCCTTCTGCAGCACGCAACTGCCGAGCAGCGCGTTGACGTCGTCGTCCTCCGCCAGGAGGATGCGGATGGCTCGCGTGCCCTGCAGCGGCGGCGTCTCGGAACGCGATTGCGGTGGGGACGGCATTTCGCCCTCCGGCGTCGCCTCGGGCTTGCCCTGCGTCACGAGGTGGACGAAGGAGCGGGGCCGCACGGGACGCACCGTCCAGCCGGCAAAGCCGCGCGCCGTGAAATCAGGAACCAGCGCGCGCGTCGCCGCATCGACGAGAACGATGCCACGCACGGTCACATCGGGCGCCGCCAGTGCTTGCAGCTTCTCCAAGAGGCGTGCCGCCGGCTCCACACCCGCGGAGGCATCGACCACCACCGTATCATACCGGGTGGTGTACGGATGTGTCTGATGCAGGCGGCTCGTGGCTGAGGCGAAGGTCGCGGCATCGACCTTCACGCCGTGGCAGCCAAGCGCATCGGCCACCGCCTTCCGCTCGATCTTGCGGTCGAAAGCCAGCAACACGCGCGCGGACTTGGCGGTCGTCTCGGGCGTTTCGCCCCAGACGGCGGCGCCGGGCTGCTCGAGCAGCCTCAGTTCCACGCGGAACGTCGAGCCCTTGCCGGGGAGGCTCGTCACGGTGATGTCGCCGCCCATCGCCTGCGCCAGCCGGCGCGAGATGGCCAGGCCGAGGCCGGTGCCGCCCTTGCGGCCGGCCATCGTGCGCTCGGCCTGGGCGAACTCGGAGAACAGGCGTGGCAGATCGGCCTCGGCGATGCCGGTGCCGGTATCCTCGATGCTGAGCACGATGCCGAGACGCCGGTCGCGCAGGCTCGGATCGGCGATGACCGGGCTCGCCGCGAGACGGATCAGCACGCCGCCGGCATCGGTGAACTTGACCGCGTTGCCGATCAGGTTGAGCAGGATCTGGCGGATACGCGCCTCGTCGCCCGCGACCGCCAGCGGCACGCCGGCCTCGATCGTCCAGGCAATCTCGAGGCCCTTCTCGTGGGCGCGCGGTGCCAGGAGTTCGACCACGCTGCCGATGCAATCGTCGAGCGCGAACGGGGCGACGTTGAGTGTCAGATGCCCGGCCTCGATCTTGGAGAAGTCGAGAATCTCGTCGATCAGCGCCAGCAGGGTGCGGGCGGAGCGGTCGACGGCTTGGGCATAGGTTTTCTGCTCGGGCGTCGAGTCGGTGCCGAGCAGCAGTCCGGCCATTCCCAGGATGCCCGTCATGGGCGTTCGGATCTCGTGGCTCATCGAGGCGAGGAAGCGCGACTTGGCGCGATCGGCGGCCAGCGCCTCGTCTCGGGCGGCGATCAGCTCCGCTGCCGCCGTGCGGCACGTCGTGGCCGGTTGCTGCAGCCGGCGCTGGTGTGGCAGCGAGAGCGCCAGATGCAGCGCGGCGATGACCTGCAGCATGCCGATGGCCGCCAGGGCATGCGCGAAGCCGAAGGGCCCCGCCAGCAACATCAGAGCCAGCAGCAGCGCGAGCAGGCCCGAGGCGCCGATACCCGCGGCGATGGCGGAACGATCCGTGCGCAGCAGCCGGCGCAGGCGCGAGCGGGCGACGCGGGCCAGGGGCCTCAGGCGGGTGGCGCGAGTGCTGCCGGCAGCGCGCCAACGGACGCGGGCGAGCCGGCCAGTCTCTGCTCCAGGATCCGGTACTTGATTTGCCACGCGCCAACTCGATCGTGATGGACGAACTCGGAACAACTTGGGAAAACAAGCACGCCGGATATAAACAAAGCTTTAGGGAAGCTGGTTAACCGTCTTGGCACCGACATATCCCTTCCAGGACGAGGGCCAGGACGAGATCCAGCGCGTGGGTGATGCCGGCGAGGAGAGAAGTGGGATGTCTGGGCCGCTCGAAGGCTTGCGTGTGATCGAGATGGCCGGCATCGGGCCGGCGCCGTTCTGCGCCATGCTGCTCGCCGACATGGGGGCGGAAGTGGTGCGCATCGACCGGCAGGAGGCGATCGACCTCGGGCTACCCGGCCGCAACGATCGCAAGTACGAGGTGCTGCTGCGCGGCCGCCGCTCGCTCTCTGTCGATCTCAAGTCGAAGGCCGGGCGCGACGTGGTCCTGCGCATGGTCAACCGCGCCGACGTGCTGATCGAGGGCTTCAGGCCCGGCGTCATGGAGCGGCTCGGTCTCGGTCCGGACGTGTGCCTGCAACTGAACCCGCGCC
>CAMDBL010000260.1 GCA_945889015.1 Devosia equisanguinis
CTGAAGAGCCTGCTGCGCAAAGCCGCCGCCCGCACCGTGGCTGCGCTCTGGAATGCCATCGCCGACCTGATCCCAACCGTCACCCCCAACGAAGCCCTGAACTGCTTCCGCAATTCAGGCTATGTACGGTCAGCCTGAATCCGCTCTAGCAACATTCAACCTCCGACGCATGCCACGCTGAGGCGAAATTGTGGTTGCACGCGGCCTGCGAGGAATGTTGCGACGTCTGATAAATCGCGGCTCTCCTGACTGTCATAAAAATGATGTCATACGCATCGCCGTGCTTGCCCTTGCGCCTGGAGCCGGCGCATCTTGCGTGTGGGCCTGACGACTTCGGGCGCGGTCGTCGGGCGACGGCTGCGAACAAGCTCAGGTGAGGCGACGCTCGTGCCCATAATGCGAATCGAGCGACTCAACTCGGCAGCGGGCGGCTACCGGCGGTGACGTCGGTGGCCGTTTTTTCATTGCGTTTGCGGCGTGCGACCGGACGTCGGCGCCGCCAACGAGATTTCTGCCACGACCCTCTTGCGCAGTACCCGCTCGGCCGCGCTATAGTCGCTCCATGCTGAGGTCAACCGCACAAGTTGCCATTCGCAAGGCCAGGGTCTCCGACGCCAAGGCCCTCGCGAACGTTTTTGCGGAATCCTGGCGCCTCACCTATCGCGGAATCATCCCGCACCTGCACCTCGAAAGCATGATCCAGCGACGCGGCCTCGAGTGGTGGCAGGATTCGCTGCGTACTGGCGACAGCGTTCTCGTGATGGAAGTGTGCGGCAAGCTCGCCGGCTATGCGACGCTCGGCGTGTCCCGCACGCGAGGGGCGCAGCAGGGGGAAATCTACGAGCTGTATCTGCTGCCCGACTATCAGGGGCTGGGTTTCGGCGAACATCTGTTCGAGGCCTGCCGACACCAACTCGATCTGCGCAAGCTCAAGGGTCTGATCGTCTGGGCGCTGTTCGACAACACGCCGGCGATCGACTTCTACTGGCGTCGCGGCGGCCGCCCGATCGGCCATTCGTTCGACAAGATCGGCGGCGCCAATCTCGAGAAGATCGCCTTCGTCTGGCAGTGAGCGGTTTGCCCGTCGAGCACGATCGAAGCGGCAACCGCGCCAAGTCATTGCGCCTACATTGGGCTGCGGCCGGTGGCGCCGTATGTGGCAGGCTCGCCTTTGCAGTCGAACGACCGAGCCAACTCGTCTGCGATGGACCGCGCGAGAGCGATGGCGCTGGGGTTGGCGAGCGCGTCGATCAGGGCCATGCGGCAGGCCTCCGTCTCGCCGACGCGTGTGACGACCAGCACTTGGCCTCGAGCACCGCCCTGTTTCGTGAAGTACCGAACGATGGTCGCATAAGGCAGATCCCGCCCGTTGCGCCGCACATGGCGCCACTCGACGGTGATACGCTGACGCTTGTCGCGATACAGCGAATTCGAAGGGTCCAGTGTCTGCGCCGCCGCTTTCTGCTGATCGGCTTTCGGGCCGAAGCTCATGGCCACCTTGGAGCCGGAACTCGAGACAGTCTCGGCGATATAGACCCGATATCCCGGAAGACCGCTACAACTCCAGACCGATGCCCTTCCATCCCGGCGAAGCACGTCGCAGGCGGCGAGATCGATCGTGGTGAATTGGCTTTTCAAGGGGCTGACGTTGTCGGGCGGGGCAGCCTGCGCTGACGACGCCGCCAGCATCAGTAGCGCAGGCAGAATTCGCATCGGCATCCCTTTCAGCCCCTACCGGAGCGGACCGCCTCGGCTGCCTTAGCGGTTCGCCATACCGAGCGGTCCAGACCAAAAGCGCATTCCGCGCCGCCCTGATTCAGTCTAGGTAGCCTCTCCATACTCCCTGATACCCCCAATGGCAAAGGCACGCACCGATGCGCATCGACGCGATACCGATCGGCAAGAACCCCCCGCACGACATCAACGTGATCATCGAGGTGCCGGTCGGCGGCGAGCCGATCAAGTACGAGATGGACAAGGAAGCCGGCACGCTGTTCGTCGACCGGTTCCTCTACACGCCGATGCGCTATCCCGGTAACTACGGCTTCGTGCCGCACACCCTGTCGGCGGACGGCGATCCGATCGATGTCCTGGTCTGCAACACCCGCGCGATCATCCCCGGAGCGGTCATCAACTGCCGGCCGGTGGGGGTGCTGGTGATGGAGGACGACGGCGGCGGCGACGAGAAGCTGATCGCCGTGCCGAGTCCGAAACTGACCAAGCGGTACGAGAAGGTGCACAACTACACCGATCTGCCGGGCATCATGACCGAGCAGATCCAGCACTTTTTCCAGCACTACAAGGATCTCGAGCTCGGCAAGTGGGTGAAGATCCACCACTGGGGAGACTCGGCGGAGGCGCGGCATCTGATTCTCGAGGCCATCGCGCGCTACAAGGCGCAGCCCTAGCGGTGTATCGCGAGACTGCGGTCATCTGTTGCCCTCACTCGACGCCGACCCCGTCCACGTGCCAGGGTGCCGCCGTTCGCGCTCGCGCTGGGCGTGCGGGCGCTGGGCCAGGGCCGGCGAGCAGAGCGTAGCAGGGCATGAGCTTCGACAGCCTTCCGTTCCTGGTTTTCTTCGTTCTGCTGTATGTCGCGGTCCGCGTCTGTCCGTCGACGGGGAGGCTGCGGACTTGCTGGCCGTCCAGCGGTTGGCTGCTGCTGGCGGCGAGCGCTGTGTGCTATGCGTTCGCCGGGTTCTCGGACACCCTGCTGTTCACGATTGTCATCCTGGTCAACTATCTGATCTCGCTGCGGCTCGCGCCCGGCGGTCGCGGCATGCTCGCGGTCGCCATTGCCTTCAATGCCGCCGTGCTGATCGGCTTCAAGTATCGCAATTTTCTCTTCGGCCTCGATCCGGCCAGCGGCTCATATGCCGCCGCCGTATCGATCCCTCTCGGCATCAGCTTCTACACATTTCAAAGCGTCGCCTATCTGACCGACGTCTATCGTGGGGAGATCAAGGCCGAGCGCTCGCTGCAGCGGTTCGCCTTGTTCAAGAGTTTCTTTCCCCAACTCGTCGCCGGCCCGATCGTGCGGGCACACCTGCTGCTGCCGCAAGTGCAGCGCCTGTTCGCGGGAACGCTTCGTCCTTCGCGCCTCGTCGGCTTCGGGCTTTGTCTGTGTCTCGTCGGATTGATCAAGAAGGTGGTGCTGGCCGACAGCATCGCGCCGGTCGTCGACGATATCTTCGACCGCGGCCCGGCGGATGCGGCCACCGCCTGGCTCGGCGTCCTGCTGTTCGCGTTCCAGATCTACTTCGATTTCTCGGGCTATTCCGACATGGCCGTCGGCATGGCGCGGATGCTTAGCGTGCGCCTGCCGGTCAATTTTAGAACGCCGTACCTCGCGACCAGTCCGCGCGATTTCTGGCAACGCTGGCACGTCACGCTGTCGACCTGGATCCGGGACTATCTTTACGTGCCGCTCGGAGGCTCGCGCACCGGCGGTGCAGTCAGGCAGGCGGCCGTGCTGGTGGTCGTCATGGGTCTGGCCGGCCTCTGGCACGGGGCGAACTGGACGTTCCTGGTCTGGGGCCTGCTGTGGGGGGCGGTGATCGCGGCGTGGCGCGTTGCCATGTCCGGCAAGCTCTGCATGCCGGCGATTGCCGGCTGGGCGCTGACGATGCTTGCGGTGCTGACGCTTTGGGTGTTCTTCCGTGCGCCAGACGTTGGCTTCGCCGTGCGCTTCCTCGGCGCGATGACCGGCATGGGCGGACTGGGACCTGCCTCCATGGCGCGGACGGTCGCGGAGGTTGTCGTTGCGGTGTCCGCCGTTGCTGCACTTTTCGCCCTGCATGTCGCGGAGTCCCGCGCCATGACGCCTCGCCTGCCGCTCTTCGTCCGCCGCTGGGACGGTCCGACGACCCGCGGTATCCTGGTGGCCTTGATCGCGTGGCTGCTCATTCTGCCGAAGGCGAACGTCAATCCCTTCATCTACTTCCGGTTTTGAGGAGCGCGGCCGATGCAGAGTGTGCTGCGCACCGCCTTCAAGTTTGTGATCGGGCTGATCGTCGGATCGCTTGGGTTCGAGCTCTATCTGAGGTGCATCGAGGCGACTTCGCTGTGGCGGGTGCTGCCTGTCGCCGAGGCCTCGCTGTATGGGCCGAGTCGCGAGGCGGGCTACACTCACCGCGCTGGGGCTGGCGGCGTCTGGATCACCGAGAACAGGGCCAAGGTGGCCATCAGCGCGCTCGGCTTGCGCGATGCTCCCGGTCGCTCGGAGGTCAAGCCGGCGGGTGCGCTCCGGTTTGCGGTCGCCGGCGATTCCATGGTCGAGGCGCTGCAGGTGCCACTCGAGCAGACTTTCGTCGCCTTGTTGCAGGCCGAGCTGCGGCGGCGCGGTCATACCGGCGCCGAGGTGATCAATCTGGGCCTCGCGGGCGCTCGACCGGCCGTCATCGTCGAGCGGCTGCGCCTCGCGGCGGGTAGGCTTCGCCTCGACGGGGCCGTCGTCTCCGTTTCCGCGGGAGATTTCCTGGCCGGAACCGAGGACGATACCTCCGAGTTCGCCGGATACGTGAGAAGGGGCTCGAACGAGCGCGCCGTCATCGCGCATGCGTTCCGCGACAGCCGCGGATTCGCGTTGCGCACGAGTGCAGTTGGACAAGGCATCTACTGGGCAGTGGATCACGTCCGGCTGGCACTGGTCCTGAACAATCGCAAGAATGCCGGGCTGGCTGGCGACCTTGTGCAGCCGGGCGTGGCGCCTCGGGCTGCCAATGTGGCGTGTGGCGAAGCGGACTTGCGGCCGCACGAGGGCCTATGGCTGGAGCGGACGAAGACGTTTGCTCACGCGCGGCTCGCGGCTTTTCTTGCCGACCTCTCCGCCATCTCGCGCGAGCACTCCATTCCTCTCGTACTTTCGCTCCGCAACATCGGTGTCGACTGTCCTCCTTTGGCCGACAGGCGCAAGCGGTTGATCGACCAGATGGCGTCGCGCGTGCAGACTGCGGGATTGATGTTCGACGATCACGAGATGGCGATGGAGCCGCATCTTGCGGGGCGTTCGCGATCGAGCCTGCAGGGCTTCGGAGCCCGTCTCGGCAACGGACACCTCAATGCCGATGGACATCGCGTGTACGCGAACGCCATGACGGACGCGATCACGGAGCATCTGCTGCCGCGCCGTTGAGGCGTGGCTAACGCCATGATCAGGCGCGTTCCGCCCCCGAAACGCTGCCGCATCGGAAGATCCCATGTAGGCTCTGAACAACCAATGGGATTGTTGGAACTGTCGATATGGCGGAGGGAAAGCACCTGAGATCCAATGGTCTCGGCGGGGAGAAGCGCAAACCTGTCGGTGATTGCGGGACTTGCCCGGCGGAGGTCGGTACGCAGCATTGCGAACCAACCCGCCGGGCAAAGGCTGTATACGATTCAATGTATCCGCTCAATGAACCTTTCAATTACCCACATCCTCTGCACCGATTTCGACGCCGATCTGAATGTCGGTGAGGCGGGCGAGGCCGCGCCACATGACGATGTTCCCGGGTGGCGGATCGCTGGCCCTGGCGAGATAGCCGCCGAGGCGTGCGAGCTTCGTCAGATAGTTCGATAGCGTTCGTCGTCGCCGTCGTGCGCCTACCGGATCTGGGATGAGGCGATCGAGCACGCGGACCTCGGTCTCGGTCAGCGCTGTTTCCGGGTCTGCGTCCGGCATCGTCCGGTTCAGCATCGTGAGCCAGAAGACGCGCCAACTGAGGATGCAGAAGAGCGCGATCAGATTGGCCAGACGATCCGCAGTTCTGAGTTTCGACTCTTCCGCCCTGCAGCCGGACTTGAGGATCTTGTGGAACACCTCGATCTTCCAGCGCATCGCGTACCAATCGAGCTTTTCGATCGCCTCTGCGCGCGAGCGCACCGGCAAGGTCGTGATCAGCTTCCACTCGATTGACTTGCGTCCCTTCGGCGCCCCGCGCTCGACCGCGTGGATCACGGTGAGATCGAGTTCTGGATACTGCTTCTGCTTTCCGATCGGCGGCAGAACGCGGATACGCCGGTACTTCAGTTCGAGC
>CAMDBL010000261.1 GCA_945889015.1 Devosia equisanguinis
TAGGGCCGCGAGACTTCGCGGCCCGGGCGGCGCCGGCGTGGTCGTCAAGATCACGGAGTAATCGCCACGTCAGGTCTTCGAGGTCTAGTGTCATCGAGAGCCGTGGTTCGCCGCGGCTCTCGTGTTTTGTACGCAGCCATTGACGGCAAGAGCCATCGACGGTTGGATGATGCGAGACAAACCTCTGCCATCTCCCTCTCATAGCTTGCGTAGACGGCGCGTGCGCGTGAACACCGGAATCGGCGGTATGATGGATCTGATCGTCTCGGCACCAGCGGATCTGGCCGAAGGCTCCGGTCATTGAAGGCGGTCGTGACACTCTCGCACCTTCATCCCGAACCCCAGCTCGCGGCCGGGATGAGGGAGGCACGCCCGACGCGCCGCACAGTCTTGCGGACGTCGCTCTCGTTTGGTCTCGCCATGGCGATGATGGACACTTCCGCGGCAGCCACCGGCGCACCCAAGGTCCGCGTCGGGGCTGAGATCCTGATCGAGCGCCATCTCGACCAGCTCCGCGGTAAGCGCGTCGGCCTGATTACAAATCACACCGGCCTCGCGGGCGGGCAGCATCTCGTCGACGTGCTTGCCAAGACGCCGGGCGTGACGCTGGCGGCCATCCTGGCGCCCGAGCACGGGTTTCGCGGTGCGGTGGAGGCGGGCGCCAAGGTCGGAGATGGGCGGGACGATAAGACCGGCATTCCCGTGCTGAGCCTTTACGGTGCGACGCGCAAGCCAACGCCGGCGATGCTGCGAGGCATCGATCTGCTGGTGTTCGACATCCAGGACATCGGCGTTCGCTTCTACACTTACATCTCGACGATGGGCCTCGCCATGCAGGCCGCGGCCGAGGCGGGGATCCCGTTCCTAGTGCTCGACCGTCCCAATCCGCTCGGCGGCGAGACCGTCGGTGGGTTCATGATGGAGAGGGCCTACATCTCCTTCGTCGGCCAATTCGAGATCCCGCAGGTGCACGGGCTGACCGTCGGTGAGCTCGCCAACATGATCCGCGGCGAGAAGCTGATCGGCGGGGTCGAAAAACTCGACCTGCGCATTCTCGCCATGGATGGATGGAAGCGCGCGATGCGCTGGCCGGAGACGGGGCGCGAGTGGGTGCGAACCAGCCCCAACATCCCGACGTTCATCACCGCGCTGGTCTATCCTGGCGTCGGGCTCGTCGAGGGCATTCCCGCCAACGAGGGGCGCGGCACCGACACGCCGTTCCTGCAACTTGGTGCGCCCTGGATCGACGGCGGGAGACTAGCCAGGCGGATGACGGCGGCGAGGTTGCCGGGTGCACGGTTCGCCGCGGTCGAATACGTACCCCGCCCGCTGCCCGGGGTCGCCAACACGCCTCGGTTCCAGGGCAAGACGGTCAGCGGAATCCGCATCACCGTCACCGACCACAAGAGCTATCTGCCGGTCGAGACCGGGATGCACTTCCTCTCGGGGCTCGCGGCGGAGGCGAGGGCGAGCGGGACCGCGCTGTTCGACAAAACCGCGATGTTTGACCGGCTCGCCGGCACGCGGCGCTTGCGGACCCTGCTCGAGAAGGGGGCGGAGGGCGCCGGGATCGTCGCGGCCTGGACACCCGAGGTCGAGGTGTTCAAACGCCGGCGCATGCCCTATCTGATCTACTGAAACCCGTGGGCGTGACCGGGCAGTATTGCCGGGTGTCCCCGAGACGGCCCAGGAAGCCTCCATGGCTGCGATGATATCCATTTCCGGTCTTTCGAAGACTTATGCCAGCGGCTTTGCCGCGCTGAAAAGCGTCGATCTCGAAATCCGTCGAGGCGAGATCTTCGCGCTGCTCGGCCCCAACGGCGCCGGCAAGACGACGTTGATCAGTATCGTCTGCGGTATCGTGCGCCGCACCGGGGGCACGATTGAGGTCGATGGTCTCGACATCGAGCGCGACTGGCGCCGCGTGCGAGCGATGATCGGGCTCGTGCCGCAGGAGTTGACGCTCGCCGCCTTCGAGACGGTGTGGGCGACGACCTCGTTCACACGCGGGCTGTTCGGGTTGTCGCCGAGCCCCGTTCACATCGAGAAGGTGCTGAAGTCACTCTCGCTGTGGGACAAGAAGGACAGCAAGCTGATCACGCTGTCGGGCGGCATGAAGCGCCGCGTCATGATTGCCAAGGCGCTGGCGCACGAGCCGAAGGTGTTGTTCCTGGACGAGCCCACGGCAGGGGTGGACGTGGATTTGCGCAAGGACATGTGGAACGTCGTCCGGGATCTGCGCGAGTCGGGCGTCACGATCATACTGACGACACACTACATCGAGGAGGCCGAGGAGATGGCCGACCGCATCGGCATCATCTCCAAGGGGCAACTCGTGCTGGTCGAGGAGAAGGCCGAGTTGATGCGCAAGCTCGGCAAGAAGCAGCTTGTGCTGCATCTGGGCAAGCGGATCGATGCGATTCCCGCAGCTCTGGCGAGCCGGCATGCACTGGAAATCGCCAATAGCGGCGCCGATCTCGTGTTCACCTACGACGCGCGCGGTGAGCGCACAGGCATCACCGCGTTATTGACCGATCTCGCGGCCGCGGGGCTGCGCTTCACCGACCTCGAGACGCGGCAGAGTTCGCTCGAGGACATCTTCGTCGATCTCGTCAGGGCGGCCCGATGAATTTTCAAGCGATCAAGGCCATCTACCTGTTCGAGATGAGCCGCACGTGGCGGACGCCGCTGCAGAGCATCGTCTCGCCGGTGCTGTCGACCTCGCTCTATTTTGTCGTGTTCGGCTCGGCCATCGGCTCGCGCATCACCACGGTGGACGGTGTCGCCTACGGCGCCTTCATCGTGCCGGGGTTGATCATGCTGGCGGTGCTGACCGAGAGCATTTCGAACGCCTCGTTCGGCATTTATTTCCCGCGCTTCACCGGGACGATCTACGAAGTGCTGTCGGCGCCGATCTCCCCGCTCGAGATCGTCGCCGGCTTCGTCGGCGCGGCGGCGACCAAGTCCGTCATCATCGGTGCGATCATCCTGGGAACCGCGAGCCTGTTCGTGTCGCTGCACATCGCCCATCCCATCTGGATGGTGGTGCTGCTGGTGCTGACGGCGATCACGTTCAGCCTGTTTGGGTTCATCATCGGAATCTGGGCCGACGGCTTCGAGAAGCTGCAAATGGTGCCGATGCTTATCGTTGCGCCGCTGACGTTCCTCGGCGGCACGTTCTATTCGATCAGCATGCTGCCGCCGGTGTGGCAGACGGTGTCGCTGTTCAACCCGATCGTCTATCTGATCAGTGCGTTCCGCTGGAGCTTCCAAGGGCAGGCGGACGTGGGCATCGGCACCAGCGTCGGCGTCATCATGGCGTTCATCGTGCTCTGCCTCGCCACGGCATCCTGGATCTTCCACACGGGCTACAGGCTGAAGACGTGATGCGGGCCCCACGGCGGGAGCTGGAGGCGGCTCAAAGCCACCCCTTCCGGCGGAAATAGATGTAGGGCAGCACGGCTGCCAGCACCATGACGAGCAGCGCGAACGGATAGCCGAGCCGCCAGTCGAGTTCGGGCATGTGCTTGAAGTTCATGCCGTAGATCGAGGCGACGAGCGTTGGGGGCATCAGCATCACCGCCACCACCGAGAACAGCTTGATGATCTGGTTCTGCTCGGTGTTGATCATGCCGAGCGTGGCATCGAGCAGGAAGGTGGTGCGCTCGGATTGGAACCGCGCGTGATCCATCAGGGTGCGGATGTCGTGCTGGGCGGTGCGGATGCGCTCGATCGTCTGCGCGTCCTCGCCGCGGGTGTGCGCGGTTTGCAGGAAATAGTGCAGCAGGCGGTCGAGCGAGAAGGCGGCTTCCTGGGCGCGGGAGTTGATGTCGCCCTCGCGGCCGATCGCCCTCAGAATGGCGTCCAGCCGGCGGTTGCGGGTCTGCTGGCCGCCCTTGATGTCGAAGATGGTCAGCGCCAGACGGTCGACCTCGTCCTGGATCTTCTCGATCAGGTCGGCTTCCCGGTGGATGATCGACTCGATGAGGCCGATGGCGACCGAGGGCGCGGTCGTGCAGGTGACGTCGCCCCGCTCGGCCCGCGCGAGGAAATGGGGCAATGACTTCGGCTCGTGATAGCGCACGGTGACGAGGCGCTTGCCGACGAGGATGAAGGTGAAAGCGCCGGAGTCGGGGCGGGCCTTGTCGATGTTGTAGACGACGAATGTCGTCATGTAAGTGGCGCCGTTTTCCTGGTAGAGGCGGTTGGAGGGCTCGATCTCGCGCATTTCGGCCCGCGTCGGGATGTCGATCCCGAGCATCTGCTCGGCGAGCTTGTCCTCGCCCGGGGTCGGGTTGAGCAGGTCGATCCAGACCGTGGTCTCCGAGATTGCGTCGGCGCCGTCGCGGCGGACGAGACCGGTGCCCTGTACGTCATAGACCGTCAGCATTCACGCCACTCCATCGCTGCCCGCGTCGTACGCCGCCTCCGCGTCACGCCCATGACATAGCCCATGCCAAGGCCCCGTACAGCTCTCCGATGATCGCGGGTTGGGAACGGTGCCTGCCCGGACACGGTTGACGAGCGTGACTGCCGTGCGGAACAAGAACGAGAGCGGCGCGCCGCCGGCAGGAGATCGCGACCATGGACATCGATACACTGCAAGCGCGGTTCGGCCGACCAGGGCGGGTGGCGTTCGAGGCGACGGACGAAGGGGCATCCCTGATCGCGGTGACGCATCCCCGGGGGCGGGCCCGGGTCTCGCTCAAGGGCGCGCAAGTACTGAGCTACGTGCCCGCCGGCGGTCGCGAGATGCTGTGGGTCTCACCGCTGGCGCGGATGGCCGGCCCTGATGCGATGCGCGGAGGCATTCCGGTCTGCTGGCCCTGGTTCGCCGCCCATCCAGCCGGCGGTGGAAAGCCCATGCACGGCTTCGTGCGCACCGCCAACTGGGACGTGGTCGAGACCGGCGATGCCCCGGAAGGGGGCGCCCTCCGGATCGTGCTCGGATTTTCGACGAGCGAGGCGCACCAGAGCCTCTGGCCACATCGGGCAAAGGTCACGCTCACGGTGGAGGTCGGCGACCGGCTGACGCTCGCCCTCGAGACCACCAACACGGGTGCTACGCCGTTCGAGCTGACCGAGGCGCTCCACACCTATTTCGCTGTCGCCGACGTGGCACGCACGCATGTGCTCGGGCTCGAGGGCGTCGACTATCTCGACAAGGTCGACGGCTTCGTCCGCAAGCGTCAGGTGGGACCGGTCGGCTTTACCGCAGAGGTGGACCGGATCTATGTCGGCACCACGGCCGCGACCTGTATCGAGGACGCCGGCCACGGCCGTCGGATCACCATTTCCAAGGGCGGCTCAGCCAGCACCGTGGTGTGGAACCCGGCCCGCGAGCGAGGCGCAGGGATGCCGGACGTCGGTTCCGAGGCCTGGCGCGACTTCGTGTGCGTCGAGACGACCAATGCGGGCAGCGATGTCGTGCGGCTCGGGCCCGGCGCCAGCCACACGCTCTCTGCAGTCTATGAGACAGCGCCGCTCGCTACGGTGTGACGCCACTGCCTCAGGCCTCGGCAGCAATCGGAGAGGTCTTGCAGAACCACTTGTGCGGCACCATTCTGGATGTCACCATCAAGTATCTTCAACCAACCGAAAGGAGGTGATCCGATGTCGAGTGAGATCCGGATTATGCTTGGACGTGTGTCGCAGCTCTCGGTTGTGTCGGAGCAGCCTTTGCGCACCGCCTGAGGCGCGACGCGGCGCGATGCTGGTCATCGTGCGCCGCCCGCCGGTCGAGGCACAATCCTCTCACGAAGGGCCGCGCCACGTCATGTGGGCGGCCCTTTTTGTCGCCTGCCGGTTGTCGCCTGATGTACGAACGAGTTATCCCGGCCGAAGTAGCCTCGGCGGGTTGCAGCGCCACAAGTCACTGGTATAAGCCGCCTGACAAGGGCGGGAATCGTGGCTGCCGCGA
>CAMDBL010000262.1 GCA_945889015.1 Devosia equisanguinis
ATAGACGGGATAGCGCAGCGCCATCAGCCGCTGCATCGTCGCCTCGGGATTCTCGGTCTTGAGCAGCGGGCGGTTGTCGCGCTTCATCACGCGCTTCATCAGCACGGGCAGCTCGGCCCGCAGCCACACCGACACGCCCTTGAGGGCGATATTGGCGCGGGTTTCAGCGTTCATGTAGGCGCCGCCACCGGTCGCCACCACCTTCTGGCCTTCGGTCAGCAGCCGGGCGATGACGCGCCGCTCGCCGTCGCGGAAATACGGCTCTCCGTGGGTGGCGAAGATCTCGGGGATGTTCTGGCCAGCCGCCTTCTCGATCTCGTCGTCGGCGTCGACGAAGGCGAGGCCGAGACGGCTCGCCAGCCGGCGGCCGACCGAGGTCTTGCCGCACCCCATCAACCCGACGAGCACGATCGCCCGCTCGCCGAGCGCCGCGCGGATGGCGGCGATCGTCTCGGGGCTGGTCTCGTTCTGGTGGCGCTTGGGTGCGGGCCGGGTCATGTCGGGCAAAGTGTGAGCGGAACGGGATGGACTGGAGCTTCGAGCGGTATCGGCGACAGCCATCCCATATCGCGCATCAGCCGACAACTCTCCGGATGGCGGATGACGGGTCTCACCTCATGTCCGCCGGCGCTTCTCGGTGAGCGTGCCGCCCTTCATCACCTTGCCGGGCACGGGATGGCCGACCATTTCCTCGGCGCGGCGGGCGGCGGCGGCGAGCTTGTCGACGTCGACGCCGGTGGCGATCCCCATCTCCTCGCACATGAAAGCGAGATCCTCGGTCGAGATGTTGCCGGCCGCGCCCTTGTGGCCCGCGAACGGGCATCCCCCCAAGGCGCCGATCGAGGCGTCGAACTCGTCGATGCCCACCTGCAGCGCGGCGTAGGCGTTGGCCATCGCGAGGCCGCGGGTGTCGTGGAGATGCAACTTGATCTGCAACTTCGGCCAGCGATTACGCACGGTGCCGACGACGCGCTTGATCTGCTCGGGATTGGCCCAGCCCATGGTGTCGCAGAGGTTGGCGCACTTCAGCGTCTCGCCATGCTCGGCGAGGATGTCGATGGTGCGCGCCAGCAGGTCGGCGACGCGCTGGACGGGAATATCCCCTTCGAAATTGCAGCCGAACACGGCCATCATGGTGACGCCGTCGACCGGGACCTTCGCCTTCTTGTAGAGCGCGATCCACTCGGGCAGCTGGCGGAAGGTGTCGTCGATCGAGCGGTTGGTGTTGCGCTGGACGAACACCTCGCTCGCCGTGACGTGCAGCCGTCCGTCGAGATCGATGTTGGGCGTCGCCATGGCCCGCTCGACGCCTTTGGTGTTGAGGCTGAGGCCCCGATAGATCACGCCGGGCTTGCGTTTGATGCCGGCGAACACGTCCGAGGTGTCGGCCATCGTCGGCACCGCCTTCGGATTGACGAACGAGCCGACCTCGATCTCGGTGATCCCGGCGTCCTCGATCATGCCGATCAGCTCGAGCTTCTCGGCGGTCGTCAGGATCTTCGGCTCGATCTGCAGGCCGTCACGGGGACCGACCTCCATCAGGTGGACGCGCTTGGGAAGGTCGGACATGCAGTCTCCTGTGCGGATGGGGTCAGGCCCGCAGGGTCTTACCCCGATACGATCGACGCGATTTCCCCGACGATAGTGCCTCGGCGGATCGGAACGCAATCGGGTGGGAAGTCCTGTGTGAACGTGAAGCCGCGATTGCGGGCCTCGCGGATGAAGCCGTCGAGCCGGGCGACGCACGCACCTTCGATGTCGTGCAGCACCATCAGCGGCCAGGAGGTGCTCTCGATCTGGGCCAGCGCCCGCTCCACCCAGCTCTCGGGATCGTCCCAGTCGCGGGGGATGGCGTTCCACAGCACGACGGTGTGGCCGGTCGCTTCGATGTGCTCCGTTGCCGCCTTCGACAGCAGCCATGGGCCGATCCTGCCGCCGCCGCCAAAGGGTCGGAACAGCCGGTCGGGGTGGGTGAGCATGCCGATCTCGGCGTCCGTTCGGGTGATCTCGGCGACCGAAGCCGCCGCGTCCGCGATCTCGCCGAGGGGCTTGGAATGCGTCCAGGTGTGGTTGCCGATCCAGTGGCCCTCGGCATGCGCCCGCTCGGCGCAGCGCCGCGCCTCGGGCGAGGCCGCGAGCTTCTGCCCGATGACGAAGAATGTGGACCTGACGCCGTGCGCCGCCAGCACGTCGAGCACGCGCTCGGTGATGCCGGGCCCCTTCGCTCCAGGTGATGGGCCGTTGTCGAAGGTGAGGGTGATCGGGTGCATGGACGCCAGCGTTAGCGGTTTGGGGCGAGGGTGTCACGGCGGCGCTGCAGTCGAGAGAGAGTGGCGTAGATACAAGTATCGGCAGACATCGAGGATCCGATCAAATGCGAGGGTGCCGGGGCCGTGAGAGCCGCGGAAGATATTTTTTTTGAGCGGCTCACCACCGCCCCGGCGCAGGATTTGTGGCCTACCCTGGGCGTTTTACCGGATTCCCCGGTCTGCGGGCTTGCACCGCAGTCGGCCAGGCGAGCCTCGGATAGTCCAGCGCGCGTGACGCCGAAGTACCCGACTCTGCACCCCGCCACCGCACTTCGGTTCGCCTCCGGAGCACTCCCTGCGTGGCGGCGGGATGGGAGCAGGATAAGCGATCGGGTAGGGGCGGGGACAAGTTCGCGGAATAGCGCATAAAGTCGATCATTGTCAGTGGCTTGCAATGTCGCGGCCGCGCCGGTCACGGTTCCTGAGGGAGGAGGCGGTACAGGAGGCGGCGGCATTTGCCGGGAAGCCTCAGATTGGGCATAGTCGTCCCATGGCCCAGCCGAAACCACGCGTTGCTGTTTACGCCGACATCGAGGCGTTGCCTGAAAACATGGTCGGTGAGATCCTGTTCGGCGTGCTGCATGCGCATCCGCGGCCGGCGCCGCGGCATTTGTTCGCTTCTTCGCGGCTCGGCGGAGAACTGGGTGGGCCGTTCGACCAGGGGCGTTGTGGCCCTGGCGGGTGGAAGGTTCTCGATTGGCCGGAACTGCATCTTGGTGAGCATGTCGTGGTGCCGGATCTCGCAGGCTGGCGTCGCGAGCGGATGCCTAAGCTCCCGGCCACGGCGTATTTCGAGACGCCGCCGGATTGGGTGTGCGAGGTGCTGTCGCCCTCGACCCGGACTGTGGATCGAACCGACAAGCTCGCCGTCTACGCTGCCTCCGGCGTCGGCCACGCTTGGTATGTCGATCCCGACGCGCGCACGCTGGAGGTGCTCGTGCTGACCGGCGGCAATTGGCTGATCGCGGCCACCTTCAAGGACGCCGAAACCGTGCAGGCGCCGCCGTTCGCGGCGCACTGCTTCGCTCTGGATGTGCTGTGGCCGGGGGATGAGTGAATTGTGCTGGCCGGTCGGGATTTGACTAGTTGCCGTAATTTCCGGCCATTTCTCCGCCACCATCCGCTGTTCTTTCGTGAGCGGACCACACGCGGTCTAGCTGTGCTGCCACAATTAGATTTAGGCGCAACGCATCAAGGCCACACAAGGTGATCAAAACTCTGAATATTTCAAAGGTAAGACAATGATAAAGATTATCAAGCAGAAGGACTATCGCGAGGTGCGTAAGCTCCCCTTCTGTTACATATGTGGCAAACAATTTTCTGGCGACAACGCCCAGGCTGATCGGGACCACGTTCCTCCTGAAAGTGTGTTTCACAAGAAGCACCGCGAGCCTCTAACAGGTCCCTGAAAAACGTGGACGGGTAGAACCGTATCCTCTCGTGGGGTGGTCGTGAAGGGCTGCCGCCTCGCTTGGTATCAGGCGGCGAGCAGTCGAGGCAGCTTGGCGAGATTGTAGGCGGTCATGGTCAGCGTGAACTGGGCGCAGACGCGCCGCAGGCCGCGCAGCATCGTCTTCCTGATCGGCCCGACTGTCTTGCCCCAGCCGAACGGCTCCTCGACGAGCTTGCGCTTCTTCTGGCTGATCGCATAGCCCGGATGCCGCAATGTGCGGCCGTCGATGGCGGAGCTTTTGGCCTTCGCGGCGATGTGCGGCGTGACACACATCGTGCGCAGCTTTTCGACGAACTCGGCCGCGTCGTAGCCCTTGTCGGCGCCGAGCGTGATGCGGCGCGTGGAGCCGGGATCGAGCGCGTCGAGCATGTCGATCGCTGCGCGGCGCTCGGCCGTGCCGTCCGCGTGCGTGAGCGTTGTTTCGACCACGAAACCGTTGCGGTTCTCGGTCAGCGCGTGGCCCATGTAGCAGAGCTGCGCCGGCCGGCCCTTGGCCTTGCGGTAGAGGCGAGCATCCGGGTCGGTCACCGAGGCGTGCGTCGCATTCGACCACTTTTGCCCGCGCCAGTCGCGCTCGACGTTACGGCCGATCTCGGCTGCGGATGTGGTGTCCGTCGTCGTCATCTCGTTCACCTCACCCTTCGTTTCCGCCTGCGCCTTCGTCTCGTCCGTGCCATCGCTGCTTCCCGCAGCGGGCGGCGAAGCCGCAGGGGGCCGATCAGGCGGAGGCGGGGCGTCGCTCCCGGCAGCTTTCGGCTTGAAGCTCTTGAACGAGGCCCACGCCTCGACCAGCGTACCGTCGACGGAGAAATGATCGTTCGACAACAGGGGCGCCACCGTCTCGTGCGCCAGGATTGCGGTCATCAGCTTCTTGGCGATGTCGGCGTTGAGTAGCCGGTCGCGGTTCTTCGTGAACACGGTCGGCACCCAGACCGGCTCGTCGATCGACAGCCCCACGAACCAGCGGAACAACAGGTTGTACTGCATCTGCTCCATCAGCTGCGTCTCGGAGCGGATCGAGAACAGGATCTGCACCAGCGCGGCCCTGAGCAGGCGTTCCGGCGCGATACCCGGCCGGCCGTCGACCGCGTAGAGCGCCGCGAAATCGGCGTCGAGGTCGATGAGCGCGGCATCGACGACGATCTTGATCTTGCGCAACGGGGTGTCTTGCCGGAACCCGCTCCTCCAGGTTCACGTAGCTGAAAAGCGAACCGTTCTGGCTGTCCGACCCGCGCATGCCCGTCCCTCCCGCCGACACGCAGAGAGGAATCACGTTCGCTCGGCCGCGTCGAGTGGCGGGTTTTTCAGGGGCCTGCTAATTCTGCCAACTCACGTGGCGTGCAACGGGTTGCACAGCAATGTTGACGAGAAAATCGGCCAACTAATCGGCTTGCAGCATAGTAAAACACTCTACGACAAGACGAGCAAACTACGAATCGACTTTAATGTCGCAGCCAATGACCTTGTCGTCACTAATCTTGATGTTGACGCAGCCGTCTGGCGCTGGATCAGTGGATTTCATGCGGCACTCTACAGGGAGCCGGCCATTGGAATTGCGAAGCGCGGCTCCTTGGTCGTTCCCCTTCAGCGAGCGTACAAAGAGAATGGGAGATTTAAGGCGGAGCCACTGAGGCAACAGCATCGGAACTTCGTGGAAACCATAAAGGTGAATCGCCTTAAGGGCAATTTGGACGCTATCGAAACAAATAAAGGGATGTGCAGTTACGAATGTGTTTGGGCCAGAGCAGATGACATCGATCGGTGGTTTTGCATATTTGCACTCAACATCTATGATTGGAAGGAGTTGGGTGCGGATGATGGTTCGCAGCGTGGCTGCGCTGGTCACTATGAGCTGTTTGGTTCAAACGCGCCAGCAAATGCGTCAATTGCAAAAACCACGCCACTCATTTTGCCAAACCTTATGCCGGATGATCCGTTTGGCCGTTGAAATATCCACTGCTGACGCAAAGTCGGGCCATTTACGCGCTCTATTCATGTCTGAATCATACCTGGATCGGTGGCTTCGGGTTGGTGCTGACGCTGTGGCGTCGGCGGCGAGGGGCGGGGCACCAGCAACGAAAACCGCGCAAGCTTCGCACTTCGCGGGGCTCGATCGCCCCGGCGCCGGCACCCCGACAGTGGCGGTGTCAG
>CAMDBL010000263.1 GCA_945889015.1 Devosia equisanguinis
TCCAGATGCAGGAGCGCCTCGGCGCGCAAGAGAGCTATGTGCTGCTCGATCTCAATCCCGAGATCGTGAGGGAGCTCAACTCCGACACCACGCTCGGCCTCAGCCGGCGCCTGCTGCCCACCCGGATCAAGGACCTCAAGCCGCGCATCGGCGTCGGCGACGTGCTCCAGGTGACCGTCTGGGAAGCCGGCGAAGGCGGATTGTTCTCGACGACCGGTGGCCGCACGGCTCAGTTCCCAAGCATGGTCGTCAGCCCCAACGGGGAAATCTCGCTGCCGTACGCCGGCATTCTCAAGGTCGGCGGGCGCACGCCGTTCGAGGTGCAGAAGCGGATCGTCGACAGCCTCGCCGACCGGGCCATCCAGCCGCAGGCGACCGTGAGCATCCTCGAGAACCGCTCCAACACCGTCGTGCTCAACGGCGAGGTGACCAAACCCGGCCTCTATCCGCTGTCGCTGAAGGGGGATCGCCTGCTCGACCTGATCGCGGCCGGCGGCGGCACCAAGTATCCCGCTCGCGAGACCAACATCCTGGTGATCCGTGGCGAGACCCGTGCGCAGCAATTGATGACGGCGGTGATCGACGATCCCAAGGAGAATATCCTGATCCAGACTGGTGATCAGGTCTACGTCAACTACGAGCCGCGCCGCTATACCATCGTCGGTGCCGTGCAAAAGCCCGGCGTCTATCCGTTCGATGCGATGCAGGTGAACATCCTCGAGGCGGTGGCCGCGACCGGCGGCCTGATCGACTCGCGTGCCGATGCCAGCGGCGTGTTCGTGTTCCGCCACGAGCGGGCCGAGATCGTACGCAAGTTCTCGTCCTCGCCGCTGACCAACGCCGGCGGACGCATACCGGTGATCTACCGCGTCGATATGCGCTCGCCGCAGGCCTACTTCTATGCAAGCGGCTTCAAGCTGCGTGACAAGGACGTGGTCTATGCCGCCAACGCAGATGCGGCGGAGGCCTCCAAGTTGCTGAGGCTGGTCAATCTGGCCACGTCCAGTGCCGGCATCGGCACCCGTGTCGTCGGCTCGATCGATTGAGTCGCACGCCGCGATGCCCCGTGCAGCCAGACTCGAGCGGCGCAGGCCAACGCAACGCAACACAGCCCGTGGCGAAAGCTACGGGCTGCTGACTTTATGAGCGACGGTGCCGGGCTCAGCCTTGCGCCGGCATCGGCAGCGGATCGGAGGCCGCCATCGGAACCTCGGGCTTGCCGATGCCGCCGATCGGATCCTCGGACCGGCGCGACTTGCCCTCGAAGAAGGCGCCCTGCTCGATCGCGAGCGAGCTATGATAGATGTCGCCTTCGACGTGGCTCGACGACTGCAGCATGACGCGCTTGCCGCGCACCGAGCCCATCACGTGCCCGCGGACGATGATCTCCTCGGCGATGACACTGCCGGTGATCCGCGCGCGTTCCCCGATGACGATGTTGGTTCCGTGAATGTCGCCCTGAACCTCGCCGTCGATCTGCACCTCGCCGCGCGAGACGAGATTTCCGATGATCGTCAGGTCGGGACCGATCACCGAGGCCGCGAGCCGCTCTCCGGGCCGGCCAGCGATCGGAGGACGTGCCGCCAGCGGCGGCGGACCGCCCGCGGTTGCCGGTGCCGCCGCCACGCGCACAGGCTCGCCGGCGCCATCCTTTTCCAACTTTTTGTTACCGAAACTCGAAAGCATACGCTCTCCCTCCACACGCAACTGTTCCGACAGCTCCGCCCCAAAGGCGCACGGCCGACATCGTGTCCGCGCAATCCCCCTCGCAGCCCAGTGCCGAGCCACGAGTAGCATACTCGCGCTCCCCGGTCACGAGCGAGGGATTGGATCAAGTGCGGATTCTTTGGTCGATCTCGCGTCGATCCCGCACTATTTTCGTACAGATCAACGCGAGATTCCGAGCGCGGACAGGGGCTTGTAGAAGCCCGGCGTGAGCCCGGCCTCGGCGCGCGCCCGGTCGTTGAAGGGCGGCTTCACGGGTCCGCGAAAATTACGGCGGACAAGCTCGTGGAACGTCGGCTCAGGTGGCAGGTTGCGGCGCTCGCACAGCCAGCGGAACCATTTCATGCCGTAAGCGACGTGGCGCTTCTCGTCGCGGTAAATGACACCGACGACCTCGGCCGACGCCTGATCGCCGGCCGCCTCGAGCTGGGCGATGAGACTGGGGCTGACGTCGAGACCGCGGGCCTCCAGCACCAGCGGCACGACCGCGATGCGCGCCATCAGATCGTTACCTGTCGCCTGGGCGGACTGCCAGAGCCCGTCGTGCGCCGGCAGGTCGCCATAGCCGGCGCCGAGCCCCTCCAGGCAACGCGAGACCATCTCGAAGTGGCAGGCTTCCTCGAAGCCGACCTGCACCCAGTCGTCGAACAGCGAGGTCGGGACCGGCTCGTGCACGAACCGGCCGATGAGATCCCAGGTCATGTCGACGGCGCTGAGCTCGATGTGGGCGAGCGCATGCATCATCGCGATCCGGCCTTTGATACCGCCGACCGACCGCCGCGGCATGTCGCGCGGAGGGAGCAGTTCCGGCCGGGTGGGCCGCCCCGGCCGCTCCGGCATCGGCTGGTCGGCGCTGAGGCGGCCGAGCGAAAGCCGCCGCTGCGTCCACGCGGCCGACGTGGCTTTCGCCAGTGCCACCTTCTCGGCGAGATCGGCGGTGGCGACGATGGCACGCGCCGCCTGGCACAGACTGTCAGGCCGTGGCCCCGCCGCCGTATCGTTCACGTCTTCAATGCCTTGACCGCCGCCAGCACCTCCTCGGCGTGCTTGGGCACCTTGACCTTGTGCCAGGCGCGCGCGACGCGTCCCTTGGCGTCGATCAGGAAGGTGGAGCGCTCCACGCCCATGTATTTGCGGCCGTACATGGACTTTTCGACCCAAACACCATAGGCCCCCGCGACCGTCTTGTCCTCGTCGGCGGCGAGCCTGATGGTGAGCCCATGCTTGGCGCTGAATTTCTTGTGGCTGGCCACGCTGTCGGGCGAGATGCCGATCACCTCGGCGCCGGCGGCCTGGAACTGATCGGCGAGGCAGGTGAAATCCTTGGCCTCGGTGGTGCAGCCCGAGGTGTCGTCCTTGGGATAGAAATAGACCACGACCGGCTTGCCCCTGAGCTTCGACAGGCCGAGCTTTCCCTGCTCGGTCTCGAGATCGAAATCCGGGGCGATACTGCCTTCCTCGATCATGCACAGCCTGCCTTTCTTTTGTCGCTTTTTAGCACCCACTTGGCCCGCTACGTAGCATAGACAGGAACGGTTCAGCCGACGCAACGTCCAGTGCGCCGGCGGCAGGAAAAATGGGACGGCGCAGCGCGTCGACAGGGTGGCGGGCACCCTGCGAATCGGCAACTCGCAGAGTAGAGGTGATCGGCACGGTGGTGGCTCGTAGCGTACCGCGCCGACTTCGGCCAGCCACGGCCGTACTGTAGCCGCCGTATCCGTATCACTTCGCCATAGCTGATCGAGAGGGGCGAGAGAGGACTTGGTGGAGCAGTCCGCACGAGGTGCACGAAGGGCTCATCCGATGGACATTCCCATCGTGACGGAAGGCCCTGCACCCCCTCGCCGAAACCCTCCCAAGCGGACCAAGCGACGCGGGCGCTGGCTCGCGCGTGCGCTGATGCTGCTCATACCGCTGGTCTTACTCGGCGGTCTCGCCGCGGTGCTGGGCTACGTCCGCCTCTCGCATGGACCGATCTCGCTCAAATTCCTGGTCGGCCCGATCGAGCGCGGCCTCGCCAGCGAGTTCGGCGGCTCCAAAGTCCGCATCGAGGATGCGCTGGTGCGTTTGACCGACGCCGGCGCGATCGAGTTCCGGCTGAGCAATGTCCGGCTCTCGGACAACGACGGGCAACCGATCGCCTCCGCACCGCTCGCCGCCATCGAGCTTGCCGCCAGTGCCCTTTGGCAGGCGAGGATCGCACCGTCGCGGATCGAGCTGATCGATCCGAAGCTACTGCTGGTCTACTCCGAAGAGGGCGGCCTCTCGCTCAGTTTCGCACGCGGCGGCGCCGACGGCGATCCGGAGCTCGGCGTCGAGGTAGCGCCCGCGGCCGGCGCCGCACCCTCCCAATCAACGGGCCTGCCGGCTGCGCTACAGCAGATCGACCTCGCCCGCGCGCTCGCCGAATCGTCGGCGCGAGCCCGGCGCGGCCAGGATGCCACCTCGCACATGCGCGAACTCGGTTTGCGCAACGCCACCGTGATCGTCCAGCAGCCGGACGGGGCGACGGCATGGCGCGTGCCGGAATTGACGATCGATCTCGAGCACAAGCAGAAGCGATCGATCATCTCTGGTAAAGCGACCATCATCTCCGGTCGGGCGCCCTGGTCGCTCGTCTTCCGTACCGAGGAATCCGAGAAATCCCAGACCATCGTGGTCAACGCCTCGATCCGCGACCTCGTGCCCAAGACCCTGGCGCGCGCGCTGCCGCAGCTCGGCCTGCTCGACGGCTTCGATCTGCCCGTCGGCGGCAACGCCACCTTCGAGCTCTCCCGCGCTGGCGGCCTGCTCTCGGGCGCGTTGTCGCTCGAGATCTCGCGTGGCCGCATTCAGCTGCCATGGATGCCGGACGTCAACTTCCCGGTCGACGCGGGGCTCGTCGATCTCCGCTACCACCGCGACCGTGCTCGCATCGAGATCGCCCCATCGACCGTGCGCTGGGGACAGAGCCACATCACGCTCGTCGGCAGCATGAGCAGCCAGAAGGCTGCCGGCGGCGAGGGCTGGGCCTTCGACCTGCGCGCCATCGACGGCGCCGTCGCCGCCGAGGAGTTCGGCATCCGCCCGATCCCGATCGAAACGTGGGCGGCCAGCGGCACCGCAGCGCCCGAGCGGCGCCATTTCGAGCTGAACCGCTTCGAGTTGAAGGCCGGCGGCACCGACATCTCCCTCGCCGGCGTCATCGACGCTCCCCGCGACATCGCCGACGCCCGCTTCGAAGGCAAGATCGGAGCCATGCCGCTGCAGACGCTGAAGGCGATCTGGCCTCGTGCGCTGGCGCCGGGTGCGCGAATCTGGGTCGGCGAGCGCGTCACCCGGGCCAAGGTTCATGGCGGCACCTTCCGTTGGCTGTCGGGGCGTCATCTCGAGAAGCAGGAGGCGTCGCCACTCATTCCCGACCAGCGGCTTTCGCTGGCCGTCGAAGCCAGCGACATCGCCTTGCGGCCGTTGCGGACCATGTCGCCGGTTGAAGCGCCGCGTGCGCTGATCCGGCTCGAAGGCGGATCGATCGAGATCGTCATGCCCGATGCCGCCGTCGTCGTCTCGGGCACGAAGCGGGTGCCGCTGAAGGGCGGGCGCTTCACCGCCGTCGATATCTTCAGTGAGCGGCCGCAGGGCGAGATCGTGTTCCGTGTCACGTCGGCCTTGGCGCCGGTGCTGGAGTTGATCGACCAGGAGCCGCTGGCGCTGATCAAGCAGGCGGGCATCACCTCGATCGAGACGATGGACGGCAAGGTCGACGGCCAAGTCAAGCTGTCGCTGCCACTGGTGACCGGCGTCGACGAGAACGACGTCAAGGCGGAAGGCAAGTTCCGCCTCACCGAGGGCCGTGCGCGCCAGTTCATCGGCCCCTACGATGTGCAGGGCGCGACCGTGAACCTGGAGTTCTCCGACCGCACCGCCGAGGCGAAGGGCGAGCTACTCGTCGCCGGCGTGCCGAGCAAGGTGGCGTGGACCAGGACCATCGACCAGAACGGCGCCAAGTCGTCGCAGATCAAGTTGTCGGCTCGTCTCGACAATTCCGACCGCAATCAACTCGGACTCGACGTCAACCACATGCTGCAGGGCGAGGTGCCGGTCGAGCTCACCGTCACGCCCGCAGACCAGACGCCGGGCGCCCCGACGCCGGAGCCGCGCGTGCAGATGCGGGCCGATCTCACCAACGCCGAGCTCAT
>CAMDBL010000264.1 GCA_945889015.1 Devosia equisanguinis
TCGCTCTCGCCCTGGATGGCGCGCGCGATCAGCTCCTTGCCGACGCCCGATTCGCCCTCGATCAGAACGGGGATGTGCGAGGCCGCCGCCCGGCGGCCGAGAGCCACGACGCGATGCATGCCCTCGCCTCGCACGATCAGATCGGAGAACGTCAGCGTTCCATCGATCTTCTTCTTGATGCGGGTGATCTCACCGGTCAGCGCCTCGATCTTGAGTGCGCTGCGGATCGACACCTCGAGCCGCTCGGGCGAGGCCGGCTTGACGACGAAGTCGACCGCACCCGCCCGCATGGCGTTGATGGCGCTGTCGATCGAGCCGTGGGCGGTCTGCACGATGACGGGGGGAACGCCCGACTTGCCGGCCAGACGCTCGAGGACGCCCATGCCGTCGAGTTCGGGCATCACCAGATCGAGCAAGATGAGGGCGATGGTGCCCTTTTCCGGGCCATCGAGCATGCCGAGCGCCTGAGCGCCCGAAGCAGCGGTCCGGACCTCGAAGCCCAGACGCTTGATCGTCTCCTCGAGAATCCGCCGCTGGGCCGGATCGTCGTCGACGACGAGAACGCGCTTTACCATGATGATCTACTCTTCGACGCAACGAGGGACAACACTGCTCGGCGGCTCGGCGACGCCCTGCGATCTGCTGCAGAGGGCGGCGTCCGGCTGACCGGGTGATGTGCATCCTGACGCAGATCCGTAAACAACCTCTCAACGGCGGCCCCAAGCTGAAGCTGATGGCTTGGATGGCCGCTCGAGATCGAAACAGAGCTTGCCCCGGCGTCTCAGTTCGAGCCACCGGTTGCATCGGTCACCGAGGCTGTCTCAGGCGACCTCTTGAGAGCCGCGGCAACGAGACACGCGATAAGGACGATCAAAAGGAGCTCGCGCCAGCGCAGCAGCAGCGGGCTTCCGACCATCTGGACGAAACGCAGGGGAATGAAGATCACGACCGCCGCGGCGAGCGCCCACGCCGTTCGCGTCACGCTCGTCGCTGACCACACCGCGATCGCACCGACGAGCGGGGCGAGAATGACCAGATCGTAATTGTGAACCGGAAGGAAGAAGGCGGTCATCGCCATCAACAAGCCAAGGATTTCGAGCCGGGTGAACCGGTCCCGTATGAACCACAGCAGGACCGTCGACAGCAGTGCCGCCATCTCTATATGGGTGGCGGGCAGATTACCTGCGACGAGCAGATCGCCGATCCCGAAGCAGTAAAGGCAGCCGGGGGCGTTTTCTCCACCGGAGAGATACGTCAGCAGACCCCCTATCCAGTCGACGAAGGCTTGTACCGGCCCATAGACGATCATGGCGTAGGCCGACAGCGCCAGACTGCCGGCCGCCGCGGACCCGATCACCACCCAGCGACGCTCCATCAGCAGCCAGATGCCCGGCAGCAAGGCGAACTGCGGCTTGATCGCGACCAATGCCAGCAGCAGACCTGCCACGACCGGCCGTCCCGTGTCGTTGGCGAGCCAGGCGAGCAGCAGTGCCACCGTGACCAGCACGGTGGTGTTGCCGAGCCACACGACGTGACTGACGAACGGACTGGCCAGCACGATGCCGACCACGGCCACTTGTCGGGCGGACAACGAGAGCACGCCGGATGAGCGTCCGGGCTCCATCAGTCGTGCGGACATGACGGCGAGACCCAGGGTACCCAAAATATTGAGAACGACGGCCACGAGCTTGGCTGTCGTCCATCCCAGGGCCGAAAGCCCTATCGCCAGCGGTGCGAAGCTCGGCGGATAAGCATAGAGCCAGACCACGATACCATCTGCCGCGACAGCCGGTGGCGTCGACGGCTCGCCATACGGGACGATCCCGTGCCTCAACTTCCAGCCCGAGCCGTACAACGTCGACAGATCGAGTTGCCAGGGAAGCTCACCGCGAAACAGACCCACAACGCCGAACAAGGTGAGGCTGGACAAGCCGGCCAGCAGCAGAAGAACCGGTAGCGCCACCCTGATCGGCTCGAGCCATCCCCGATGCATCCGTCTCGACCTCCCGACACAAAATCACGCTCGAATGGAACGGCTGCTGCACAAATCTTGGTCGAGGCGGCCGACGATCCAATCGCCACCTCTCCGTCTCCTGCGACCGCGTCCGCTCCAGCTACGATCGGGCTCTAGCCCCAGGCGTAGTTGAAGCTGATGCTGATCCGCTCGTGCCCGGCCGTGTTGGCCGGCACCTCGTGGCGCAGAAAGCTTTCCCATAAAAACACATTCCCGGGCTTGGGCGCCAGCGATTGGAAGGTGCGGTTAAGCGATCGCGCACGCGCCTTGCGCGGCGGGGCGGCCATCATCAACGGCAGCCTCGGGTCCTCGAAGCGGATCGCGCCGGCACCCTCGGGCACGACGACGTACAGTGTGCCGGAGATCACGGAATGGGGATGAATGTGGGCGGTGTGATAGCCACCCTTGCGCAACACGTTGATCCAGATGTTGTCGAGCGCCAGCCTGCGGCCGCGCAGGTCGAGATCGAGCATCGCGGCGAAGCGGGCGACGTGCGCGTCGAGCAGCGGCACGAGATCGGCGAACTCGGGAAAGCGATCCGGCAAGTCCGAGAGCGAGGAATAGGATGTATAGCCGAGATAGCCGCTTTCCTGGCACCACGCCTTGCCCGCCGCGTCGTCCGCCGCGATCGATACGCACGCGTGCTCGAGGTCGGCGAGGAGCTTACGAGCGCCTCGTCCGCGGAGTGTGGCCTTGTAGATCTGTGTGACGAACAAGTGCTCGACGCGCGCCATCCGCGACCCGTAATCTGCCGTGCTCTCAACCGTCAAGTATCGAGATATCCATGGTGAATTCTCCCGCTGCCGTCCGTCCTCGCATTTATCTGGCGGGACCGGAGGTGTTTCTCCCCAATGCGACCGAAATCGGCCGGGCAAAACAACAGCTTTGCGCCGAGGCCGGGCTCGAAGGCGTGTTTCCGCTCGACACCCAACTCGACCTGACCGGGCTGGCGAAAACCGAGCAGGCGCGCCGCATCGCGCTCGGCAACGAGGGGCTGATGCGCTCGTGCGACGCCATCATCGCCAACCTGACCCCGTTCCGCGGCGTCTCGATGGACAGCGGCACCGCCTTCGAGGTCGGCTTCATGCGGGCACTGGGAAGGCCCGTGTTCGGCTACACGAATGCGGGCGCGGCAGATTATGCGGCGCGCGCGCGCGCGTGGCGCCAACAGGACTCCCGCCTGCCCTTCGACTGCGACCGCCCGGACCAGGAGATCGAGGATTTCGGATTGGCCGAAAACCTGATGATCGCGGTCGCCGTGAGCGAGACGGCGGGGGCGGTGGGGCAAACGGGTGCTGGTGGGGATGCCGTCATGGCGGAGCTGGCGGCGTTCAAGCCGTGCGTAGAGTGGGCCGCGCGTGCTCTTTGCCAATACCTCCCATAAATGTTATACGCCAATGTATGACAAAAAGATCGGACATGAGCAAAACCGTCGTCTTCCGAACCGACCCCGAACTCGAGGCGAGGCTCAAACAGCGCGCCTCCGAGCAAGATATCTCGGTCTCGGAGTTCATCCGCAAAGCCGTCGAAGCGGCTTTGAGCGCAGAGCACGAGCCCACGCCTTTCGAGGCGGCTCGGCACCTGATGGGAAAATTCGGGAGTGGACGGGACGATCTCGCGAGCGATCACAGCCGCATCCTGAAAGAGAGGCTGCGTGCCAAGCACGATCGTCGATAGCGGTCCGCTCATAGCCTTTTTCGATCGTGACGACAGGCATCATCGCGATGCCGTGGCTTGGCTCGAGAAAGCGCGCAAGCCCCTGGTGACGAACATCGCAGTCGTTACCGAGATCACGTATCTGCTCAACTTCTCCGTCGAGCTTCAGACCGGCTTTCTCAGGTGGGCCGCCGGCAATTTACAGCTCGACCACGATACGGGCAGCGACCTCCCGCGAATTGCCGACTTGATGGCGAAGTATGCGGATTTGCCCGCGGATTTTGCCGACGCATCGCTCATCGCGCTGGCCGAACGCCTGAAGTTGTCTCGCATCGCCACCACGGACAGAGATTTCACGATCTACCGGACACTCGGACGCAAGCCGTTGCGCAATGTCTTCTTCATGGAGTGAGCGCACGACGATGATCGAGTTCGGCCAGGACTTCCGAACTCAATCGCGATCGAAGAGCGGCACATAGCCCTGTCCGTCGTCGTCCGCGCCAGGCTGGGTCATTCCGATGCTCTTGACCAAAGGAATCAATTCATCTGGCCAGCTGGTGATCTGCACCCCATCCCATCTGAAAAAATTTTCGTGAACCCCGTCATGCTTGTTCTGGGTCGGATCCCACTTCGCGAGGGGCACGCGGCGAATTTTCACTCCAAACAGGCGAAAGGCGCCCTCCGCGGTGACTTCGCCGGTGCGCAATGCCGGATCACCGTACCAATGGAATTTTCTCAATTCCAAGTCGGGGCCCAGTGAATTCGCGATGTCCGTTGCTCGATCGCAATCCACGCCGTCCTTGAACCTGACCGTGATGTCGATTAGAGGCTCGCCGGCGCTTACGGCATCGTGCAGAGACCTGATCATGTGCCCCTACTGCAGCTTGATGCCCGCGTCCTTGATCACCTTCTGCCAGCGCTCGCGATCGGCTTTGACGAAGTCCGCGAACTCGGCGGGACTCTCGCCGCCGAGCGCATAGCCGTTGTTGGCCGCGTCCACCACGATTTCGGACGACTGTAAGGCCTTGGCGATCTCCTGATGCAGGCGGCGGATGATCGGCTCGGGTGTTCCGGCAGCGACGTAGATGCCGTTCCAGCCGGACGCTTCGAAGTCGAGTCCGGCCTCCTTGAACGTCGGCACGTCTGGAAGCCCTTGCACGCGCTTGGCGCCGGCCACCGCCAGCGGTTTCAGCTTGCCGGCGCGGACCAGCGGGGTGATCGGCCCCGGTGCCAGGAATCCCGTCTGAACATGCCCCGCGAGCAGGTCGGGCACCTCGGCGCCGATCGACTTGTACGGAACCTCCGCGATCTTGATGCCGGTCGCGAGCTTGACGGCCTCGCCGACGAGCTGCGTCAGGCTGCCGGAGCCGCCCGAGGCATAGGTCACGTCGCCTGGCTTCTGGCGTGCGAGGTCGAGGTACGCCTTGAACGTGATCGCCGCCACCGAGGGGTGCACGACCATGACCATCGGCGAGGCGGTCAGGCGCGTGATGGGCACGAACTCCTGACCCAGACGGCAACAGGGGTCGGGTGCGAGGAGATCGTTGAAGGAATTGTTGATGTTGGCGTGGAGTAGCGTGTGGCCGTCGGCCGGCGCTTTCGCCGCCTCGCGTGCACCGATGGCGCTGTTGGCCCCCGGCTTGTTCTCGACGATGACGGGCACGCCGAGCGCCTCGGACAACTTCGGCGCGATCCGCCGAGCGATGACATCGACGGCGCTGCCGGGAACGGCCGGCTCGATGATGCGGATCGGCTTCGTCGGCCAAGTCTGGGCCGAGGCTGTCTTAATCGACACAAAGGCCAAGCTGGCGAGAACCGCTGCGACCAGCTTGCCGGCGCCCCTCGAGCTACGGACAGTCCTCATTCACGCAATCTCCCCCACTTCCTTCTCACGCCGTTGCCCCGAGCGAGGCAGGCCCACTGTTCTTGCTCGCTTTTCGGCAAAACGGGCCTGCCCCCTCACACTCACTCCGGATGCTTCGGGGTGGCGTCGACCTTGATCTCTTTCAGGTTGGGGTTGTTCTTGAAGTACTCGATGCTATCGGGCTTGGGCTTGTAGCCCTCGTGGCCGCGCCACTCGACGTGACGGGAAACCATGTCGTCACCGTAGCGCACCCGGAACAACAGCGTACGCTGCGGCCCGTTGATGTACTCGTGCACTTCGCCCTTGGGGTGCACCACGAAAGAGCCAGGGACGATGTCGATG
>CAMDBL010000265.1 GCA_945889015.1 Devosia equisanguinis
GGGGTGGACGGCCTCCAGTCGGGCTTAAGCCCTCCCTTCGGCCGTCCACCCCGGCGCAGTCTCACCCTGATTGACGACGTGTCTCACCTTGATTGTCGCGCGGCAACTGCCCATGATTTGTAGACCCCGTCGATCTCGAGCCTCAGGTCGTAGTGCAGGCGGCGCGCCGCATGCCGCTGCACGACAAACCGTGGATAGCGGCCGGGCGGCAATCCAGCGCGGCCAGCTGGCTCCGGTGTCCGTTGGAAATCCCGCTTGGCGCGATAGGTTGCCAGCCGGTCCGCGTCCATGGGTGGCTCCTGGCCCGGGTCAGGCTCGCTTGCGGCGCTGGGCGCGTGGCGATGCCGGCTTCTTGCGCTCCGGTCCGTCGCCGACGCTCTTGCGCAAAGCTTCCATGAGATCGATCACGGTCGCTCCTTTGGGGCCGGCCTCCTCTTGGGGCGCGATGATGCGGTGCCCTTTCATCTTGTCCTGCACCAGCTGCTTCAACGCGTTGCCGTAATGGTTCTGGAATTTCTCGGGGGAGAACGCGCCGGACTTCTTCTCGATCAATTGTGCCTCCTCGCTGAACCGAGTGGGTTGAACCTTGCTCTCGTGAGCGGTCGGAGTGCGGCTTGATCCTGATGGCAGGGCGAGACGCCGACGGGACGGACGGGGGTCAAGGACGGCCACTTCGGCCGCCCGCGAGGGCTTGTCCTTGAGGGCCGGCCGCGCCGGCGGCACACTTGGGGCCAGGATCGATCCAACCCCAGGCTCCCCATGCGCGACACCGACCTTCTGCAGCTCGCTCTCGGGCTCGTGCCGCCATGGATGGTCAAGGCGGCCAATTTCGATGCTGAAGCGCGCCGCCTCGACATCGAGATCGACTTCGCCAGGGGCGGCCGCTTCCCGTGTCCCCACTGCGCGAAGGCCGACTGCCCCGTGCACGACACCGCGATGCAGACGTGGCGGCATCTCGACTTCTTCCAGCATCAGGCCTTCCTGCACGCGAGGACGCCGCGCGTCACCTGCCCCGACTGCGGCGTCAAGCAGATCGCCGTGCCGTGGGCGAGAGCGGGCTCCGGCTTCACGCTTCTGTTCGAGGCGCTCGCCATGACGCTGATGACGGCGATGCCGGTGGCCGCCGCCGCGCGCCTCATGGGCGAGCACGACACCCGCATGTGGCGCGTGCTGCACCACTGGGTCGAGCAGGCCCGTGCGCGCGCCGACTTTCACGACGTGCGCCGCGTCGCCATCGACGAGACCGCGGCCAAGCGCGGCCACGACTACGTCTCGCTGTTCGTCGACATCGACCAGCGCCGCGTGCTGTTCGTCACCGAGGGGCGCGGCGCCGACACCGTCGAGAAGTTCGCCGACGATCTCGAAGCCCACAACGGCGACGCCTCCCACATCAAGCAGGTGTGCATCGACATGAGCGCGGCCTTCATCAAGGGCGTCACCGACAACCTCACCGAGGCCGAGATCACCTTCGACAAGTTCCACGCCGTCAAGCTCGTCAACGACGCCGTCGACAAGGTGCGCCGCGCCGAGAGCAAGGGCAGGCCAGAGCTCAAGCGCAGCCGCTATCTCTGGCTCAGGAACGAACCCTCGCTGTCGGCCGAGAGTCGCGCCACGCTGCAGGCGTTGACCCGGCTCCACCTGAAAACCGCGCGCGCCTACCAGATCCGCCTCGCCTTCCAGGAGATCTACCAGCAGCATTCGCGGCCGTGGGGCGAGCTCATCCTCGACCGCTGGTACAGCTGGGCCATCCGCTCGCGCCTCGATCCGATCAAGGATGCCGCGCGCACCGTGATGAAGCACCGCGACGGCATCCTCGCCTGGTTCGACAGCCGCATCGCCAACGGCCTCATCGAGGGCATCAACTCCCTCGTCCAGGCCGCAAAGGCCAAGGCCAGAGGCTATCGCTCGACCCGCACACTCAAGGCCATCACCTACCTCATCGCCGGCAAGCTCGACCTCAGACTACCCACGTGAAATAGCGGGGAACCTCAATTGTACTGCGAGGTCGATCATTTCCTTGTCCGGCTCCAAGGCGGGAACCTCGTCGAAGTAGTCCTCGGTCGGGCGCAACTCCTCCTGGTAGCGCAACATCTCCATCACCAGTCCATCCTGTAGAGGAGCCACGGCGACCAGCCATTCGCGACCGGAAATCGTGAGTTGGGCGAGCCCAAGCTTGCCCGTCTTGCGCAATGCCTCGCGAATGACGACATAACCTTCGCCCGCCATCTCGTCGGCGGGCACCAGAAAATACGGCCGTTCGAAGTAGCGATAGTCGATCGAGGCGATGTCGACGAATTGGACGAGATCTATGGTCCGTTTGCTGTCGAGTTTCAGCGCATCGATCTCCTCCGGCTCCAGGGTGACGTAGGTGTCCGTGTCGACCTCGTAGCCCTTGACGATGTCGGCCGTATCGATCGCACCGATGCCTGGCACGGTTTTCTCGTACGTCACACGCCGGCCCGACGGCTTATGAATCTGCCGGAACGAAATATCCGACTTTGATTCTACCGCATTGTGCAGCTCGACCCCAATGGAGACCAGTGACAGCCGCAGAAAGCCTTTCCAGTAGGGGCGTGAACGCCGAGCCATGATCGCCAACCTTCACTCCAGACGCACGCAAGCTCAATGTACAACGCTGCCGGCGGAGCTCGGTTTCATTGGATCGTGAGAGAAGGATCGGCAAAAGAGGCATGTCACGATTTCGTGAGGCTGGGGCAAGTCGTCGGCAGGAACCCTCGATTCCATCGAGACGTTATTCCCTCGTCACCGGTATGCATCTCTGGATTCGCGCTATCTCGCCGGGCAGGGTTGCTGGGCGGTGGCACGCAGTGCTCGCGTATCGGCCATGATCAAGGCGGCTTTGACCCGATCTCGCAACTGCATTCTTTTCTCATCGCGGCCCGGGGCCGCAGGAGCAGATGTCGAGATGCGCGCCAGTCCCATTCACCGAATGAAGTCCATCATCTCGTCCGAGTTCCAGCCGATGCCGGAATCGGTTCCGGTTCAAGTCGCTTGGACGCCCGCGACGTTGCGTGCACTGCTCGACAAAGAGCTGCCGGGCGCGGAGGTTATCGTCGTCTCCAACCGGGAGCCCTACATTCATAATTTCAAGGGTGAGCGGATCAATGTGCAAACGCCGGCGAGTGGCGTGGTCACCGCCCTCGAGCCGGTGATGCGGGCGTGCAGGGGTACGTGGATCGCTCATGGACACGGGTCGGCCGATCGCCATACGGTCGACGAGCATGATCGATTGCGGGTACCGCCCCGCGCCCCAACCTATACGCTTCGCCGCGTGTGGCTAACCGAGGAGGAGCAGGACGGCTACTATTACGGTTTCGCCAACGAAGGGCTGTGGCCGCTTTGCCATGTGGCGTTCGTCCGACCAACGTTTCGCGAATCCGATTGGGCGAGCTACGTCCGCGTCAACCAGCGCTTCGCCGACGCGATCGTCGAGGAGGCCGTGACCGATTCACCAGTGGTTCTGATTCAGGACTACCATTTCGCGTTGTTGCCGCGGATGGTGAGGGAGAAGCTGCCGAAGGCGACGTTGGTCACGTTTTGGCACATTCCCTGGCCTAATCCAGAAGCATTCGGTGTCTGTCCGTGGCGTGAGGAAATCATCGACGGTCTACTCGGAAGCACGATCCTGGGCTTTCATACACGCTTTCACTGCAACAATTTCCTCGACGGTGTCGATCGCTTCATCGAAAGCCGGATCGACAGGGAGACATCGTCTGTCGTCCTAGGCGGCGAGGAGACGTTGGTCAGATCCTATCCGATCTCGATCGAGTGGCCGCCGGCGCAGTTGATCGACCAGGCTCCGATTGCCGTTTGCCGCAGCAGGGTCCGCGCCGGGCTCGGGCTGGCGGATGACATTCATCTCGGCGTCGGGGTTGAGCGCCTCGACTATACCAAGGGGATTCCCGATCGGCTGCGCGCCATCAATACGTTTTTCGATCAGCATCCCGAATGGGTCGGTCGCTTCGCGTTCGTTCAGGCCGCAGCGCCCAGCCGAAGTAAGTTGCCTGACTACGACCGTCTACAGGCGGAGGTCGTCGCGCTCGCCGAGAGCATCAACGCGCGTCATGGGCGTGAAGGCTATCAGCCTGTTCACCTGCAACTTCGTCACCACGAACCCGACGAGGTCTTCGAGTTGCTGCGAGCCGCCGACGTATGCGTCGTCAGCAGCCTGCACGACGGAATGAACCTCGTGGCCAAGGAATTTGTCGCAGCGCGCGAGGACGAGCACGGTGTTCTGATCCTTTCGAGCTTTGCCGGCGCGTCGCGGGACCTTCCCGAAGCCTTGATCATCAATCCGTTCGACGAGCAGGGTACAAGCGATACACTCCATCGTGCCTTGCTAATTCCGGAAGAGGAGCAGCGCGAGCGGATGCACATCATGCGTGACCAGGTGCGCGATCGCAACGTCTACAGATGGGTGGGGCAGATGCTACTGGATGCTGCTCGCGTGCGCTCTCATCAACGTATCGGGGACATCTCCGAGCAGAACGCCGAGGATAATCAGCCTCGCTATCGAAGCTGAGACCCATGGGACGTTACGACAACTCGACCGTGTCCGCGGCGCATGACCTCGACGCACGGTCCGACTGGGCATTGTTTCTCGACGTCGACGGGACCATCGTGGACATTGCCGCGAGGCCGGAGGACGTTGTGGTGCATCCTCGCCTGCAGGCGACGCTGCTGCGTTTGCGTGAACGCCTGGGAGGTGCGCTCGCGCTGGTCTCTGGCCGCTCGATCGCGACTCTGGATTCCCTGTTCGCGCCTCTGGGACTCGATATGGCGGGACTGCACGGTCTCGAGGTTCGGATCAATGGTGAGCAGCGCTCGCACGTCGAGTCCGAGGCGAGCATGAGGGGTATAGTGAATTATCTCAGGCTGGAGACGGCCGGCTGGGAGGGTGTGATCGTCGAGGACAAGGGTGCGACTGTCGCGCTCCATTACCGTTTGGCGCCGGACAGTCGCGGCAGCGTCGAGCAGCTTCTGGCCCAGGCGATCACGATTCTGGGGGCGGGCTATCGAATCCAGACCGGGAAGTTCGTCTATGAAGTCCTGCCGGGCAAGGCCGACAAGGCGGCCGCTATACGTGACTTCATGCGTCATCCACCGTACCTCGGTCGCCAACCGATATTCGCCGGCGACGACGATACCGACGATTGCGCATTCGCCATGGTCAATGACAGCGGAGGGCTGTCGATCGGTGTGGGGCCCCGAGGGCAGCCCCTTGCGCGCTTGCGGTTGATGAGCCCGGTGATCATGCGCCGCTGGCTCGAAGGGCTCGCCGGAGATCTTTCCGCCGGCCGATTCTGAGTTCGCGTTTCAAGCAGGGGAGCATCCATGTCGTCACTCGAGCTTGCCGCCATCGGCAATTGCAGCATCGCGGCCCTTGTCGACCGCAGTGCACGGATCGTATGGGGATGCTTTCCTCGTCTCGACGGCGACCCTGCGTTCTGTTCGCTCGTGGATGCGGCCTCCGCCGACGCCAACTGCGGTGGAGGGCAAGGTGGCGGATTCTTCTCGATCGAGTTGGAGGGATGCAGGCACACATCCTCGGCCTACGTCGAGAATACCGCGGTGCTGTCCACGACTATGGCGGACGATCGGGGTAACGTTCTGGAGGTGATCGATCTTGCCCCGCGCTTCATCGAGTATGAGCGCACGTTCCGGCCTCCAACGTTGCTTCGAAGGCTCATTCCGATCGCGGGGCGGCCACGGATCAAGGTTCGCCTGCGCCCATTGTTCGATAAAGGCGCAACCAAGCCCGTCATCACGCGTGGCAGCAACCACCTGCGGTTCGTTTCGGCGGATCAAGCTTTGCGTCTCACGACGAATGCGCCGCTGTCCTATATCCTCGA
>CAMDBL010000266.1 GCA_945889015.1 Devosia equisanguinis
CGGACGCGGCCACCAGCGCACTGTCGATGCCGCCGGACAGGAACACGCCGACCGGAACATCCGCCACCAGACGATCGCGGACGGCCGCGTCGAAGACGTCCCTGAGCGCACTCTCGGCAGAGGCTCTGTCGCCGATGGGCGCCATCCGCTGGCGGGACAGCTCGTACCAGGGCGCAACGGTCAGCCCGGTTGCATCGAACGACAACCAATGTCCCGCCGGCAGCTTGGCTACGCCCTCAGCGATGCTCATCGGCTCGGGGACGAAGCGGATCTCCATCAGCGAACGCAGTGCCTGCCGGTCCACCGGGCGGGTCTCGCCGAGCATCGCCTCGCAGGCGATCAGGTCGGAGCCGAAGGCGAGCGATGATCCGCTCGCGGCATACAGGAACGGCTTCTCGCCGAACCGGTCGCGGGCAGCGACCAGGCGGCGGCGCGAGGCGTCCCAGACCGCGAAGGCGAACATGCCGGTGAGGCGCGGCAGCAGGGCCTCGCCCCACTCTTGCCAACCCGCCAGCAGCACCTCGGTGTCCGAGCTCGACTGGAACGCGTGCCCGCGCTGCTGCAACGCGGCGCGCACCTCCCGGTAGTTGAAGATCTCGCCGTTGAAGGTGATGACGAGCGAGCCGCGCCGCATCGGCTGCGCGCCGGCCGGGCTCAGGTCGATGATGGCGAGGCGGGTATGCGCCAGCGCGCAATGGTCATCCGCCCACGCTCCGTTGCCGTCGGGCCCGCGCATGGCGAGGCGGTCGAGGGCCGCGTCCGTGCGACGCGTGCGCGCGTCGGGTGGCAACCCCTGCAGGGCGACGAGACCAGCGATGCCGCACATCTGTCAGGCCTCGCCGGACTTGCCGGTGTAGAGGGCCTCGAATCGCTCGACGGCCTGGTCGAGCGTATAGCGCGAGAGGATGCGCTCCCGTGCAAGAGCGCCGCGGCGGGACCGCTCCTCGGCGGTCAAATCGATGATCTTCTGCAGAGCTGCCGCGAGCGCGGCGGGATCGCCGGGTGGGACCAGCGTGCCGCAGTCGTCGATAATCTCGGTGGCGTCGCCGACCTCGGTCGCGACGGGGACGAGGCCGGTGGCCATCCCCTCGGCGACGGCGTTGGAAAAACCTTCTCCGTAGGCGGAGCTCGAGACCACGATGTCACCCGCGTTGAGGAGGCGGGCCACGTCCGTGCGCTGGCCGAGCGCCATGGCGTTGGCCGGCAGATCGAGCGTGTCGGTGCCGGCCCCGACGAGCACGACGCGGGCGCGCTCCAGCCGGGCCGCGGCGGCGATGATTCCGGCGTGGTCTTTCATCGGATCGACGCGGGCCACGTGCATCACCACGACCTCGTCGGCGCGGATACCCAGCTCGTCGCGCACCGCGCGCCGCGCGGCATCGTCCGGGGCAAATCGCGTGCAGTCGACGCCATTCGGCAGCACGAGGATCTGACGCGGCCGGTAGCCCGCAGCAACGTGCACACGCGCACCCGCCGCGCTGTTGGCGAGGACAGCATCAGGCATCGGAGAGGCCCAGGTGCAGGCCTTCACCACCATGCGGAGCTGGCGCGAATAGTCCGCCAGCTGCATGTCCGAGCAGCGGATGTTCCAATAGAGCCGTCGCGGCCCGCCGCCGGCGAGCTTGTGCGCGATGGTGGCGAACAGGTCGCCGTGGTACATCCAGCCCTGGATCACGCTGGGCTGCAGCTTGGCGACGAAGGCGCGCAGACCACGGATGGTGTGCAGCATGCCGAGGGGGGAGCGCACGTCGAAACGGACGACGGGAATACCGCCGGCTTCGAGCTTGGCCGCGAGCGGGCCATCTCCGGTCAGGCTGACGACGGCCTGCTCGATGCCGTCCGCCAGGAGACGGGGAGCGAGCGTGGCGAGAAAGCTCTCCGCGCCGCCGGTGCCCAGCCCCGAGATGACGTGCAGGACGTGCATCAGGCGGCGGCCCTTTCGAGTGCGAGGCGGTCGAGCAGCGCGGACCACTCTGCGATCACGGCCGGCTTCAGATAGCATGCCGGAAGCAGACTCGGGCGGGGAATCGGCCAGGGCTCGGACAGGGAAGCGAGCGACGTAATTGCGCGAGCGAAACCGCTCTCGACCGGTGTAACCGTGAGGGCTCCGGGAGCGAGCTCGCAGGCGACCTCGGCGACACCCGCCTCCGGTGAGGCGATCACGGGCGTGCCGACAGCGAGACTTTCGAGCACGACGTTCGGCAGACCTTCCCAGCGCGACGGCAGCAGGAAGGCGTCGGCGCCGGCGACCCAGGCGGGTAGGTCGGCGGTGAAGCCGCGGAAGACGATCTTGTCCGCGTGTCCGCTCGCCTGTGCCTGTGCCTGGAGCGCGGCTGCTTCGGTGCCGGTGCCGAAAACGTCGACGCGGGACGCGGGAGGCAACTCGGCGAGCAGCGCCACGAGGCGGTCGAAGCCCTTCTGGTGCGTCAAACGGCCGGCGGCGACGAGACGCAATCCGGCGCCCGGGATGCGCTGCGGCTGAGCGGCTCGGACCCGGATGCTGTCGGTATCGACCGGATTGGCGATCACGCGGATGCGCGCGGCGGCCTTCGGCGCGAGGGTCGCGATCTCGTCCGAGATCGTCGGTGTCGGTGACACGATGGCGTCGGCTGTCGGATAGAGTTGCTGGTAGAGACGGCGCGCGGGCATCCAGGCCGGCAACGCGGTCGTGGTGGAGGCGACGGTATTGGCCTCACGCACGATGATCCGTGTGCCCCTGGGCAGGAGCGGGCGCGCGCCGAGCAGCGCCAGATTGAGATAGCCCATCACCGAAATGACGATCGCCGGTCTGATGGCGGTGAGCGTGCGAATGAGCCATGGCAGTCCGCTGCGCAGGCGGGGCGCGGTGCCGATGTGGGTGTCGATCCCCGCCGGGATCGAGCCGACGAAGGCCTGGCTTCCACCCAGCACGATGAGATGCACACGGTAGCAAGCCGGATCGAGCCCTCCCGCCAGCGTCAGCATCACACGCTGCGCGCCACCCCCGGCGAGATCGGGAAGAGCGATGGCGATGGGGATTGGGACGATCATGCGGCCCGGCCGCTGGCCGTGCCGGATCGGGCGGCGCGAAACCAGATGTCGGCGAGATCGCGGGCCCGGTCTGTCGGTCCGCACAAGTTTGCGATCCGCTGGCGGGCCGTCTCCCCCATACGCGCCAGCTCTGCCCGATCGTCGGCCAGTCGGGCGATGGCCGCGGCCAGGGCATCGGCATCGAAGTGTTGCTGCAAAAGGCCCGTCACGCCAGTCTCGACGAAGGTCTGGTCGGTTCCGACAGACAGTACCGGCTTGCCGGATGACAGAGCCTCCAGAATGTCGCGGCCCCAGGGATTGGATTCCCGCGTCGGCTTGATGAGCAGATCGCTCGCCGCGAGAACGCGCTCGGGTTCGGCGACATGGCCGAGGAACAGCATGCGTGATCCGAGGCCGAGTGAGTTGGCGGCATCCGCGAGTGAGCCACCTCGGCCGGCGAGCCTCACGAGGTCGGCGCTCCAGTCGCTGCCCTTCAGGGCCATGTCACCGGCGCTGACGATCAGCACATCGTCTCGTCCGAGCCGCTTCAATGCATCGGCAAGCTCGAGCAGGCGGTCGCTTCCGCGGATGAAGGCAGCGTTGGACAGCGAGGCGATGACGAGACGGCCGTCGCGAGGGATCGCTGGATGCGGCTGGGCACCGGTCGCTGGTTCAGCGCTGTTGAAAACGACCGTGCCTGGTGTCAAACCGCCGAGCGAGCGAAATGTCGTCTCCTCGTGCGGCGTGATGAAAACGACATGATCGACGGCCGCCGAAATGGTGCGCATCTGCCATCGAGAGAAGATCGATGGCTGCACATTCGTGCGGATATGCATCGTCGCCGGGCGATGAGTCTGGCGGCGCACCCACAAGGCGAGTGCGGCAAAGCCTTCGTGGTTGAAGTGCACGAGATCGTGAGCGAGGACAACCTCTCGCAGTCGCTTCAGCGTTCCGCCTCGCCTGGCGCCCGAAAAATCCCCGAGGTGGCCCACGAGTTGCCACAGGTTGCGGCTTGGTCTTGGAAGAGCGCTGGCTTTCGGCAGGTCGGCAAGGATCTCGACGGGAATTCCGATGTCCGCATAAAGTTGGCGGATTGGTCCATCTCGCCGGCATATGACTGTAGGCGCGATCAGCGAGCGGTCGATATTCTTGAGCGAGTAATAGAGTGACCGCGACGAGCCGCCATGGCCGCCTTCGATGTCGAGGCAAAGCACCTTGAGTGGTTCACTCAACGCCGCGCGGGAAGCAGCGCTGCCGTCCCCTCCCATCCCAAATGGAAGAGCGCATCGAGGATGGACAGTCCCGGCAGGAAGGGCTCTCCGCCGCGCTCATAGGGCATCGGCGTAAACCGGGAGTATGTGAGCGTCACGCCGTGAGCGGCAAACGTCGTCTCGCTCTGGTACTTCGCGCCACCGGAACCCGAAAGATAGGTTCCCCCTGGAGCAATGCGATGGACAATCATGGCTAAGCGCTCGTCGGCGGCAAAGTCGGGAGCGAGACCATGGCTCGAACTCATCTCCACTCGTGGCGCAATACCCAGGCGGTCGGCGATACCGCGGATCAGCCCTGCATTGACGTCCGCCAGCGTGCCCTCGGCCGCGAGCAGCATGGTCTCGACGAAAGGCCAGACAGTGCCGAAACAGGCGGCTTTGCGATAGGCCTGCTTGAGTGTGTCGCAGTGCGCCCGCGCCCAGTCCGCGCGCGCAATGGCGGTGGCGTGGATGCTGGCGCCGAGGCGATGCTGTACGGGCAGGGTGAGCCAAGTCGCAGCACCGGCGCGGGCAATCTGAACGCGGTTGGTGTAGCTGCCCTTGGAATACTGCACGTCGTCGAGCAGCACGAAAACGTCCGCAGAAGCCATTTTGGCGAAGTATCCGAGCCATGGGAGATAGTTCGGCTGATGGATGGCGACGACGGTCATGGGATCAATCGCAAAACTTAGTCTCGCACCATATAAGCGTGCCTGCGATCTCCCCCTCGACGAAACCGTGCCGCCGATAGAAATCCCGTGCTCCGGTGTTGGCGGTGGCAACCTTCAGGCTCATACGGGTGTGACCGGCTTGCTTGGCGACAGCCGTTGCACGGTGAAGAAGAGCGCCGCCGAGCCCGTATCCACGATGCTGGCGGACGATGATTAAATGGTGCAGATGTGCACATCCCGGCGCGCGCTCGGAAATGACCGCATAGCCGACCGCACGAGTGTCCTGCAAAGCGAGTTGGGACAACTGGAATTTGCCGGGACGCTCGTCGAGGAAGTGCTGCTCCGACCAATATTCGCCGGGGATGTCCGAGGCGACGGTAAGGATGTCCCGCATATGACGCTGGACCCGCAATCGATCGAGCGTCACGATGTCCAACCCGATAATGGGGTTCACCGCTGCCACTCTGCGTTGTTGCGGGCGAGTTCTTCTTCGAGCACCGCCGCGCGCTCGATCAGTACGTCGGTAAGGCGCCCTCGTGCATCGCGTCCGTCGGGTCCGACCCACCACACGGCGTGCGTCAGCAATTGTAGTGCGCGGCCATTCTTCACCGCAGCGTGCTCCATGGGATGGCCATGCCGCCATGCACCGCGGCTGTCGGAGCAATAGCCCATTTGGCGAGTAAACCGGGACATGTAGGTGTGGATCCGGCCGGCGATCGGTGCGTCGTTGTCGAGATCTGCGGGGCTCGGGCGGTGAAAGCTTAGGATGCGGATGGGCGTTCCGATCATATCCTCCAGCATGCGCGCCTCGATCGCTGCACCGACTTGGATGGCATCGGTGCTGCAGTAGTGCGTCGTATCGAGATGCAACCCGATCTCGTGGCCCGCAGCCAGAAGTCCGCGTAGGTCGGCGACCGAGGCGCGAGAGAACGG
>CAMDBL010000267.1 GCA_945889015.1 Devosia equisanguinis
CCGCGCGGCGGCACGGGCACCAGCACCAATGCGCGCGTCGCCGCGCGCGCGGTCTCGTAGCCCTGGCCGGGACGCGTCTTCGGAAGCTCTTCCGTCTTGATCGGCTGGTCGATGTTCTCAGCTCAGCTTGTTGGACCCTCGGAGGGGTCGGCATCCATCAGATGCACGGGCGCACCCGGCATGATCGTGGATATAGCGTGCTTGTAGACGAGTTGCGAATGCCCGTCGCGACGCAGCAGCACGCAAAAATTGTCGAACCAGGTCACGATGCCCTGCAGCTTGACGCCGTTGACCAGGAAGATCGTCAGCGGAGTCTTGCTCTTGCGGACGTGATTGAGGAAGGTGTCCTGGAGACTCTGAGCCCGTTCAGCCATTGTTCTTATCACCCTTATTGTTGTTCGTGATGGGTGCGGGGCTTGTACCGCAATGCAATATTACATCAGTTTCATGACGATTTCACTATCGTTCGAATGGCCTACATGCCGCACGTTCGAGCGAGACTGTGACGCTTGCACGCAGGTACGGGTTCCCCTAGGCCGTCATCGTTCCCCCACGACGGCGATCTCGTGGAAGATCGCGCGGAGTCGCTCCGACAGCGCCCCGGGTGCGCCATTGCCGATCGGCCGTCCATCGATCTTCACCACAGGCAGCACGATCGCCGTCGCCGAGGTGACGAAGGCCTCGCGGGCGGACTGCGCTTCTTCGACCGTGAAGGCGCGCTCGACGAGTTCCAGCTTCTCACGCTTCAAGACGTCGATGAGCCGCATCCGCGCCGTGCCCCGGAGAATGTCGCGTCCCGCCGGGCGGGTGACGAGACGACCTTCCTTGTCGACGATCCAGGCGTTGCTGGAGGCGCCCTCGGTGACCTTGCCCTCGGCGTCGACGAACCAGGCCTCCCCAGCCCCATCCGCCTTCGCCTCCTCTTTGGCCAGGCAAGCCGCGAGCAGCATCGAGGTCTTGATGTCGCAACGTCCCCAGCGGTTGTCGGGGATCGTCTTGACGGCGATGCCGGCGCCCCATCGCTTCTCGATCGTGGTCCGCGAGACGTTGCGGGCGGTACACACCAGCGTCGGCGGCGTTCCCTCCTCCGGAAAATAGAAGTCGCGCCCCTTGGAGCGGGCGCACTCGCCTCTCGAAACTTGTAGAAACACCATGCCGAGGTCGACGCGATTGCGCCGTACCGTCTCGCGCAGCACGCGGCCGAGCGCCGCTGGCGTCATCGGAATCTCCATGCCGATCTCCGCAAGGGAGCGGCCCAGCCGGGTGACATGCGGGGCCTCGTCGATGATGCGCCCACCGCGCACCTCGCAGACCTCGTAGACCGCATCACCGAACAAGAAGCCGCGATCGAGAACGCCGACGCCCGCCTCGGCGTGCGGCAGGTAGCGGCCGTTGACGTAGACGATGCGGCTCATGGTTCCCCCTCCCGACGTTGACACGGCCGGACGTCGGGTCCGGCAACGCGTTAGATCTTGTCGGGCCCACGTTGGTCGGAACTGACACCCAGCGCCCTCAGCTTGCGATGCAGGGCCGATCGCTCCATGCCGACGAACTCGGCGGTGCGCGAGATGTTGCCACCAAAGCGGTTGATCTGTGCGAGCAGGTACTCGCGCTCGAAGATCTCGCGCGCCTCGCGCAGCGGCAGCGACATCAGGTGCTCGGCGCCGCCGTTGACGGGCAACGGGACGTTCGAGCCGATCTCCTCGGGCAATAGGTCGGCCGTGATCGCCGAGTTGCTTTCGCCACCCGCCAGGATCAACAGCCGCTCGATGTTGTTCCTGAGCTCGCGCACGTTGCCGGGCCAGTCGTGGGCCTGCAACACGGCGATGGCATCCTCGCCGATCCGGCGCGGCGCGAGGCCGGAGGCCTGTGCCACCTGGTTGACGAAGAAGTGGATGAGATCGGGAATGTCCTCGCGCCGCTCGGCGAGGCTCGGCACCCGCAGCGGAACCACGTTGAGCCGGTGATACAGATCCTCGCGGAAGCGGCCCTCCTGCATGTCGCGCTCGAGTTCGCGGCTGGTCGAGGTGATGATGCGGACGTCCACCGAGACCTTCTGCGAGCCGCCCATGCGAAGGAACTTCTGCTCGACGAGAACGCGCAGCACCTTGCCTTGCGTTTCAAGCGGCATGTCCGCCACCTCGTCGATGTAGAGGGTGCCCCCGTGCGCCTCCTCCAGCGCCCCGACCTTGCGCGGGCCGCCGGTGCGATCCTCGGTGCCGAACATCTCCTCCTCGACGCGGTCTGGCGCCATCGCGGCGGCGTTCAGCACCACGAACGGACCATCCGCGCGCTGCGACTTCAGGTGGATGACGCGGGCGGTCAGCTCCTTGCCGGTGCCCGAGGCGCCGCGGATCAGGATGCGGCTGTTTGTGGGAGCGACGCGATCGATGGCGCCGCGCAGCTGGTTGATCGCGGGGGACTTGCCGACCATCTCCGCGCTCTGCGTGGACCGCTCGCGCAACTCCTTGACCTCGCGCCGCAGATGCGAGGTTTCCAGCGCCCGCATGGTCACGAGGATCAACCGGTCGGCCTTGAACGGTTTCTCGATGTAGTCGTAGGCACCACGCTTGATGGCGGTGACGGCGGTCTCGATGTTGCCGTGGCCGGAGATGATCACCACCGGCAGGTCGGGATGGGTGCGCTTGATGATCGAGAGCACCTCGAGGCCGTCGAGACGGCTGCCTTGCAGCCAAATGTCGAGAATCACCAGATGGGGCCGGCGCTCCTCGATCGCGCGCAGCGCCTCGTCGCTGTCACGGGCGAGGCGCGTGCGATGGCCCTCGTCCTCCAGGATGCCGGAGACGAGTTCGCGAATGTCGGCCTCGTCGTCGACGATCAGGATGTCAGACGCCATTGCTCATCTCTCCTTGCATTCGGCATGTTTGTGTCACGGCGAGGCGGCCGGCGCGAGCCTCACGTATGCATCGGAAGTCCGTTGCGCCTCATTTGTGGCGAGCTTCGGGGTAACTGCGGGAAGGGTGATGCGGATCGCCGCGCCGCGCTTTCGCGTGGGCGTGACCGCTGCATCCTCCAGCACGAGCGTACCCCCGTGCTGCTCGACGATTTTTTGGACGATGGCGAGGCCGAGGCCGGTGCCCTTGTTGCCCTTGGTGGTGACGTAGGGTTCGAGCAAACGCGCACGGTTCTGTTTGGGCAATCCGATACCGTTGTCGACCACTTCGATGACATAGCGCTCGCCATCGACGGTGAGCCGCGTCTCGACCTCACCTTTCCATGCTGGATCGTCCTTGAGCGAGGCTTCGGCCGCGCTCTCCACGGCCTCGGTCGCGTTCTTGACGAGGTTGGTCAGCGCCTGGGTCAGCAAGCGGCGGTCGAAAGTCGCTGGAACGGCGGCCGGCGGAATGGTCATCTTGTAGTCGAGCGCAGGGTGGCCCTCGCGGAACAGGATGACCGGCTCCTGCACGGCATCGCGCAGGTCGCCCGGCTCGATCACCGGCTTGGGGATACGCGCGAACGAGGCGAACTCGTCGACCATCGTCTTAATGTCGCCGGCCTGCCGCTCGATCGTGGCGGTCAGCTTGTCGAAGGTCTCGCGATCCTCGGTGATCACCTTGCCGTACTTGCGCCGGATCCGCTCCGCCGACAGCATGATCGGCGTCAGCGGGTTCTTGATCTCGTGCGCGAGCCGGCGCGCGACCTCACCCCAAGCGGCGATGCGCTGGGCAGAGACGAGTTCGGTGATGTCGTCGAAGGTGACGACGGAGCCGAACTCACCAGGGCCCGCGTGCTCGCGCGTGATGCGGACCGCGAAGGTGCGCTCCTCCTCGCCGACCTGAACGGTGACCTCGTGCTGGCTACGGTTCTTGGCCGTCGCATCCTCGCTGGCGATCAGCTCTGCGAAGGCGGGCGCGGTGTCGCCCAGCGGCTTGCCCACGATGTCTGTCTCGCCCAGCGCGAGCAGCTTGCGTCCCGCTTCGTTGATCAGGCGCACGCGGCCCTGCGGTTCCAGGCCGATCACGCCGGCGGACACGCCCGACAGCATCGCCTCGATGAACCGGCGGCGATCGGTGAGTTCGGTGTTGGCGGACACGAGATCGTCGCGCTGGGACTTCAACTCGCGCGTCATGGTGTTGAAAGTTGCAGATAGGCGCCGGAGGTCGCCTTCCCCCCGCTTCTCGGGCAACTCGACGAGCAGGTTTCCGCGCGACACCTCCTGCGCCGCGCCGATCAGGCGGCGAACCGGGGCGACGAAACGGCCTGCGAACCACATGCCCGCCCAGATCGCGGCCAGCAGGCTCGTCAGGGAGATCATGAAGTAGATGATGCCGTGAACGAAGGTGAACACGCCGCGCCGCCGCCGCGTCTCGAAATACTCCGCCACCGCCTCCTGCGTGCGTTTCAGTTGTCCGACTACCTTGGAGCTGACGCCGCGGGCGACGAACAGGAAGGTGTCGGGATACTTCGCGAGCTTGGTCACGGCTGCGATTCGGAACTGGTCGCCAGGCATCGCTAGAGGCACCTGCCCGGCCTCGGCGGCCAGGATCATGCCTTGCGCGGGGGGGGAATAGGGCAGCTTGGTATCCTCGGTGGCCGTGACGAGCGGCTTGCCGGTGCGGTCGATCAGGTAGACGGCGGGCAGATCGCGCAGCCCGGCCTGGCCGATGAGCAGCTTGCGCAGTTCCTCGGGCTTGTCACGCACCCGCTCGGCGGCCTCGTCGAGATCCTTGGCCATGTTGACCGCATCTGTACGGATGACCTGGCCGTGCTCCTCGAGATAGGCGTTGACCACGTCGAGCGAGGTCTCGACGATGCCACGCGTGCGCGAAGACACGCTGTCGAAGGTGCGCGCGAAGGTCGTCGTCGCCGCGATCGCGAGCAGGATGCCCGGCAGCGCCGCGATCAGGCTGAACAGCAGCACGATTCGGACGTGCAGCCGGGCGCCGGCCTGCTTGTCCTTCCAGGCCTGCCACAGCCCCCTCACCTGCCAGGCGATCACCGCGATCATGGCGATGATCAGCACGATGTTGACCCCGATCACGCCGCGCACGACCTCGTTGCGTGGGATGATCGGGGTCAGGCCGGTGAGGATGAAATACGTTGCGAGCGAGGAGATCAGCGACAGCACGACGACGCTGAGACCGAGCCAGAACGCACGATCCTTGGAGCTGAGGCCCGCTTCACCCGAAAGAGTGACGGCCCAGGGAGCTTCCGGCGATGGATCGGACCGGCTATCCAACTCTCTGCTCTCCCCCTCAATACGGCCCGGAAACCGTTCCGCATTGGTCCCGCAGCGTGTTGCGCGTTCGCGACTGTGACGATCGCGCAGCATTCCGCTGACGCACCGTGATCACAACCTATGTCTCAAACTGTGACATTTTCGCGACAACGACGATTGGATACCGCGCTGCAACCACGGGCGTCAAGCCGACACTCGCCTGAGGTTGCAGGCGCATGCGCCGAGGATCGACGCGATCCTGACAACAGACGTCGTCAGCCGAGGGGTGTACGGAAGACGCGAATGTCCAACTCTTTGATCCGGCTACGCAGAGTGTTCCGGTTGAGACCGAGAAGCTCGGCGGCCCGGATCTGATTTCCACGCGTCGCAGCCAATGCCGCCGAGATGAGGGGCAGCTCCACGTCGCGAATGATGCGATCGTACAGCCCCGGAGGGGGTAGATCCTTGCCGAACGACCCGAAATATCCGGCGAGATAGCGTTCTACTTGCTCCGACAATGACTTGGCTTCGTTCGCCTGCGAATCCAGACGCGGACGGATGACCTCGGCGAGTTCACTCTCCACCATGTCGGCGGTGATCATGTCCTGGGAGTGGAGTGCGGCGAGCCGCCGCACCATGTTCTCC
>CAMDBL010000268.1 GCA_945889015.1 Devosia equisanguinis
CTGCTGGCGCTGCACGACGATCGCGACGCGGCAGCCGTCATGCGCGCCTGCAATGTCGATCTCGACAAGCTCAGGACGCGCATTACCGAGTATCTCGACACCGAACTCGGCTCGCTGGTGTTGAAGGGCTCGACCGAGGCCTCGCCGACGACCGGTTTTCAGCGGGTCATCCATCGTGCCGTGGTGCACGTGCAATCGTCGGGACGCGAGGAAGTGACGGGCGCCAACGTGCTGGTCGCGATCTTCGCCGAGCGCGAGAGCCATGCGGCGTTCTTCCTGCAGGAGCAGGAGATGACACGCTTCGACGCCGTCCAGTACATCAGCCATGGCATCGCCAAGCGGCCCGGCATGTCCGAGCCGCGGCCGGTGCGCGGGGTCGACGACGGCGAGGAGGGTGGGCAGGGCGGCGGCGAGGCCAGTGGCGAGAAGAAGCCCGGCCAGGACGCGCTCAACACCTATTGCGTCAACCTCAACAAGAAGGCCCGCGACGGCAAGATCGATCCGCTGATCGGACGCGAGCCCGAGGTGCTCCGCACCATCCAGGTGCTGTGCCGCCGCTCCAAGAACAACCCGCTGTTCGTCGGTGACCCCGGCGTCGGCAAGACCGCGATCGCGGAAGGTCTCGCTCGCAAGATCATCAGGGGCGAAGTGCCCGAGGTGCTGAAATCCTCGACCATCTTCTCGCTCGACATGGGCTCGCTGCTCGCCGGCACACGTTATCGCGGCGACTTCGAGGAGCGGCTGAAGGCCGTGATGAAAGAGGTCGAGAACTATCCCGGCGCGATCCTGTTCATCGACGAGATCCACACTGTCATCGGTGCCGGCGCGACCTCGGGCGGGGCGATGGACGCTTCCAACCTGCTGAAGCCGGCGCTGCAGGCCGGTACGGTGCGCTGCATCGGCTCGACCACGTACAAGGAGTATCGCCAGCACTTCGAGAAGGATCGCGCGCTCGTTCGCCGGTTCCAGAAGATCGACGTGAAGGAGCCGACGATCGAGGACTCCATCGAGATCATGAAGGGGCTGAAGCCCTATTTCGAGGAGTTCCACAAGGTCAAGTACACCAACGAGGCGATCAAGGCTGCCGTCGAGCTGTCGGCCAAATACATCAACGACCGCAAGCTGCCCGACAAGGCGATCGACGTCGTCGACGAGACTGGCGCGAGCCAGATGCTGGTGCCCGAGGCCAAGCGCAAGAAGAAGATCACGGTGAAGGAGATCGAGGCGACCGTCGCCACCATGGCGCGGATCCCGCCCAAGACCGTCACCAAGTCGGATGCCGAGGTGCTCGTCGCACTCGACAAGGATCTGAAGCGTCTGGTGTTCGGACAGGACAAGGCGATCGACGCGTTGACGGCCGCGATCAAGCTGGCGCGCGCCGGCCTGCGCGAGCCCGAGAAGCCGATCGGCTGCTACCTGTTCTCGGGCCCGACCGGCGTCGGCAAGACCGAGGTCGCCAAGCAACTCGCCACGCTGATGGGCGTCGAGCTGTTGCGCTTCGACATGTCGGAATACATGGAGAAGCACACCGTCTCGCGTCTGATCGGTGCGCCCCCGGGCTACGTCGGCTTCGACCAGGGCGGCCTGCTGACGGACGGCATCGACCAGCATCCGCACTCCGTGCTGCTGCTGGACGAGATCGAGAAGGCGCATCCCGATCTCTACAACATCCTGCTGCAGGTCATGGACCACGGTAAGCTCACCGATCACAACGGCAAGCATGTCGACTTCCGCAACGTCGTCCTGATCATGACGACCAACGCGGGCGCCTCCGACCTCGCCAAGCCGCCGATGGGCTTCAACCGCATGAAGCGGGAGGGCGAGGATTCCGACGCCATCCAGCGCATGTTCACGCCGGAGTTCCGCAATCGTCTCGACGCGGTCGTCGCCTTTGGCGGCCTGCCGCCCGAGGTGATCATGAAGGTGGTCGAGAAGTTCATCTTCCAGCTCGAGGCGCAGCTCGCCGATCGCGGCGTCACGATCGAGATGACCGAGCCTGCCACCAAGTGGATCGCCGAGATCGGCTACGACGAGAAGTTCGGCGCACGGCCGCTCGCCCGCGTCATCCAGGAGCACATCAAGAAGCCACTGGCGGACGAATTGCTGTTCGGCAAGCTCGAGCACGGCGGCACCGTGAAGGTGTCGCTGACCGGCGAAGGGCTCGAGCGGAAGCTGGCGTTCGAGTACATCTCGGCCGACCCCGCCGCCAAGAAGGCCAAGGGCAAGGACGAGGAGGACGACGACGACGAGACCGAGGAGGACGGCAAGGCGCTGGCCGAGGCCGCGCCGCGCAAGGCCCTCACCGCCCCCGAGAAGGGCAAGAAGCGTCCCCCCGGCACGGTGCCGATCGTGCCGCCGCGGCCCAAGGACGAGTGAGCCGAACTGGGCTGGATCTCTCGAGGTCCAGCCCTCATCCTCTTGCGATGCTGAGATGAACGAGCGAGTGGACGCCATCCTCGAAGCGGCTCGGCTGTTGACGTCCGAGGAGAGACGCGAAGCCGCGCGACGCCTGATGTCGGCTGACGAGCCGGCCCTTGCGGCGGTCGACGAGGCTTGGATTAGCGAGGCGGAAGCACGTTACCAGAGCTATAAGCGCGGCGAGGTCGAAGCTCTGGACGCCGACGAGGTGCTGGCTGAATTGCGCACCTGGAGCGACAAGCGAAAGACGCGCAAACGGTCTTTGCGGTGAAGGTGCTGCTCCTGCCGGTTGCAAAGCGGGAGCTTCAGAAAATCCACCGATACCATGAGCGTAGGGCGCTCGGATTGGGTGACGCTCTACTCGATGATGTGAGCGAGACGCTTCGAAGGATCAAGCTCGAACCCTCGATGCTGCGACCTGTTGCGCGCAATTTGTGGCGCTATCGGCGGGCACGCTTTCGGTACGGGCTGCTCTACACAGTCGAGCAGGATCTGATCGTTGTTCTGACTATCGGCCATTTGTCCCGAGGCCCGCTGTACCGGCAGCGTGCGGCGAGACGTCAATGAACGAGCCTCGACGAGTCTCGGATAACGAGCGGACTTCACCATTACGCTGCAGTTTGCAGGACAGCCGCAGATGATTTGAAGCGATGGGCCGACCTGCCCTGCCACCTTTAATCCTTTCTTCGCCTTGGCGTGGTCTAGTGACGATGGTTGCTGCGTTGCATCCGGGGCCGGGAAATAATGCGTCCGGCCCCGGCGCCCGCACCGCCTTCCACTCCGCGATGCACCCGACGGGGCTCGAACCCGGCCAGCGACCGTGCGCCCGCGCCGATGCGTCGTTCCGCTCGGAATTGACCGGTAAATTCCCCGCCGGCTTTCCGCGGCTTTAACTCCGATCTGCTTCAATGCCGCGAGCCCTTGCTCGTCCGGTCCGCTGCCCGCGGATCGTTCGGGACCGCGGGCATCGACCTGCATGGGACGTAGTACGGGGCGTAGCATATGATGCGTTGGCTGAGGGACGGGCGGACGGCGGCCGACATCATGGCCGAGCACCGCGGCATGGGGCCGGGTTTCGACGCGCTCCGCCTGGGGCTCGCCTTCCTGGTGCTGGCGATGCACTCCATCTCCGTCAGCTACGGGCCGGCCTTCGACACGGAGTTGTGGGGCTTGCCGGTGTTCAAGCAGGTCCACTCGGCGGTGCTGCCGATGTTCTTCGCGTTGAGCGGTTTCCTCGTCACGATCAGCGCGGTCCGGACCCGCCGGCTCGGCACCTTCCTCGCCCATCGCGGCCTGCGCATCGTTCCCGCGCTGCTGACCGAGGTGATGCTGACCGTGCTGATCCTCGGGCCGCTACTGACGACGTGGGCGCTCTCCGACTATTTCAGCAGTCCGCTGGTCACCAAGTATCTACTCAATGTCGTCGGCAGCGTTCAGTACTATCTGCCCGGCATGTTCGAGACCAATCCCGTCCCCGGGGTCGTCAACGTCAACCTGTGGACGTTGAAGCCGGAGTTCTATTGCTACATCTGCATGGCGCTGGTGATGGCGAGCGGTATCGTCTACTCCGTTCGTCAGCATACCGCTCTGGCGGTCGCGGGCACGCTCGCCTACGTCTTCTATCTCGCGCAGCACCAATGGGGCTTCAAGTCGAGCGGACCGCTCGCCTGGCACGTCCTGGTCTATGCCTTCCTGATCGGATCGGTCGCCTACCACTACACCGACCGCATCGTCATCGACGCGCGCCTCGCCCTGCTCGCCGCGTTCGTCGCCTATGGGGCGTTCCACTATCCTCCCGCGATCATCGTGGCGCTCGTCGCGGTCACCTACTGCATGCTCTATCTCGGCATGTCGGCGCTGCCGGTGATGGGTTGGCTGAAAGGGCGCGACATCTCCTACGGCATCTACCTCTACGGGTTTCCGATTCAACAGGCGACGGTCTATCTGCTGCCGAAAGAAGCGCACGTCTGGTGGGTCGTGCTGCCGATCGCGGTCGTGGCCGCGACCGGTTTCTCGATCGCCTCATGGCACCTGATCGAGAAGCCGATGCTCGGGTTCAAGCGCTACCTGAAGGCGAAGCCTCAGCCCGCTCGCAGCGAAGCGTCAGCCGGCAGCATCGGCTGACCGCGGGCTCCGCGCCGGCGGCATTAGCCCTACGCCGTGATGGAAGGGATCGTCTGGGGTAGCGGCATGGTGGCGACCGGCGCGCACTGGCCACCACGCCCGCGGCGGGCGCTGGGCGTGCGAACCGGTGCGGCCGCCGCCTTCTGGCGCTGTGGATCGGCGATCCAGCCGCCGAGCCCGAGGAAGAAGAAGTAGTAGGCGAACACCACGTTCCACAGATGCACCGTCGCGGCGGCCATAGACAAGGCCAGCAGGCTGACGACCTAGCCGACCGAGATCCGCCGGAGCACGGCATCGCGGGAGCGGCGGCGGCTGCGTATGACGGCCGCGACGATCAGACCGATGGCGATCAGCACCACGAGCAGCGAAGGGAGGCCGGTGCGCATCGCGATCACCAGCCAGAAGGCATCGACGGTGGCAGACGTCATCCACTTGGGACGCTCCCAGTCGGCCTGACCGATGCCGAGCAAGGGATGGGCGAGCACGGTGTCGATGCCGTACTCCCAGATCATCAGCCGGTAGTAGCCGGTCCAGCTGTCGATGGTGAAGCCGGTGGCGATGATGGCGAACGGGGAGCGGGTGGCGGCGACCGTGGCACCGATATAGAGCCCGGCGGTGACGGCGAGGATGAGCGGAACCCGGCTCGGGATGCCGCGGGTCAGCCGCTCGAGCAGCAGCAGGCCGATCTGCAACCCGAGGCACAGGATGGGCGCCGAGGACACGGCCGTCAGCGTCGCCGATACGGTGATGGCGAGGCAGGCGATCTTCACGCTCGTGCGACGCTCGGCCGTCCACACCAGGGCGAGCAGGCTCGCGCAGAACGTGCCGAGGTGGATCGGATGATCGAACACGGAGGCCGCGCGGTAGAAGCCGAGCCGCTTCTCGACCTCGGGCAGGGGATCGCCGCCGAGATAGCCGCGCAGGAAATCGTGAGTGAAGTAGCCGCCGAGCAGCGTCTCGGGCAGCGCCACGAGCCCTGCGACCAGCACCGCCAGCACCAGCAGCTTCAACGTCGCCATGAACTGGGCGGCGTTGCGCACCCAGGCGCGCGCGATGGCGTAGCTGGCGAACGCCTCCAGCGCCACCGAGCCCCCGAAGACGAGGCCGGTGGCCGCTTCGCCGTTGATCCAGTATGCGGCGAGCGACAGGCCGGCGAAGGTCAGGACGATGTAGCGCGTCAATCTGGGTGAGACGGCGGGCGGCGATCGATAGAGATTGCGGCGGCC
>CAMDBL010000269.1 GCA_945889015.1 Devosia equisanguinis
ACGGCCTCCAGTCGGGCTTAAGCCCTCCCTTCGGCCGTCCACCCCGGCGCAGTCTCACCCTGATTGACGACGTGTCTCACCTTGATTGTCGCGCGGCAAACGCGATCAGCAAGCCGCCCGCGGCTCCGAGCGGTCCCGCGACCGCCGTAGCGATCAACCCCACGACCCATGGCGTCCGGTCCCCGACAATGCAGTGCCGCCCGCTCGCCACCGCGATCGCGATCAACGCCGCATGAACAGCCACTCCATAGGCCACGCCCATGCGGCCATGCATCGCGGCCAAGAGCAGAAGTGAATCGCAAGCTCCCAGCAATCCCAGCACGGCCGCCAGCGCCGGAAGTCCAGCGGACACGCCACGCCCCCCGCCGGAGCCACCCTCAGGTCGTCTGCCTACGCTCGCTTCTTGCATCGAAAGGCTCCGATGTCCGCTGGCGCATATCCAACCCAGCCACCACGATCAATCCGCGGTCTGCGCTGCCACTGTCGGCCGCACGGACGGCACTCCCCAAACCCGGGTCCTCGACGGCACGCATGCCCGCCGTGCGCGTGGCGATGCGCTCACGGTCGAAGCCCAGCACCACGCGCTCCCTCGTCCACGACGAGGCAATCGAACTGCACAGGGCCTTCAAGCTCGTCCCTGCGCCTGCTGCCAGCAGAGCCGGATCCATCGACTGAACGACGAGAACACCGAGGCATCGATCCCCGGCCGCCAGTATCGGGCAAGCCATCACTCCCAACCCGGCCAGAAGCTCGGCGTCCCCCGCGCGGTGGACGTCGAGCATACGATTCCGCAGCAGCGCCTCCTCTTGCCGAGGCGTCAGGACCACGCCGGCGTCTTGCCCGGATCGGGAGGCGCGCCCGCCGACCTGTCTCGTCAGTGCCCAGACCACCTGCAAGCCGCCGTCGCGTACCTCGAGCACAACGTACGCATCGCTGCCGAGCAATAGCTGCGCCGCCCGCGCGATCGACTCGTCGAGTTGGTCCGCCGACGCCGTCTCGACCTCGTGCAAGGCCACGAGCCCCGCCTCGATAGAGCGATCATCAGCGCACGCACCGGCCCGCTCCAGCGCCGCGCAATGTCGCTTCAGCCGATCCGCCAGATCCGCAATGGTCCGGCGCTGGGTGTCGGACTGGGACAGCCGCAAGCGCAGTGCGTCCACGGTGTCGAGCTGCTGTGCCCGCAGTCCTCCCAGAACGACGGATGCGCCCAGCCATAGCATAGGCTCCCGCCAGATCCGATAGACGTAATCGTAGAAATCCTCGCTCCCCGCATGCACTGGCGCACCGATCAACCAGTGCAGCAATGAGCCGACCAGGGCCGCCGCAAAGCCGCCGAGCGAGCCATACTGCATACTGAGGAGCAGCACCGGAATCCAGAACGGATGCGGATTTATTGCCGTCAGCTCGTTCGGCCCCGGCAACACGAAGGCCAGAACGAGCAGCAGCGAATAGAGAACGACGAGTTCCACGAGCCATGGCGCATTGCTGTCTCTCACCCGGCGCAACAGCTTGCCGGCACGGTCTGCATCGACACGAAGAAGCTTGTGCCGCACTGAGAGCGACATGAATAAACCCCGCTGAAACGATACGATTGCGAAGCTATGCGTCGGATGGGGAGGAGGCCATTCCTATTGCCTGACACGCATCAGAGTTGGCGCCGCTCCGCAGAGCGCACCCGTGGTGGGGGGGCACGGCTTTCCGCTCATCGAGGCCCAGACCGCATCGTGCAACTCGCCACGCCCCTGGCTACGAGCATGCTCGGCGTAGGCTCTCATCAACAGTGGCGGCAGACGTTTCTCCTGCCACGGACGACCGAGCCGCTCGAGCAATTGCGACCGAGTGTCAGTCTGCCCGACCAGCGCCAGCCACTACTGCTGGCCCGCCACGTCGAGCCGGGTCACGTCCGCCGCGGCGAGATGTGCTTCGGCGAGGCGACGGTTTCCTTCCAGAAGTGCGAGGCTCGCGGCCAGCAGCGGCCGACCCTGCATAATACCGTGCGACAGCATCGCCCGTATGGGTCCTATCGCGCCTGCGCCGAAGGCATTCGCGAGTTCCTCTGCCAAGCGCGCCTGCGCTTCGGCCGGAGCCCCACCGCGCGCCAGCCGGCCCAGTGTTGCGAACGCACCGTTAGCGTCACCCGCCATTCGTGCGGCGTAGACGTAGTCCCGCATCTGGTCGCCGGCCCGGGACCCATTGACCTCAACCCAGCGACTGATCAGTTGTCGGGAGACCTGCGACTGGCCCTTGCGGGACAAAACGTCGGCGATCGCGAAGGTGGCTCCGGGCAGCACATCGAGCGAGCGGGTGGCGAGCGCAATGGCGTTCTCCTTGCTCTCCGGCGTCGTGCCGGACTGCGCCAAACGAGTGACCACCTTCGCCGTGAGATAAGGGCTGCGCCAGGTGTCCGTCCATCGCAGCGCTTTGGTAAAGGCATCGCTCGTCCGGCCCGCCTCGAGCAGGGCATCCAGCAACAGCAAGCGGGCCTCACTTTCGCTCGCCGGGCTGATCTCGTCGGCCCGCGCCAGCACTGCAATCGCGTCGGACCAACGCTCGGCCTGCGCCAAGCGGGCGCCGAGACGCATCAGGATCGTCGGACTCGCCTGCCGGTCGGCCGCGAAGATCTGCAGCAGGCGCAGCTCAGTCTCCTCACGGCCGTGCAACCGTGCCAGCGCCAGAGTCCGCTCGGCCTGATCGAGGCCGCCGCCCCCGCGCGCGATCTCCTCGAGTACGCCAAGATAGCGATCCACATCGCTTCCCTGCGTCAACAGATCGACGAGCCGTTCGCGCGCGGCCGCATCGTTCGGGCGCAACGCGAGATAGGACTCGAGGGCGGTGCGGGCACCTTCCAGATCGCCCTGCCGTTCTCGCAACACGTGTATCTGCATCAGGATATGGGGCCGCTCGTCTCCGTTCTCCCGCATCCGCATCAGCTCGCGCGAGGCCTTGTCGTAGTAGCCGTCCCGCGCCAGCATGGTGACCTGCTCCTCCTGGCGGGGAACGAGAAGCAAGCCCGCCACCAGTGCAGCGACGGCGAGCAACCCGATCAGAAGGTTGTGCATGCGCATGGGACGTCACCTCGCCTCTTGCTCGAGCGCCACCGCCAACGGCTCGTGGGCTTGAACCGGCACGACGAAAGAGATCATGCCGGACGTATCCGCGGAGACCGTCTGACGCCAGAGCTCCTGCTCGCCGCGCCGCGCATGGACCACGTAATTGCCAGGCGCCCCGCGCCAGCTCATTTCTCCCGGACCGAAGCCCGATGCTTCGACCCTCAACCGGCCGCCGCTGCGCTCCAGGCGGCGCAGATGCCAGCGGCTGTCGACAAGTTCGGTCGGGCGGGGCTGCGCGCTCTTCCCGGGCGCCGCGATCACGACGACTGCCGGCTCCACCGCCTCGTCCAATGCGATGTAGAGCGAACCTTCATGCCGCCGCTGGCCGACCACACCTGAACTTGCCGCGACATCTACCAGCACATCCTCGGGCACATCGAACCGCACCGTCTGCAGCGCCCCCCGGGTACTGATCAGCCACCGCCTCTCTCCGGCCTGAACAATCTGGGTCGTGAAAAAGCCGTCGACAATGTCGGCATAGTGCCCGGCGGTGACCGGAGCGAGCGGCGCCGACCGGGCGGTCAGCAAGTGGCTCCGCACGGCCTGCAGCCAAGCCTGCTCACGGCCGGCGTAGACGTGATAGTTGATGTTGAACGCCTTCAGTCTGCGGGGTGTTTCTGTTCTCGCCAGTGTCTCGGTCAAGGCATGGAAACCGAGGCGGCCACTCCCGCCATTGAAATAGGCCACCTCGCTGCTGGTGGGTGTCAGCGCGATACGGTTGCCTTCCGCGCTCGCCAGCGCCGCCAGGCTCGATACGGAGGGATAGCTCGTGTCGAGCCGTGACAGCGTCGTACCCACGCTGCGACGCCCGGGCCTCATCACCTGCGGCAGCGCCAGCATGCGCGCGGCGACCGCGCGGCTCTGAACCGCGACCCGGCGCACCCTCTCGACCTCGCTCTCGCGCAGGTCGACCGTCACGGGAAACTCCGGAAACGGCATGATGAGCTCGCGCAGCACCACATCGGCAGCGATCGCCTGATTGTGTCTGTAGCCTTCGATCTGACTCGGCTGGGTCCAGCCTTCCGAATCGAGCTGACTGAAGAACAGCCGCCGGCCCGATGCTGTCGTCACGTCGGGAACCGGAAACGCCCCGCCGCCGAATGCCAAATCGAAGAACTTGAACGGCTCGATCAGCCAGCGTCCGCGATGCAGCGGCGCCTGCTGGTGACAGAACTCGAAATTGAGCACGGCGAAGCCGCCCACGGGCCCGATGGCCGCCAGCGTCGTCGTGCCACCACCTTCGTGTCGGGGCTTTTCCAGTGTCAGCAGCGGGCGCACCGCTGGATCCAGGCGCGTGATGACAGGATACGGTGGCAGCACGGGATCGAGCCGGCACTCCGCCTGGTAGAGGTCGGGATCGCTGTGCGCGACACGCGTCCCACGCGTCGGCGAGATTATATCACCGGTATGGCGGACACCGAAGACAGCGAGCATCCGATTGACGAGCGCGAGATTTGACGTCGACACGTCCGCACCGAGATCCCCGAGGGCGACGTAGCGGATATCGCGCCCCGCCACGTGGCTGGCCCAGGCCAGGAATGCATTGCCGTCGCGGACTGGACCTGCAAACCACGTCAGCACGCCGCGGTAGGCGGCGAGTTGGCTCGGCTCTGGCAGTCCCTCACGCACGTCGAGGTAGCGAACCCTATAGCCGAGATGGTTGAGCGGCAGCTCGGCGAAGCGATGAATACGCGTCGCATCCGGACTTTCCTCGCGCGCGCCGTCATAGAGCGCCAGGATATCGCGCTTGATCGCGACAGGCCCGTCTGCACTTGCCCTTTCGCACAGCGCCAGCGCGCACAGCACGGCCGCGACCACGCCTAGCACGCGAGGCCCCCACCCCACGATCGAGACTAGCCCCCGAGCCAGCATCGCGATCCACCTCATTCCGCCGCAGTCCTGGCCACCGTCTCCTGCTCCTCCAGGTCGCCCGAGAGCCGATCCGAAGACCGCGCCTCCCACGCGAGGGCATCGCTGACGATGCCGTCGAGATCGGCGTGACGTGGCGTCCACGCCAGCAGCCGGCGCAGCTTGCTCGAGTCGGCGACGATTTCGGCGATGTCGCCGGGCCTGCGCCCCGCCATCTCGACCGGGAAGTCGCGCCCAGCGGCCTTGCGCACAGCCGCGATCACCTCGAGGACCGAGAAACCGCGCGCGTATCCACAATTGAGGACCACGGACGGCTCCGAACGCTCGAGGTAGCCGAGGGCTGCGACGTGAGCCCGTGCGAGATCCGTCACGTGGATGAAGTCGCGGATGCAGCTCCCGTCTCGTGTTGCATAGTCTGTTCCAAACACGGACATCGAGGCCCGCTTGCCGAGCGCGGTCTCGCACGCGACCTTGATCAGGTGCGTCGCGCCGCGCGTGGACTGCCCAGTGCGCCGCTGCGGATCGGCGCCCGCGACGTTGAAGTAGCGCAGCGCCACATAGCGAAACCGGTGCGCGCGCGCCGCATCCGCCAGCATCAGTTCCGTCATCGCCTTGGACGTGCCATAAGGCGATTGCGGATTGAGCACGGCTTCCTCGGTCACGGGGTTCGACGCGGGATTGCCGTAGACGGCCGCGGTCGAGGAAAACAGGAAGCGCTCGACGCCGGCCGCGATCGCGGCCGCGA
>CAMDBL010000270.1 GCA_945889015.1 Devosia equisanguinis
TCCACCCCGGCGCAGTCTCACCCTGATTGACGACGTGTCTCACCTTGATTGTCGCGCGGCAGCCGCCGCACTGAAGGCGAAAGGCGAGACCGGCGACGACATCCTCGGCGTCGTGGTCGCCATCAACGGCCGGCTCAACAGCGCCGAGGTCTACCCCTCGAACGGCTTGTTCCGGAAGATGTGGGGCAAGCTGCTGTCGTCGGCCGCGACCGAGGCGGTGAGCGAGCGCGCCGCCCCCAACGGCCCTGCGCCCGCCGCCAGCCTGGCGAAGGAGTTTTTGGCCGAGGCCGAGACCGGCAAGCAGGCCGAGCGCAGCATCGCGGCGATGGTGAAGCTCCAGACGCGCAGCACCGAGAAGGCGCTCTACACCGCCGCCTCGACACTCAAGGGCGACGTCATCCACCGCAGCTACACGGCGCGCTGAACTGCGACGCTTTTCCCCTCCCCTTGACGGGGAGAGGGGTGAAGGGCGGAGTGAAGAAGCTGGCGTAGCGCCTGCGGCATCCCCCCCTCCCCGCAGGGCGAAGGGGAGCCTCCTCACTCCGCCCGGATCAATCCGCGACCCCAGAGATTGACGGTGTGCTCGGTGTGCGGCCAGATCTTCACCGGCCGGTCGTGGACGACCTCCAGCTCGGCCGAGATCTCGATGCGGTTGCCGTCGGGATCCTCGATGAAGGCGAACAGGTTGTTGCCGGGGCCATGCCGCCCGGGTCCCCAGAACAGCGGGATGCCGCGCCCGGCGAAGTGATCGCACCAGTCGCGGATACCGCCCCACTCGCCGGTCTCGTAGGCGTGGTGGTCCATGCCCTGCCGGTCCTGTACGAACACGGTGACGGTGTGGTGCTCGTGGTTGGAGCGCATGAAGCAGGACATCAGCCGGCCGTCGTCGGCCTCGATCCGGTCGGAGACCGCGAAGCCGAGCTTGCCGTGATAGAAATCGACGATCGGCTGGATACTGCGCGTCGCCAGCGCCAGATGCTGCAGCGGCCCCTTGATGCCCGCGAGCGGTGGGGCCGGCAGCGCCGCGCCGAACACGACTTCGGTGCCATCCGGGTCAGCGACGGCGAAGGCACCCTCGGCCAGCAGCGGCGACGAGACGGGGCGCGGCTCGAGGCCCTCCGCCTCGGCTCGCGCGCGGATCGCGTCGAGGCCTCGCAGATCGCGGGTCGCGAAGGCGATGCGGGCAAGCGTTCCCGGGGCGCCCTTGCCGATGATCAGTCGGCGCCCTGGACCCGCAAGATAATGGTCGTCGCCCTCCTGGCGCATCAGCGCCATCTGCATCGCGCCGCAGTAGAAGCGCATCAATGCCGCCGGATCGGGGCTGAGGATCTTCAGGTGATGCAGACAGGCCGAGGCTTCGACGGCGGTGTGCGGCTTCACTGGCGGCATGACTGGCGGCATGGCGGACCCCGAGACGTTTGCTCCCGGGGGAAGGATGCCGCAGGGCGGGCGAGGGCGCCACCGGCATCGTCATCCTCGGCGCGGAGAGCGTTCGATGAACGCGATCGAGCCGAGGCTCGCTGGCCAGGGATGACGGTGTCCCGGGTATGACGGACTACGATCCGAACTTCGCCTTCGCCTCCACGCGTCGCGCGTGCAGGATCGGCTCGGTGTAGCCGTTGGGCTGGGCGCGGCCCTTCAGCACGAGATCGCACGCGGCCGCGAAGGCGACGCTGTCCTCGGACTTCGGCGCCATCGGACGATAGGCCGGATCGCCGGCGTTCTGCCCATCGACGACGGCCGCCATCCGCTTCATCGTCTCCATCACCTGCGCCTCGTTGGTGATGCCGTGATGCAGCCAGTTGGCCATGTGCTGGGCGGAGATGCGCAGCGTGGCGCGGTCCTCCATCAGCCCGATGTTGTTGATGTCGGGCACCTTGGAGCAGCCGACACCCTGGTCGATCCAGCGCACGACGTAGCCGAGGATGCCCTGGGCGTTGTTGTCGAGTTCCTTCTGGATGTCCTCGGGGCTCCAGTTGACGCGATCGGCGACCGGGATCGTCAGGATGCTGTCGAGAGACGCGCGCGGACGCGAGGCGAGCTCGGCCTGACGCTTGGCGACGTCGACCTGATGATAGTGCATCGCGTGCAGGGTGGCCGCCGTCGGCGAGGGCACCCAGGCGGTGTTGGCGCCGGCCTGCGGATGGCCGATCTTCTGCTTCAGCATCTCGGCCATCAGGTCGGGCATCGCCCACATGCCCTTGCCGATCTGCGCGCGGCCGGGCAGCCCGCAGGCGAGGCCGATGTCGACGTTCCAGTCCTCGTAGGACTTGATCCACGCCGTGCCGCGCATCTCCGCCTTTCGGATCATCGGGCCGGCCTCCATCGAGGTGTGCATCTCGTCGCCGGTGCGGTCGAGGAAGCCGGTATTGATGAAACAGATGCGATGCTGGGCGGCGCGGATGCAGGCCTTGAGATTGACCGTGGTGCGCCGCTCCTCGTCCATGATGCCGATCTTCAGCGTGTTCTCGGCGAGACCGAGCAGCGCCTCGGTGCGGTCGAACAGCGTGTTGGCGAAGGCGACCTCCTCGGGGCCGTGCATCTTCGGCTTGACGATGTAGACCGAGCCGGCGCGCGAGTTGCGCAGCTTGTTGTGGCCCTTGAGATCGTGGATGGCGATCAGCGAGGTGAACACCGAGTCGAGGATGCCCTCGGGGGCCGGCTTGCCGTCCTTGTCGAGCACGCCCGCGTCGTCCATCAGATGGCCGACGTTCCGGATCAGCATCAGCGAGCGGCCGGGCAGCAGCATGCGCTGGCCGTCGACGCTGGTGAACGTGCGGTCGGGATTGAGGCGGCGGGTGATCGTCTTGCCGCCCTTCACGAAGCTCTCGGCGAGCGTGCCCTGCATCAATCCGAGCCAGTTGCGGTAGGCCGCGACCTTGTCGGCCGGGTCGACGGCCGCGATCGAATCCTCGAGGTCCATGATCGTGGTGATCGCGGACTCGATGATCATGTCCGAGACGCCGGCCGGGTCCGCCTTGCCGATGGTGCTGCGGATGTCGAACTTGATCTCGATATGCAAGCCGTTGTCGACCAGCAGGATGGCGTCGGGATCGAGCGGATCTCCGCGATAGCCTGCGAGCTTGGCGGGATCGGCGAGCGTGGTCTCCTCGCCGTCGCCGAGGGTGACGATCAGGCGGCCGTGCGTGACCACATAGCCGGCGGCGTCCGCGTAGGAGCCCTTGCGCAGGGGCGCGACCTGATCGAGGAACGCCTTGGCGTACGCGATGACCTTGACGCCGCGGGCCGGGTTGTATCCGCCCGTGCGCGTCGCGCCGTCGTCCTCGGAGATCGCGTCGGTGCCGTAGAGCGCGTCGTAGAGGCTGCCCCAGCGCGCGTTGGCGGCGTTGAGAGCATAGCGCGCGTTCATGACGGGCACGACCAGCTGAGGCCCGGCGATGCGGCCGATCTCGTCGTCGATCTTGGTGGAATCCACCTTGAAGTCGGGGCCTTCGGGCACGAGGTAGCCGATCTCGCCGAGGAACGCCTTGTAGGCCGCCATGTCGAGCGGCTGGCCCTTGCGCGCCGCGTGCCAGACGTCGAGCTTGGCCTGGATCTCGTCGCGCTTGGCGAGCAGTGCCTTGTTCTTCGGCGCGAGATCGTGCACCAGCGTGTCGAGCCCGGACCAGAACTTGGCGCGATCGACACCGGTGCCCGGCAGCGCCTCGCCGTTGATGAAGTCGTAGAGAACCTTGGCGATCTTCAAGTTTCCGGCGGCAACGTAGTCGATCATGGTCCGTCCCGTATGAGCAGTTGAACGCGCGAGGCCCTATGCCGCTCCCAGCCAAGGGGGCGGCCCGTCAGTCGGACCTCATTGGGTTTCCGTTCCCGGCAGTCGACCGGCTTGCGCCTCAACCCTGCTTGGCCGCTCCGGAGGCCAGCAAGGTGTCGATCTCGGAACTGGTGTAGCCGACCTCGGTCAGGACGTCACGCGTGTGCTGGCCGAAAACTGGAGCCGCATGCTTGACGCCGCCGGGCGTCGCCGAGAATTTAATCGGCAGGCCGATGGTCTGCACCTTGCCGGCGACGGGATGATCGAGTGCCGGCACCATGTCGCGGGCGATCGCCTGGGGATGGCGGTGGGCCTCGTTGACGTCGAGCACGGGGCCGGCCGGCACGCCGTTCTTCTCGAGCAGCGCCAGCATTTCGGCGTTGGTGTAGCGGGCGAAATGCGGCTCGATCGCCGCCACCAGCGCCGGCAGGTTGGCCATGCGCGCGGCGTTGTCCTTGAAGCGCGGATCGGCGGCAAGGCCGGGCGCCTCGACCGCCTCGCAGAACTTGAGCCACGTGCGCTGGTTGGACGCGCCCAGACACACCCAGCCGTCCTTGGTCTGGAACGCCTGGTAGGGCGCGGAGAGCGGATGCGCCGAGCCGAGGGGACCTGGCGCGACGCCGGTCGCGAAAGCGATCGCGGACTGCCAATAGGTGTGGACCATGCCGGCTTCGAACAGCGAGGTGTCGACGCGCTGGCCCTTGCCGGTCTTGAGCCGGTTGGCATAGGCCGCCAGCACGCCCATGCACGCGAGCAGGCCGCCGGTGATGTCGGTCAGCGGCGCACCGACCTTGACCGGCGGGCGGCCCGGCCCCTCGCCGGTGATCGACATGAGACCTGTCATCGCCTGCGCGACGAGGTCGAAACCGCCCTGATCGGCGTATGGCCCGGTGCGGCCGAAACCCGAGATCTCGCAGTAGATCAGCGCCGGGTTCTCCTTCGCCAGAACGTCGTAGCCGATGCCGAGCTTCTCCATCGTGCCCTTGCGGTAGTTCTCGACCAGCACGTCGGCGGTCTTGACCAGCTTCAGCAGCGCCGCGCGCGCCTCGGGCTTCTTCAGGTCGAGCACGATGCCGCGCTTGTTGCGGTTCATCATCATGAACGAGGCCGGCTCGCCTTTGACGAGCGGCGGCACCATGCGGCGGCTGTCGTCGCCGCCCTCGGCCTTCTCCACCTTGATCACGTCGGCGCCCATGTCGGCGAGCATCAGGCAGCAGGTCGGGCCAGCCATGACGTGCGTGAGGTCGAGCACGCGCATGCCGACGAGTGGACCGGTGCGGGTAATGGGGGCGGTCATGTCAGCGTCTCCTCGCGAGATAGTTGCTTATTTGTCGGGGGCTGCGGCCAGCAGCTCGCCCTTCAAGCCGCGGCGGATCAGCTCGCGCGTCTCCTTGATACCGTAAAGCTCGATGAAACCGCCGAACCGCGGTCCCTGGCTCGCGCCCAGCAGCACCTCGTAGATCGCCTTGAACCAGTCGCGCAGGTTGTCGGCGAAGCCGTTCGACTTTCCAGCCTCATAGACGAGATTCTGAAGCGTCTCGGCGGTGGCACCTGTTGGAGCGTCAGCCAGCAGCGCATCGAGCGCCTCCAGCGCCTGCCGCTCGGCATCGGTCGGGGCACGGAACACCTTCGTCGGCTTGACGAAGTCGTGGTAGTAGGCGACCGCGTAGCCCACGAGGTGATCGAGGATCGGGAACTTCTTGGCGTCGGCATCGGCCGCATACTTACGAATGCAGCCCCACATCTGGGCCTTGTCCTCGGCATTCGAGACCGAGGCAATGTTCAGCAGCAGCCCGAACGTGATCGGCAGCTCGGCCGACGGCGGCTTGCCCAGATGAATGTGCCAGGCCGGATTGTCGAGCTTCTGCTTGGCCTCCTGGCCCGCATAGGCCGAAATGAACTGCAGGTACTCGTCGACCGCGCGCGGGATCACGTCGA
>CAMDBL010000271.1 GCA_945889015.1 Devosia equisanguinis
AGCGTGTTGCCAGCGACGATCAGCCATTTCCGTGCGCCGATCCAGGGGTCGAGCGAACCATAGATCAGCGGTCCGATCGACATCGCGATCGCCATCACGAGGACCACATTTCCGCGCGCGATCGGATCCAGGCCGTAGACCTCGGCGAGGTAGGGTCCGATCCACAAACCTCGCTCGCCCGCGATGATCGCGTAGCTGACCGCCGTCACGGGGATCAGTGGCCACAAGGCGCGGATCGACACGATCTCGACGAGGCCACCGAGCAGGGTTCCTGCCGGACCTGCCGGACGGACGGCGCGCGGAGGGTCCCTCACCAGCAGCAGGATCAGTGCCGCCGAGACGAGCGTCGCCGCCGCGATCCACAGGAACGTCGGCCGCCAGCCGAGCTCGCGCGCGGCGAATGCGAGCGGTGTCGCGCCGAGCAGGTTGCCCGCCGAGCCGATTCCAAGCAACCACGAGGTCAGCAGCGCAAACCGGCTGACCGGGTAAAGGCGGCCGAACACGTACAGCGCGCCCATGTAGACCGGCGCGCAGCCCAGCCCGATCAAGCCCATCGCGACCATGCAGTCGCCACGGCTGTCGGCACGCGCGAAAAGCAGTGTTCCGGCGACCGCGGCCAACATCAGCGCGGGCACCGTCCGGCGCGGGCCGATCCGGTCCAGCGCCGCCCCGACCGGGAATTGGGCGATCGCGAACACCGCGAACCAGACCGCCGATATGTTGCCGAGATCGGCCGCCGTGAGGCCCAGCTCGCGGCCCAGCTCCGGCGCGATCACCGCCAGGAAGGCGCGGAAGAACTGGCTCAGCACATAGCCGAGCAGAAACACCAGGAAGTTGGTCACGGAACGCCCACGGCAGTGCGACCGTCGAGCCACGGTGCAGGTTGCATCGGCGGACTGAATACCGGGCCCGACGGGGCGAGGCCACCGGTTTCCTGCCCGTTCGCCCGCCCGTTGCCAGTCCTGCTGTCATGATGCGTCGCGGTCCCTTCTCGAAAATGCCCGGCTTGCCAGCAGGGCTCGGAGACTGCATATAACCGTCCGGGAGGTTGGCGGCGGGCGTTCCACTCGCCAACCGGGTCAGGACCGGAAGGTAGCAGCCCCAACGAGACCGGCACGGGTCGTTCGCCAGCCTCTCATGATTGCGCCAGCGTCAGCCGTTCGGCTTTGGCGCACGCATGTGCAGCAGAGCCGTGCGCCGATATGCAACTCGGCGGAGGCTTAGGCCATGTCCGCGACACCGCCGTCCGCGTCGGGAGATCCAGAGCATCACGGGTCTCGAGATCGTCTTGGCCGCTGGAATCCCCTGTCCGTGTGGCGCTCGCTGAAGCTGCGTCCCCGATTGCTGGCGGCGATCGGTGCCGGTATCGCAACGATTTCGGGTTTGACGCTGCTGTTGCCGGGCCTGCTCACGGGGGAGGTGCGTACCGCGCTCGCCTGGTGCATCGGTGGCATCGTCTATCTCACCGGCGCATTCCACACCATGACGGTGGTGGATGCCGGCAGGATCAAGCAAGCGGCCGCGCACGAGGACGAGGGGCGTGGAGCGATCCTGATCCTCGTTTTGCTGGCCATTGGCGCGAGCTTTGCCGCCATTCTCGCGCTGCAGTCGACCATCCGCACCGCCGATGCCGCGCGAGGCTGGCTCATCGCGCTCGCCGCCTGCACCATTGTCGTGTCGTGGCTGGTGACGCAGGTGACGTTCACGATGCATTATGCTCACGATTACTATCGTCCCGATTCCGCCGAGCGCGACGCCGAAGGCGGACTGAAGTTTCCCGGCGCGGACGAGCCGGACTATTGGGACTTTCTGTATTTCTCGACCTCGCTCGGCGCCGCCTCGCAGACATCCGACGTGTCGATCAGCTCGCGGTCGCTGCGCCGGCTGGTGACGCTGCACTGCATCGTGTCGTTTCTGTTCAATACATCCATTCTGGCGCTGACCATCAATTTGGCCGCCTCGGCGGCCGGAGGCGGTTGAGGCCTCTGCCAGCATGGTCTCGGCCGACCTTGTCTCAGCCAGCCCTAGCGTCCATAGTTCCTGAGAGTGGGGCTGCGGCCCGCACAACCAGATCCAAAAACCAGGATCCTGCGAACGCATGGCGACAGACGAGACCAGTGTCGGCGAGGCCACGAAGGAGATGCCTGCGGGCTCCTCCCTGTTCGGCGTTGCGCTGCCGGAAGCGGCGAAGCCTTACGTGGTGCTGGCGCGCAAATACCGCCCCCGCACGTTCGACGATCTGATCGGCCAGGAGGCGATGGTGCAAACGCTGTCGAACGCGTTCGCGTCCGACCGCATTGCCCAGGCCTACATGCTGACCGGCGTGCGTGGTGTCGGCAAGACCACCACGGCGCGCATCCTCGCCCGTGGCCTGAACTTCGCGCGAGACGGCGCGCCCGACAAGCCGACCATCCACCTGCCGACGGACCCGAAGGATTTCGGCCGCCACTGCCAGCAGATCCTGGAGAGTCGTCATCCCGACGTCGTCGAGATCGACGCGGCCTCCAATACCGGCGTCGACAACATTCGCGAGCTGATCGAGAGCGCCCGCTACAAGCCGATCTCGGCGCGCATCAAGGTCTACATCATCGACGAGGTCCACATGCTGTCCAAGGGCGCGTTCAACGCGCTCTTGAAGACGCTCGAGGAGCCGCCAGAGCACGTCAAGTTCATCTTTGCGACGACCGAGGTGCGCAAGGTTCCCGTCACGGTACTGTCGCGCTGCCAGCGCTTCGATCTGCGCCGTGTCGACGTTCCCGTGCTGGTCAAGCATTTCCAGCGTATAGCCGCGGCCGAGGGCGCCAAGGCCGACGACGATGCACTGGCGCTGATCGCGCGCGCCTCCGAAGGCAGCGTCCGCGACGGTCTGTCGATCCTCGATCAAGCCATAGCGATGGGGTCGGGCAACGTCACGCAGGCCGATGTCCGCGCGATGCTCGGCCTCGCCGACCGCAGCCGCATCTTCGATCTGGTCGAGTTGCTGCTGTCGGGGAAGACCGCCGAGGCGCTGGCGTCGTTCGATAAGCTGCATGGCGACGGGGCCGATCCGATACAGGTTCTGGAGGATCTGGCCGACACGGTGCATACCGTGACGCGGGCCAAAGTCGCCGGGGCGGAAGGCGCGGGCGATGCGCTCTCCGCCGACGAGCGCGGCCGCGCGGCCGTTCTCGCCGAGAAGCTGTCGATCCCGCTGCTGTCGCGTGGCTGGCAGATGCTGCTGAAGGGCCTCGACGAGACGGGGCGGGCCCCCGACCAGCGGGCCAGCGCGGAGATGGTGCTGATCCGCATCGCGCACGTCGCCGACGTGCCGCCGCCGGCCGATATCGTCAAGATGCTCGGCGGACAGCCGGTGCGCAAGCCCGGGGCCGGCGCGCCACCCCGTGAGGACCGGCCGGCGCCGGGCCAGCCCCTGAACCGCGCACCGCCGCCGCAAGACGCGAAAAGACCGCAAGTGGCGCCATTCGATCCCCATTTCGAAGATGGTCCACCGCAGTTCGAGACGGTGCCGCTGGAAGCCTATGAGGCGGACGAGGATTTCGAGGCCGATCCGGTCGAGGCGCCCGGCGAGGAGGAGCGGGCACCGCAGCGCATGCCCGATCCGCGCACCTTCGAGGAGGTCGTCGAGCTGATCGGCGTCAAGCGCGACGCTCGCCTCAAGGTGCACATCGAGGACAACGCCAGCCTGGTGAAATTCGACGCCAATGCCGGTACGATCGACCTGTTCCTGATGCCTGGCGCGCCGCCCGAGATCGCCAACGAGCTTCGCGAAAAGCTGCAGCGCTGGACCAACAAGCGCTGGATCGTGGCATTGAGCAAGGCGCGTGGCGACCTGCCATTGGGCGAGGTGAGGCGACGGCGCGAGGCAGCCGAGCTCGAGTCCCTGAAGCAGCATCCGGCCGTCAAGGCCGTGCTGGACGCCTTTCCTGGCGCCAAGATGCAGGTTCGACCATTGCAAGTGATCAAGGACGACGAGTCCGACACCGAGACCGGAACCGGCTGAGGAGGGCATGCTCGATTTGCGCGTTGCGCGACAGGCCGGGCACCCCCATTTCCCAGACACTGTTGACGCTTATCCGCCGCGAGGACCGAAATGAAAGACATCATGGGCATGATGAAGCAGGTGCAGCAGCTCCAGGCGCGCATGCAGAAGGTGCAGGAGGAGTTGCAGGCGCTGGAGGTGTCCGGCCAGTCGGGCGGCGGCATGGTGCTGGTGACGCTGAACGGCAAGGGTGAGGCGCGCGCCGTCAAGATCGATCAGTCGCTGATGAAGCCCGACGAGGTCGAGATCCTCGAGGACCTGATCCTCGCTGCCTTCCAGGACGCCAAGTCCAAGGTCGAGGCGACGATGCAGGACAAGATGGCCGAGGTCACCGGCGGCCTGCCGCTGCCGCCGGGAATGAAGCTGCCGTTTTGAGATGCACAAGGTCGGTCGTCGTGGTCGGACCTCGCGTTTCACGCTCGCTCCGACCTACTTGCCGCAAGATCTTTAATAAGAAATCGGCTTGCTAAGGGATAAGGCCAAATCCTTTAATGAGCGAAGGGGGGACGCATGATCACGATCGGCGCGGAGCGCCTGACCGGCTTCGTCACGGAGATCTTCGCCAAGGCCGGCTGCTCGGCAGCGGAGGCGCAGAGGGTCTCTGAATCGCTGGTCGACGCCAATCTGACCGGGCACGACAGCCACGGCGTGGTCCGCGTGCCGCGCTATGTGACGCAACTCAAGGATGGCACCGTCGTCGCCGGCCGCACCGTCAAAGTGCTGAGCGAGACGCCGGTGCTGGCCGTGGTCGATGCGGAGTACGGCTATGGTGCCTGGGTGACGCCGCAGGCGGTCGACATCGGCATCGAGAAGGCGCAAGCGATGGGCCTTGCCTGCGTCACGCTGCGCAACGCGGGCCACATCGGCCGCGTCGGCCAATGGGCTGAGCGGGCGGCGCGCGCCGGCCTCGTCTCCATGCACTGGGTGAACGCGTCCGGCAGCGTGCTCGTGGCGCCCTACGGCGGCGTCGACCGCCGGCTTTCGACCGCGCCGCACACGATCGGCATTCCGCGATCCGGCCAGACACCCATCGTCCTCGATTTCGCGACCTCGATGGTGGCCGAGGGCAAGGTGCTGGTCGCGAGCCAGGGCGGCAAGGCGCTGCCCGCCGACGCTCTGGTGCAACCCGACGGCAGCATGACCGGCGACCCGCATGCGCTCTACGGCGCCTACGAGCAGCAGGGCGGCCGCGACTACAAGCTCGGCCTCGGCGCCATCCGCACGTTCGGGGACCACAAGGGCTCGGGCCTCGCGTTCATGTGCGAGTTGCTCGGCGGCTCGCTCACCGGCACTGCCGGGACGAGCTTCGAGCGCGGCCGCTTCGCCAACGGCATGCTGTCGCTCTACATCGACCCGACGAAGCTCGATCCGACCGGGTTCTTCCCCGACGACGTCGCGCGCTACACGGAGTTCTTCAAGAGCTCGAGGCCGATCAAGGCTGGCGGCGAGGTGCTGATTCCCGGCGAGCCTGAAATCCGCACGCGCGAGAAGCGGACAGCCGACGGCGTTCCGATTCCCGAGGACACCTGGGCGGCAATCGTTAAGGCTGCCCGCGATGTCGGCGTCGACGAGCGGACGATCCAATCGGCGGGCGCTTGAACCGCCAGAAGGTCGGAGCGAGCGTCTGCAGGACGCGAGGTCCGACACCTC
>CAMDBL010000272.1 GCA_945889015.1 Devosia equisanguinis
GGCCCGTGTGCTCGCGGGCATTGGACACGACACTGCGGGCGTGAACGAAGCCGTGGGCCGAAGGGTGTGCGCGGTAGGCCTGCTGCAGCATCGGCAGCAGTGCGGCCTGCATCTGGCGCAACAGGCCGCGCGGCGCACTGATCAGACGCATTCCGCCGGTGCGCTTGGGGATCTCGAAGGCGTGATAGCGGAAGGTGTCCGCCGACTTGTAGAGGCAGTGGATCATCGCCGAGTGAGGCACGCCGAGCAGCTGGGAGACGTCCTTGGCGGTCTGCAGCGCGCCACCGCACAGTGGCGAGGCGTCCGCCCCGGTTTGCGGGGACGAGACCGGATGCGTCGCGGCAGTTTCAGGCATCCCGCCCCTCGCACCTTATGAACTGCCTGGCCCGCAGGGCCATGCAGTTAAAGACAGACATTGAATTTTCCGCCGCAGGATCGACAGCAGACGTAGAAGGGCAGGATGCCTTGCGCCTATCAGAGCGCAAACAATGTGGCGCCGCAAGGGTCGAGGGCGACGCACAGGTGGCTGCACCCGCGGCGGCGGACAGATGGAGGGAGACGACCGACAGCCTGCCATACGTCTCACCCGTGACGCAGGCGCTCACAACAGATATGACACTTTCGTGACAGAGCCGGGAAAGGCGCCGCGCGCATGAGGGACGACGCAGAGCCGCCGGAAGACGTGGCCGGGGACGCCGCCGCGCGCGCGGATCACGCTGCCCGAAATGCGGCACTGACGCTTGCACTGACGCTGCCCGCCGACACCGTCCTCTATCTGCTGCTGCCGCTGCACGCCGCTGCATTCGGCGTGAGCCTGCCCGAGGTTGGCGTGCTACTCGCGGCCAACCGCCTCGTGCGGATCGCCGGGAACGGCTGGGTGGCGCGCTTCTACGCGTTGGGTGGGCCTCGGACGGCCTGCCTGCTCGCCGCCGTCGCCGCCGCCTGCACCGCGTTCGGTTATGCCACCCTGTCGGGCATCTGGCCGCTGCTCGCGATGCGGTTGCTGTGGGGGCTCTCGTTCTCCGCGCTCAACATCGCCAACCACGCGCTGCCGACCTCGGAGGCCATGGGCGCCGCCCGCCGGGCCGGGCGTGCCCGTGCCATCGTCGCTGCTGGCCCCATGGTTGGCCTGATGGGCGGCGCGCTGCTATCTGAGGTCTATGGCCCGCGCGTCGTGTTCGCGGTGCTCGGCGCGGCCGCCCTGATCGCACCCCTGTTCGCGCGGCGGTTGCCGTCCCATCCAGAGGCATACCGAGCCGAGCCTGCGAAATTCAGCTGGCCGACGCCGATCAGCACCTGGTCTTTCTCGATGGGTTTCGTGCTCGACGGGCTGTTCATCTTCGGTCTGTCGCTGCTCGCCAAGGCGACCGTCCCGCAGGGCGCGGCCGTGGCCGCCGGCGCCGCGATGGCGTTACGGTATCTCGCCGAGATCCTGCTTTCGCCAGTGGGCGGCGCGATGGCTCAGCGCCACGGCGCGCGCCGCATGCTGATCGCGCTCTCTATCGCGTGCTCCACCGCGCTGCTGCTGCTCGGCACCGGCGGCCTCCTGCTGTGGATCGGCGTGATCGCAACCGTTATGCTGCGCGCCCTGATCCAGCCGTTGCCCGCGCCCGTGGTGGCGGAGGCCTATCCCGGCCCCGCCCGCGTGCCCGCTCTCGCGCGGCAGGCGACATGGCGCGACATCGGCGCAGGCGCCGGGCCGCTCGCCGCAGGCCTTCTGTTCCCGATCGCTCCCGCCGCCGCCATTTACGTCGGCGGAGCAATCCTGCTCGCGGGCTCCAGTCTGCTGCTGCTGAAAAAGGATCCGTGAGGCGATGCCGACCGTCGTTCTCGTGACGGTGCTCGGCGCGGCATTGCTGCACGCGGGCTGGAACGCCCTCGCCAAGGGCCGCAGCGGCTCAGATCCCCTGGTCGCGACTTTGGTGCTGGCCATCGGCTGTGGCGCGGCAGCCCTTCCCGTACTCGTGGTTGCCGGCCTGCCGAGCCGGGAAAGTGCCGTCTACGTCGTCGTCTCCGGCGTGGTGCACGTCGTCTACTTCCTGCCGGTCGGCCTTTCCTATCGGTATGCCGACTACTCTGCCGTCTATCCGCTGATGCGGGGCACCGCGCCCCTGATCACGACACTGCTGGGCGCGACCTTCCTCGCCGAGCCGCTCACCGCGATGTTGCTCGGCGGCGTGTTGCTGCTCAGCGCAGGCGTGCTGGGTCTCGGCACGAACGCAATGAAACAGGGAGGCTTGAACAGCCGCGGCCTTCTCGTCGCCGTCGCCAACATTGCGGTGATCGTCGGCTACACGCTGCTCGACGGCGTCGGCGTGCGGCTTTCCGGCAATGCGGCCGGCTACGTCGCCGCGATGCTGGTGCTCACCGCTATCCTACTGGCGCCCGTCGCACTGTGGCTACGGCCTACGACGTTTCTCGCCGACTTCGAGGCCCATTGGAAAATCGGCCTCGTTGGCGGCACCATGGCCATGGTGTCCTACGGCATCGCGCTATGGGCGATGACCCGGGCACCGATCGGCGCCGTCGCGGCGCTGCGCGAGACCTCGGTGCTGTTCGGCACGGCGATCGCGGCCATCGTCCTCAAGGAGCGCTTCGGCGTCGAGCGCTGGATCGCCGCCGCAGCGATCTGCGCCGGTCTGGGCCTGATCCGGCTCGCGTGATTGGTTCCATGCGCGCCGTTCGGCCGATCACAATTTCTCGTCCGAAGCGGCGCTCGCGAGTACCTTCGGCGTCATTGTCGTCGCCGGATCAACTTGTACCTGTGAAAGTGCTCGACATGATAGAGCCGTTCACAGACGCCCCCACAGGACGTCGCCGCTTCGACGGTCCTGATCATCATGCCTGCATCGGATGGCGTCTCCCGTCGAATGACCAACCGCACGTGTTCGCCTGGCCTGTTGAACGCATCTGCGAATTTGATTCTACCGAAGCTATCGACCCGCGACGAGGTATCGTTCAAAGTGCGTGTCGAAACGCTTTTCGGTTGGGGAAAGCCCCAGACGTGGGCGACCAGCCCCGAACAATCGATGCCCGTGGTACCTTTCCGCGCCTTGTCGCCATGGGCACAGATATTTCCCGCAAGCTTGCCGCCCTCTATTTCGCTCTTGATCTCCGCGACGGAAAGCTTGCCACCCCAGTTGTAGGGCACGCCGACCTGCAAGCGACCAGTAGATGTGGTGCTCAAATTGTGCGGACGCAACCAATCCTTGCCTGCCGCCGGCACGCACATGCTCTCCGTTCGACCGCTACCGACCCCGAGGTTGGCCGGTGAAGGCGTCCACTTGAATGTAAGGTACGACCGAATGACATTGCGCATCCTGGCGGCACCAAGCGTGTCAAGCTTGCCACCGTCGAGCGGATGTCCTTCGACGGTCATGTCCGTTGGTAACTCCAGCGTTCGAGCCGCCACCCCTCCCGCCAGAGTGGTCTCCCGCGTCTGCGCCGCAGATAGCAGCTTTCGCGTTTCCACCTTCCGACCCAACGTCTCGTCAACCATTGGTATCTCGACGAGCTTCATCGCTTTTTTTTCAGAGGGAACAAGCGCGTAGACACTGCCACTCGGAGCAACTGTGACATAGGAGCCTAAGGGGAGCTTCCTGAACCAATCGAGCTTGATCTCTCCGATCTGCACGCGCCTCCCAGTCGAATCGTGTCGGCCGACGATCATATTAGCGAAGACCAATCCGACATCGTCCTCCTTGAACTCCCTTCCGGAAATCTCCTGACCGCAATAGGGCGACGCTTCCGCCTCCTCCTCACTGAAGTGGTAGATCTCGCGCATCAGCGAGTACCGCGCGCCGCTCGCGTCGGAGCCGATGAAGTTTCCACTCGTCAGGTAGTAGCACGATGACGACGACTTCATCTGAAGCGCCGTCGCAGGACGGACATTCGCTGGCGGTACGAGTTTGGCCGAAGCGTGATAACGTCGGTGGAACGAATAGTCCTGCCTGTCCGCCCCCTCCTGGCCGATCTCAGCGACGACGGTCTCCGGCGGCACCGAAAGCGATGGGCTTCTGGGCCAACGCACGAGCAGCCGCCCATCCCTGGAAATCAGAGTCACGCTGGTCTCTCGCGTGATCACCCGTCCCACGTTGAACGGTAGCGCGGTCTTCCGGACTTGCCGGCCTTCGGCATTGGAAAACACTATGCTCTTTTCGACGTGGTCGACGATGGCGAACAGGTCGTCGCCTAGCGAGACGAGATCGCTGGGCGCTGCTCCGGGACGCCCCGCGTCGAAGCCCTCGACTTCCGTCGAATTGTCAATCTCCGGGCGTGGCGGCGCCTGCGACCACGCAACCGGAGAGAAAGCGACGAAGATTACACCTAGCAACGCTGCCCCCAGCCGCATCACACTACCTCCCGATAATACTTCACCTCGGGCAAGCGGACTTTATTTCCGCAAGCCGCAAAAAATCTGCGTTCGATTTCTCAAGAGACGTCACGATATCCTGATTTGTCGTCTTGCATCCTGCCGTTTCAAAATTGGCCAGCGCGCGCGGAGTGCTGAAGCAATAGCCATTACGGTGAAATATTTCATTCCTGGCAATGAACAGCTCCGAGCACGTCAAGCCACGAGCATCATCCTCCGTCAACGACCTTTGCGAGCTGAACGGAAAAATCGGTCTTTTCCTCGTTACCTTCTCAGCCTGCCACTCCGCCAGGGGTATATCAAATTTCCCCACCGATCCATACGTGAACGGCCTTTGGCGGCCTTGTGTGGCGTTCATGACGGTATCGCGGACCCTGCCCAGCATTTTCGTGACATCGAGACCGGGTGTGCCCAGATGCTTGAGCAGAGCAACCGCATAGGGTGAATTTCTTCCCTCTCCGTCCTCGGCCTCCGTGCCATGCATCGCCGAGTAGGAAACCAGAACGTCGGCACCTTCGTCGACCGGTTGCACCGGCGCCAAGCCCTGGGCGAATCCCGTGCTTCTCCGCCGCTGCCAAACCCTCCGGCTAAAGGGATTGTTACGGCAGGCGTCAACGATTACCAGGCGCAACTTGCGCGCCCCACGAACCGCATGTAGGACGCGAGAAAGGGCGACTGCCTCATCGTCCACGTCGTCCTCCTGCCTCAGGGAGACATCCGAAGGCAGAATGAAGTTCTCGCCGTTAATCTCTATCCCGTGCCCCGCGAAGTAAATGACAGCGATCTCCGATCTTGCTGCCTTCGTCGAGAAGAGGCGCAGTGCCCGGCGCAAGTCGCGCTGCGTCGGATCGAGCAGCGGACCTTCGACCTCGAAACCTATGACGCGGAGAGCCGCAGCGAGATCAGTCGCATCATTGACTGGATTAGAAAGCGCATCCTCACTTTCATATTCGGCTACTGCTATCACAAGCGCTAGCTTTTTGATCGTAGCCGGATCGTCTCTTGCGGACTGAGCCCATCCGCACGTCGCACCGAAGAAGAGAATGAAAGATGCCGCAATTGTCACCCCAACGCTCGTCGATGGGCAAAATTTTTTGGTCGACATACCGGCACCAAAAAGCTACCCAAAACTGTCCCGAATGCGGGATTGACATAGGATACTACCTGCTTCAGTGCCTTCATTTCCGCGACATCTACGTAACTCGCTGACCTAATGATCGAATCAGGTAGATCGCTTGCCGTGGGCGGTATCACTCGGCGGGTGAAGGCAGATGCGAAGCTTCGAGATCGTGCGATCGAGCACCGATAC
>CAMDBL010000273.1 GCA_945889015.1 Devosia equisanguinis
TCAACCCCTGTGGAGAACCTGGGGAAAACAGCGCGACGCCGGCGTGGACTGCCTCCGGTCGGGCTCCGCCCTCCCTCCGTAAGCCCACGCCGGCAAACCGTCTCATCCTGATTGTCGCTGGAGTCTCATCCTGATTGTCGCGCGCCACCGTCGAGCATGTAGCCGAGTTGTGCCGCCGAAATGGCAACGCTGCCATTGCTCGCCGATGGCCAAACAAACCTGCCCCGCTCCAGGCGCTTGGCGTAGAGCGACAGACCGAGGCCGTCGTGCCAGAGAATTTTGACGAGGTCTCCGCGCGCCCCGCGAAACACGAAGAGGTCGCCAGCGAACGGATCGCGCTGAAGCGTCTCCTGCACCTGCAGCGCCAGCCCGTTCATGCCGCGCCGCATATCGGTGCGCCCGGTCGAGAGCCACACCCGCACGCCCGAAGGTACGGGGATCATCGGCTCTTCCTTCCAACGCCTTCGGCTCGGCTCAGCACATCGAGCACGCGCTTCAGGGCACGCGCGTTGAAGCTCGATCCAACTCGGACGCGGCAATCGCCGGCGACCTCGATCTCGATGATGTCGGAATGCGCCGGCTGCGCCGGCGTGGACTTAGCCTCGGGCTCGGGCGTGATCGTCACGGGTACGAGCCCGCTCGACGAGGATGACGACGATGCTGTCGAACCCGACTTCTCCGAAAGCCGGCGCCAACGGAAGACCTGGTTGGCATTGACGTCGTACTGGCGCGCCACGACCGAGACCGACGACCCGGGCAGATACGTCGCCGCCACGATCTCCCGTTTCAGCTCCTTAGGCCAGCGCTTGTTGTGACGCCGCTTCGCGCCGCTTGTGTCCACATCCAACATTGTGGGCACTTCCTCGTTCGCAATGATCCATGATGAGCCCGGGAGACTCGATCAGGAACCGTACCGCGACAAGGCGGTGCTCACCGGAGGAAGACCCAATTTCTCACTTTTGTCAGATGGTTCGAGAAAGAGTCTGATCTGACGCTTCGAGATGGGGCGCTGGCTGCTCTCGGCCCTGCCCCACGAGCGCCGCTATCCTGTTTTTCATGAGTGGTCGGTCATATTCATCAATTTTCATGGATAGTGTCGGTTTTTCATGATATGATGGCTGGAATCATCAGTTCTCATGTGGCGGAAGCGTTTTTCATGGTCAAGGCACCCCATCATCAGTTTTCAGGACCTGTCACGGTTCTTCACGAGCGTCGGCTGCCGGAACAGGCGACGCCCGCTGGCTATGCCGCCCTGATCGATGCCTACGGTCTCAGGGTGCCGATCCCGCTGACCCTCTCGGCCATCGGGCCCCGCCACAAGATCCTTGAGCGCGACGGCTGGCGGCTCATGACCCCCAGACACGCCCCGGCCCCGACCCTCGAAGGCCATCTGACCTTCGCCTTGAAGTATGAAGGGCTCGATCTCGCCGTTCTGAAGCGGCTGTTCCTTGCAACCGGCTCGGAGCCTATTGCCCAGCTGATTCGCGCGACGCCAACCGGCAGCTACGCCCGCCGCCTCTGGTTCCTCTACGAGTGGTTGCTCGGCACCACGCTCGATCTACCCGACCTCAAGAAGGGCACCTATGTCGAAGCCCTCGATCCAAAGCAGCAATGGCCAGGCATGGCTCAGAACTCCTCCCGCCACCGCGTCCGCAACAACCTGCCCGGCACCCCGGAATTCTGCCCGCTCGTGACCCGCACCGCCCGTCTGGAGCAGTTTGCAGCGCTCGATCTCGCCGCCCGCGCCAAGGTCATTGCCGCCGACGTCCCCGCCGACCTGTTGGCCCGCACCGCCGCCTTCCTACTTCTGAAGGATTCCCGCGCCAGCTACGTCATCGAGGGTGAGGACCCGCCCCATGACCGCATCCAGAGATGGGGCCGTGCCATCGGCCAAGCCGGCCGTAAGCCGATCGACCTTGATGAACTCTTGCGGCTTCAACAGATCGTCATCGGTGACGCCCGCTTCGTTCACATGGGGCTTCGCAAGGAAGGCGGCTTTGTTGGCGAGCATGACCGTGACAGCCGCGCGCCCATCCCTGACCACATCAGCGCGCGGCCCGAGGACCTGCCTTCCCTCATCGCTGGCATGGCCGCATTCGACCGCGACAAGGCGATCGATCTCGATGCCGTGATTGCAGCTGCCGTCCTCGCTTTCGGGTTTGTCTTCACCCACCCGTTCGAGGACGGCAACGGGCGCATCCATCGCTATCTCATCCATCATGTGCTTGCCGCCAGGGGCTTCAATCCTCCCGGAGTCGTATTCCCAGTCTCGGCCGCCATTCTGGCCTCTTTGGACGCATACCGGGCAACCCTTGAAACCTATTCGCAGCGCGTCCTCCCGAACATCGACTGGCAGCCGACCGATGCCGGCAACGTGCGCGTCTTGAACGACACCGGGGATTTCTATCGCTTCTTCGATGCCACGCCGCAGGCGGAGTTTCTTTATGCCTGCGTCCAAAAGACTGTCGAGGAAGACCTGCCGCAAGAGACCGATTATCTGCGCCGCTACGACCGCTTTCGCGCCGACATCGAAGCCATCGTTGAAATGCCGGAGCGAACTATCGATTTACTCTTCCGTATGCTGCGCCAGAACAAGAGCAAGCTCTCGAAGCGTGCCCGCGAGAAAGAGTTCTCCGCATTGACCGCCGCTGAAGTGCGGCGCATCGAGGATGCCTATGCGGCCGCATTCGATGACAATAGATAGCGCCTGATATAGCGCCTGCGTCGCATTGATCAGAGGAGCGCAATTGCCCAAATCCACATTTGTGCAAACATGCAATGACAAATCCGGATAAATCGAAATGTGAGATGTGGCGCGCGCCTTCTCACCGTCTTATTGAGCGTGCACCAGCCCTTGACGAAGGCCCCTGCCCTTGTCGGGCTTAAGACGTTCATGGCCACCGATCCCGTCCTCATCGCCTACACCGTCAAGCGCAGTGCTTCCAGTAAGCGCCCGATATGGACGCGCATTGGCCAGGCCTACCCGCACGAGGTCGGCGCCGGCCTCACCGTCGTGCTCGACTCTGTCCCGCTCGACGGGCGCATCGTTCTCCTTGAGCTCGACCATGCCGATGACGATCGGCTTCTGAATGCCGCGATTAAATCAACCCGCAAGAAGCCATCACCTGAAAAGAAACGGTGACGTGCGCTTTGTGCGCTCTCACTTCACTTTTGCACGCGGGCGTTTGTTTTTGTGCAAATCATCAAGCGTGAAATTGAGCAAATGTATATTTGCGCAATCCATCAAATATTGGATGGCGCAATTGAAAACTTGGCCAATTGAACGAATGCGGTACCATTGATCTATTCGGTTGGGTGTTACCCCAAATCCATATTTGCACGAATTGATATTTGGAGTTTTGTATGATCCTCACTTTCGCGTCCTCCAAAGGCGGTGTCGGTAAGTCCACGACCTGCGCTGCCATAGCCTCAGCCCTCGCCATGGACGGCGAGCGCGTGCTGCTGATCGACCTCGACCAGAACCGCACCTTGCAGCGTTGGTCCAAGAAATCACCGAAGAAGCGGGGCCACCTCACTCTGCAGCAATGGGACGCTGTACTACGACGCGGATGGTAGCAGCGCTGCAGCGGTTCAGTTCGTATTCCCCGGTAACAAGGTTGCGCTGACCGAGGCTGATTTCCTCATTGTGTGAGGTTGTCGCGAAGCGCCATTCGAAAGGCCGGCGCTTTCGACGTGGATGGTGGAATGCCGTTATATGGCGACACAACCACCTCAAAATTTTCGGCGGTTCGACCTCGTGGTTCACCGGGTGGCGACGGCTCGCAGGAAGTCGACGAGCGCGAAGGTGGCTGTGTCGGGCTCCCCGTCGTTCTGGATGATGACGGAAGCGATCGAATGCGCATCCCAGTCGGCATGGCGATCCATGCGGTGCTTCACGTCGCTCTCGCGGCCTCGAGCGAGGAGGCGGCGGAGGCGGACGTCAGGGGCTGCCGTGATCATGACAATCTCGATACATGCGAACTGGGCCAGCGCGTCACCGATGGCGGCGCGCGATCCGTTGCACACGACGATCTTGCCGCTCCGGATAAGATGTTTAGCCGTAATTGGAACACCATAGCGAAGGCCATGCGCCGCCCACGTGAGAGCAAATCCACCGCTTGCCTCAGCTTCCGCGAAGCCGTCCTCCGGGAGACTTTGGTGATCCTCCCATTCTCCGCGAGGCCGGGTTACAGTGCGCTGGAGAAAGTGGTAGCGGTCATCGTCAGCCATAATCCGTTGCGCGCCGTTGATAAGCGTATCCTTGCCAGCGCCGCTCGGCCCGACCACGAAGACGAAGCATCCGGCCTGCACCTGCAGCTGGCCATCCGGCTCGCGCGAACAACCCAGCTCAAGCGACACGGCGACCCTCCCGCCAAACCTGGCGCACGACGGGAACAGACCCCGCCATATGCACCTGGACGAGATCGGCCCTGGTGCCGGACTCGATCCGGCCGCGGTCGTCTAGACCCATAGCCACGGCCGGAGCCGCGGTGACGGTCGAAATCGCCTCGGGCAGACCGATGCCTTCGACGCAGCGCGGCAGCTCGAATGCGGCCTGCAGGAGACTGACTGGAACGTAGTCGGAGGAGAAGATGTCGAGCGTGCCGGATTGTGCGAGTTCGGCTGCAGACACGTTACCGGAATGCGATCCGCCGCGCACGAGATTGGGAGCTCCCATCATCACCGCGATGCCGGCTGCGTGGGAGGCTGCTGCAGCCTCTCCCGTCGTTGGAAACTCGGCGAGTGAGACGCCGTCACGGATCGATTCCTCGACGTGCTCCAGCGTCGTGTCGTCGTGGCTCGCCAGCCGAATCCCGTGCCGGTGTCCGATGTCGACGAGGGCCCGGCGGTGGGTAACGGCGAAGCGCTCGAATAAATCGTGCCGGCGCTTCATGAAGCCCGCCAACTCGTCCTCACCCATTCCGCCCTTGCCGCGGTAGTAGATCATCAACTTCTCGACATCGCGGAACTGGCGCTGCCCAGGCGTGTGATCCATCAACGAGATCAGGTGCGCGGGGAGATGCGAGAGGAAGTTCTCGAGCTCGGTCACGACATCCGGCGAGCAGATCTCGCAACGCAGGTGCGTTCGATGCTCCGACCTCAGCCAGCCGCTCTTCTGCGCGTCGTCGATGATGTGCGCGAGGTCGAGGCTCACGGCACCAATGACGCTCTTCCTCTCGTCGGCGCCGAGGCGCAGCGAATCATAGACCGTGGTAATGCCGGAGGCTGCGATCTGCGCGTCGTAGGCCAGTACCGCGGACAGGGGATTCCAGTCCACCTTGGGGCGTGGGGTGACGTGGGGCTCGAGATGGTCGGTATGAAGCTCGATCAGGCCGGGTATCAGGATGTCCCCGGCGAGATCGATGCCGGCGGCACTCGTCGATCCTTCGTCGATATCTGCGATCCGTCCGTTCTCGATGGATAAGGTGCCGTGCTCGAGAACACGATCCGGCAGGACGATGCGTGCATTCTTCAGTCTGAGTGTCGCGGAGGTCATGGGCCTGGAGCTCGTTCGTGGGATGGAGATGGTGCAAACCGGGTGATGTCGATGATGCGGTCGGCGACCCGGTCGCGGACATCCTGGTCGTGGAAGATCCCGACGAGAGCGGTGCCGGCCACCTTTTTCTCTGCGATGAGACCGATGACGACCTCACGATT
>CAMDBL010000274.1 GCA_945889015.1 Devosia equisanguinis
CGTCTGACACCGCCACTGTCGGGGTGCCGGCGCCGGGGCGATCGAGCCCCGCGAAGTGCGAAGCTTGCGCGGTTTTCGTTGCTGGTGCCCCGCCCCTCGCCGCCGACGCCACAGCGTCAGCACCAACCCGAAGCCACCGATCCAGGAAATTGCCAACGCATGGCGAAGAGCAGTCGAACCGCCATCAACGATAAGGGCGGTGGGAAATATCCCTCTACGGCGGTAGAACGGATCGTGTCGAACAAGGCTTGCTTCGGAGCCGGCCCCTCGGATGCAATCAGCCGCCCTTGCCGCTGGCGCCACCGGCCTCGTCTTTGGCGGTGGCGGAGGGGAGGGCACTCCCACCGCGCGCTCGCAACAGGTCGTCCTCGATGCGCAGCGCCTTGCCCGCCTCGCCGAGCCGCGCCCTGTAGATCTGGACGTTCGACATCACCTTGGCGACGTACTCGCGGGTCTCGGTGGAGGGAATGCGCTCGATCCAGTCGATGGGATCGACCTTGGGATCGCGCGGATCGCCGAACTCGCGGATCCACTGGCGGGCGCGGCCGGGACCCGCGTTGTAGCCGGCCATACCGAGGACGTACGAGCCGGAAAACTCCCTCATGCGGTCGGCAATGTAGGCCGATGCGATCATCGTATTGTAAGACTTGTCGGTCAGTAGCCGGCCGATCTCGCACTTGATCTTGTAGTCCTGACAGACGTGCTTGGCCGTCACTGTCATCACCTGCAGCAGCCCCTTCGCGCCCGCTCCCGAGACGATCTGGGTGTTAAACTCGCTCTCCTGGCGGGCGATGGCGAGCAGAAAGGCGAGCTCGGGCGGCTCTCGCAGCGGCGTGTAGGCCGGGAACGGATGCACCGGATAGCCGTAGAGCAAGAGGTTCTTGCCTTGGGCGATGGCCGTCTTGGAAACGCGGACCGCCATCTGCGTGTCGCCGAGCGCTTCGGCGAGATGCGCGTTCATGGCCACCTCGGCTTCGCTCTTGAGGCCGTTGCGCAGGCCGCCGAGCATCGTGCGCACGATCTCGTTGTTGAGGCCGGCCTTGCGCGCGAGCACGGTGGCGCGGACTGCGTCGTTGGCGTTGAAGGCCTTGATCTCGTCCGCGGTCGGCTCGGCCGGCGGCCTGACGGGCAAGGCCTGGGGGCCCTTGACGAGCTTCTGGCGGGCAAGCTGGCCGTGGAAGGTGTCGTAGCGCTCGGCGGCGGCTTGGTAATGGGGCTTGGCCAGGGCTGGCTCCTTCAGCGCCTCGCGGGTACGACCCAGCCAGTACTCGGACTTGGCGATGCTGAGCGGACCGTCGGCCGCCTTGCGCATGGCGGTGAAATGGGCGAGCGCCATCTGCGGGCTGTCGAGCTTGCGCAGCGCCAGCCAGCCCGACAGAAAGCTCTGCTCCTTCGCCGGATTGACGTTGAGCGGGCCTGGGTCGCGCACCAGATCATAGGCGAGCTGGGGCCGGTTGGCCTTCATCGCCGCATAGGCAAGGAGCCGGCGCTCCTCCCACCAGCCGTCGGATTTGCTCCCGGCGGCTTGCTCGCCGGCGTTGCGATCCACCGGCGCCGTCAGCATCAGCTTGGCGGCGTCCTCGCCCTTGCCGGCGCGCCGCAGCAGCTGGATGCGGTGGAAAAGGAAGCCGGGGTCTGCCTTCGCCTCGTCGGCAGGCACCGCGTCCATCAGCGCCTGTGCATTGGCCGCGCGCGTCAGGACGGCGAGCCGGGCCTCCGCCCGCTTGCGATCGGCCTCGGGCAGCCGGGCGATCTGGCGGCGGGCGACGGCGGCACGCTCGTCGCGATCCTTCTTCCAGCGCGGCTCGTCGATCAGCAGCGTGTCGAGGCGGGCCATGTGATCGGCCGGCGTCAGCAGCGCGCCGAAACGCTCGACAAAGCCGGTCTCGAGCGAGGCCGCGATCTCGCCCGCGCGCCAGACTCTTGCGGCGAGCGAGCGCGCGAGCGCCTTGTCGCCCTCGAACAGGGCGGCCGATGCGAGGGCTGCCGTACCGGCGGCGGACTGCGGCTTGCGGTTCTTGAAGTGAGCCTTGATCGCCGCAGAGCTGCCACCTTGAGTGAAGACAGCCTCCTCCAGCCGTCGCCCGATCAGGACGCGATCGGGCCAATGTGGATTCTGATCGAGGAAGGCGCGATAGTCACCGGCCTCGCCGTAGCCCTGCCGCAACCGCTGCCAGTCGACGAGCTTGGCCATTGCCGGGTCCGTGAGTCCGTCCCGCAGCGTTTTTGCCTTGCCGATGTCGCGTGCGTTGATGGCGGCGACCGCGTCGCGCAACATCGTGAGTTGCTCGACGGCGGGGGTCTGATCGCGCGCACCTGTGATCGCCGCGTCCATCTTGGCCAGATAGGCGGTCTCGGCCGGATCGCGCGGCACTTCGATCCCGGCAGGCCTGGCCGCGATCTTGGCGCCGACGGGCAGCGATTGGGAGGGCGCTTGTGCCAGCGCGGGGACGGCGAGCGTCAGACTCAGTCCCATCAGCAGCACGGCAAGCGGTCGACGCATGGGCTCTCGTCCTTTGCCGGGGGGGCAGGGGGCGTCCTGGGCACCTGCGATCTTGCCATGGATCGCGCGAAGCGGTCCGGCAAAAGGCGGCAGGCGTCTTGCAGGGCTTGACGCGAGCGCATAGTGTTGCGCGCTGCGCCTGTCGGCTCGTCGTTCGGATCATGCCGTCGGGGAGGCTGGTTGACAAGGCAGGTTGGCGAGTGTGTACGGGGCCGGCACGGGGGATGTCTCGACATCAGCCGATTCGGGCACCGCAACATCAAAAGCATTGGGCGCGGATTGGCCGGTGGGTGCGCCGGCGAGAGCCCAGGAGGATTTCATGCTCAGAGGTTCGTTCACGGCGCTGATCACGCCCTTCCGCAACGGTCGGGTGGACGAGGAAGCCTTCAAGCGGCTGGTCGACTGGCAGATCACCGAGGGCACCCACGGGCTAGTGCCGGTCGGCACCACCGGCGAGAGCCCGACGCTGTCCCACGACGAGCACAAGCAGGTCGTCGAGCTGTGCATCAAGACCGCGCGAGGGCGGGTTCCCGTCGTCGCCGGGGCCGGTTCCAACTCGACCGCCGAGGCGATCGACTTCTCCAAGTACGCCAAGGGTGCCGGTGCCGATGCGGTGCTGATCGTCACGCCCTACTACAACAAGCCGACGCAGGAAGGGCTCTACCAGCACTTCAAGGCGATCAACGACGCGGTCGAGATCCCGATCGTGATCTACAATATTCCTGGCCGCTCCGTCGTCGACATGACCGTCGAGACGATGCAGCGCTGCTTCGAACTGAAGAACGTTGTCGGCGTCAAGGACGCGACCGCCAACCTGACCCGCGCCTCCCAGCAGCGTCTCGGCTGCCGCGTCGCCGGCAAACCGGATTTCGTCATGCTGTCCGGCGAGGACGCGACCGCGCTGGGCTTCAACGCACATGGCGGCGTCGGGTGCATCTCGGTCACCTCCAACATCGCTCCGCGGCTGTGCTCACAGTTCCAGACCGCCTGCCTCGAGGGTGACTACAAGAAGGCGCTGGAACTGCAGGACATCTTGATGCCGCTGCACGACGCGATGTTCGTCGAGACGAGCCCGGGGCCGGTGAAGTATGCAGCCTTCCGGCTCGGCCTGTGCTCGGCCGAGGCCCGGCTGCCGCTGGTGCCGGTGTCCGAGGCGACGCGCAAGACGGTCGACGCGGCTCTGGCGAAGGCCGGTCTGCTGCAGGCCAAGGCCGCCGAATAAGCTCGGGGCCGTGGTCGAGGCAGTTAGGGAGCGGTGATGGCCGAGAAGGAGAAGCCTCGTAAGGTCGTGGCGGAGAACCGCCGCGCCCGATACGACTATGCCATCACCGAGACGTGGGAGGCCGGCATCGCGCTGACCGGCACCGAGGTGAAATCCCTGCGCAAGGGGCAGGCCAACATCGCCGAGAGCTACGTCTCTTACGAGAACGGCGGGCTTTGGCTGATCAACTCCAACATTCCCGAGCTACAGACCGTCGGCGCCTTTTTCCAGCACGACCCGCGGCGCAAGCGCCAGCTCCTGATGCACGCGCGCGAGATCGTCAAGCTCGCCAACGCCGTCAATCGGCAAGGCATGACCATCGTGCCGCTCGAGATGTATTTCAACGAACGCGGCCGCGCCAAGCTGCGGATCGCGCTCGCGCAGGGCAAGAAGAACCACGACAAGCGCGAGACCGAGGCCAAGCGCGATTGGGAACGCCAGAGGGCCCGGTTGATGCGCGAGAAGGGCTGAGTGCGAGTCGTGGCTCGCAGCCGCCGCGGTTTCTTCCCTCTCCCGGCACGCGCGACGATGGCAACCTTCCCGTTATCGGTGCGTTTAGGGGCGGCTCTCGTCACGAGGAGGAACCCCCTCATGTTCTTTAGGATTTCGGCTGCCTCTGTCGTAATGACGGCACTCTTCGCGCAGTCACCGGCGGAGGCCTCGCCGGTCGGCGTTGGATTGCTCGAGCCGCCGGCCATCGTTTCTCTCGTGCAGCGCGTGCACGGCTGTCATCGCTCGGCGCAGGATGGCGTCCGGGGCTGGCATCGCCATGTCGGCCGCTATTGCCGGACGGTCAGATCGGGCCCGAGCCAGCGGAACCCTTACGCGTCCTGCCGCACGCGCTGCCAGTATGTCGGGCCGATCAAGCAGTGCCGTCGCGTCTGTCGTTGAAGCGTGGAGCCTGGAACCCGGCGAAGCGATCGGCGTTTCTGCTGAAGAGGACCGATGCCGGAGCGGCGACGCGCGCTTCACGGCCGTGACGTCACTCCGGCATCGTATTCTCTCCCCCCCACTATACCCCTGCTGAAAGGAGCGGAGCCATGGCGAGCGCCTATCCGCAGACCAATCTGATTTCGAGCGACAAGGTGCAGGGCACGAACGTCTACGGTACCAACAGCGAAAGCATCGGCGAGATCGATCACCTGATGATCGACAAGCCGTCAGGTCGCGTCGTCTACGCCGTGATGAGCTTCGGCGGCTTCATGGGGCTCGGTCACAGCCATTACCCCGTGCCGTGGGGTGCGCTGAAGTACGATACTTCGCTCGGTGGCTATCGCACCGACATCACCGAGGCGCAGCTGAAGGATTCCCCGGAGTTCACGGAGGATTCTCTTGTCAATCCCAATCGGGACTGGGAGAAGCGGACCCACGACTACTACGGCGCGCCCTATTACTGGTGAAGCACCCTCAGCCGATCACGACGTCTACTGTCGGCATCTGCGGCCCTCCCTGGATATTCCGGGGAGGGCCGATTACGTTTTGCAACTCGTCGCGTCTCAGAACTTGACTTGGTCGCCACCCTTGGTGCCCAGGATCTGGCGCGCCTCGTCGGGCGTTGCGACGTCGAAGGATAGATCCTCGACGATGCGCTTGATCTTCGCCACCTGCTCCGCGTTCGACTTCGCGAGCTTTCCTTTGCCGATGTAGAGACTGTCCTCCAGTCCGACACGGACGCTGCCGCCCATCATCGCGCCCATCGTGCAGAAGTTCATTTGGTGCCGCCCGGCCGCCAGCACGGAGAACACGTAGTCGTCGCCGAACAGCTTGTCGGCGGTGTTCTTCATCTGCATCAGGTGCTCGAGCTCGGGTCCGATGCCGCCCATGATGCCGAAGATGAACTGCAGCATGATCGGCGCCTTCAGCCGTC
>CAMDBL010000275.1 GCA_945889015.1 Devosia equisanguinis
TAGGAAGAGACAACGATATGGCTATCGGGAGGCTGCGATGCCGGAGACGGGTCTAGCGGGTAAGGTCGCGATCGTGACGGGTGCGGGTTCGCGCGCGGACGGCATCGGCAATGGGCGAGCCGCAGCGATCCTGCTCGCGCGCGAGGGAGCCATGGTCGCATTGCTCGATGCCACGCCGAAATGGGCCGAGGCGACCAAGGCGATGATCGACGCGGACGGCGGCACGTCGATGGTCGTCAGCGCCGACGTCACCAAGTCGGAGTCGTGCGCGGCGGCGGTGAAGGCGGCGGTCGACGCGTGGGGCCGCGTCGACATCCTCGTCAACAACGTAGGCATCGGCGGTCCGCTCGGCAGCGTGGTGGATGTCGACATCGAGGCCTGGGACCGCGCCATGCGCGTCAACGTCACCTCGATGATGCTGATGTCGAAGTACGCGATACCGCAGATGCGCAAGCAGGGCGCCGGGGCCATCGTCAACCTCGCCTCGATCGACGGGCTGCGCGGCGGCAATCCCAACGTGTTCTACTCGACCTCGAAGGGTGCGGTGGTCAACATGACCCGCTCGATGGCCGCGCACCACGGGCCCGAGGGCATCCGGGTCAACTGTATCGCGCCCGGCTACGTCTACACGCCGATGGTCTACGCCAACGGCATGGAGCCCGAGTTGCGGGAAGCCCGCCGCAAAAACACGCTCCTGCAAACCGAGGGCACCGGCTGGGATATCGGGAACGGCGTGGTGTATCTCGCCTCGGATCAGGCGCGCTGGGTCACGGGCATCGTACTCTCGATCGACGCTGGCTCGATGGCGGGCACGGCGTTCAATACGACGCCGAAACGCGCTTTCGGTCAGGGAGTGTGACAGTCGAGGGTGCGGCTGCGGCAGTCCACCGCGCCAGATTGGGTGGGAGCAACGCATGTATCAAGGCCCGATCATCGATACGCATCACCACCTGTGGGAGGTGCGCAACTATCCCTGGCTGGTGGCGCCGCCATCGCCGAAAATCTTCGGCGAGAGCTACGAGCCGCTGCGGTTCGACTACCTGATCGATGACCTGAGGGTCGATTTCAATGGCCATGATGTGGTCAAGTCGGTCCACGTTCAGGCGCATTACGATGCGCGCGATCCAGTCGGCGAGACCCGCTGGCTGCAGGGAGTGGCCGATCGGCATGGGTTTCCGCATGCCATCACCGGGCACGCCCATCTCGCCGACGACCGCGTCGAGGAGATGCTGGACGCGCATGCCCAGTACGAGAATTTTCGCGGTATCCGCGATCACGTGATGTGGGAGCCGAGTCGCAAGGCGTGGCAGGCGGTCGAGCGCCCGGACTTCTGCCTCAGCATGGAGTGGCGGCGCGGCGTGGCGCTGCTCGCCACCCGCGAATTGCACTGTGAGTTGCAGGGATTTCCCAACCAGTTCGACTATTTCTCTGAGTTGGTCGGCTCATTGCCCCAGGTTCGGTTTTGCCTCGTTCACGCCGGCCTTCTGACGGGCGACGATCCCGCCTCGATCGAGCTGTGGGAGCAGGGGCTCGGCCGGCTGGCGCCACTGAAAAACCTGTTCGTGAAGTGCTCCGGCGTCAACAATGTCAACTGGGGCGCGCCGCGGCCCTACGCTCCGGTCGCTCGGCAATACAACACGCTGCTCGACATGTTCGGGGCCGACCGCTGCTTCTTCGGTTCCAACTTCCCGGTCGAGAAGCTGAAGAGCACGTACACGAGCCTGTTGGCTACGGTGAAGATGGCCCTCGCGCACCGGCCGGCGACCGAGCAACGCGCCTTCTTTCACGACACCGCCGCCCGCTTCTACCGAATCTGAGACGGGCAAGGCGCTCGAGAGCAGCGGACGGCCCGAGCGGGTCTCACCGGGGCGGCTCCGGCACCAGCTCCACACGGCTCATCACCTTGCCGCTGGCGAGATCGAGGATCGCGATGCCGGCCCCGCTGGCCGCATCGAAGTGGATGGCCAGCCTGTCGCCGGACATCGACAAAGAGCGGATTGCCGCGCCGGCCGGCAGAGCCAGCCGCGGTGCGGTCGCGAGCGCACCGCTCGATGACGATTGCGCTCCGCCGCGCGACGCGAGATAGATGATGCGGCCGATCACGGTGAGAACACCGAGCACGATCAGCAGCCCCATCGCGATCACGACGATCTTGAGGTTGCGCTCGAACGTATTGGTCGGGCGTCCCGCGCCGGCCTCGGGGGCCTCGGTTCGTGCAGCGCTGCTCGTGCCGGTCATGTCTTTCCCCGTACCATTCGGACTGAGCTAATCATGGGCCGCAAGCGCGCCGTCAAGAAACCCGACATTGAACCCGGCGACGACAGCGCGCAGGATGTGGTCGCGAAGCGTGTCGACGACGTCATGCCACATCCTGTGAGCGAGGGTCGGGTGACTGTCACCGCCGACCTCACCAGTGCGGCGGGCGACGTTCGGCTCGACAGATGGCTGGTGACGCAACTCCCCGAGCTGTCGCGCTCCCGACTGCAGGAGCTGATCAAGACCGGACGCGTCACCAAGGCGGGGCGGACCATAGGTGACGCCGGGATCAGGGTCAAACCAGGGGATTCATTCGAAGTCGACGTTCCGCCGCCGGTGGCGGCCGAGCCCGAGGGCGAGGCGATCGCGCTCGACGTCGTCTACGAGGACGCCGAGCTGCTGGTCATCGACAAGCCCGCCGGCCTCGTCGTGCATCCCGCCGCCGGACATGCCACGGGCACGCTGGTCAACGCGCTGATTGCACACTGCGGCGAGAGCCTGTCGGGGATCGGCGGCGTGCGGCGCCCCGGGATCGTGCATCGCCTGGACAAGGACACCTCCGGGCTCCTGGTCATCGCCAAGACCGACGCGGCCCATCGCGGGCTGTCCGAGCAGTTCGCCGCCCACGGCCGCGATGGCGCCTTGCACCGGGCCTATCTCGCCGTGGCCTGGGGCGTGCCCGAGCGGGCGTCGGGCCGGATCGAGGCACCGATCGGCCGCAGCAGCGCCAATAGGCTGCGTATGGCCGTGGTCTCGGAGGCAGCCGGTAGGCAGGCGGTCACCCACTACAAGCTGGAGCGGGCGCTGGGCGCGGCGGGCAAGGGGGGCGCAATCGCGAGCCTGGTGCGGCTGCAACTCGAGACCGGGCGAACCCATCAGATCCGCGTGCACATGGCCCACATCGGCCATCCCCTGCTCGGTGATCCGGCCTATGGCACCGGGTTCGCCACCAAGGCTTTACGGCTCGCGCCCGCTGCCCGGCAGACCCTGCGGGCGCTCGGCCGGCAGGCCTTGCACGCGGCCGAACTCGGCTTCGTCCATCCCGTCACGGGGCGGCGCATGAGCTTCCAAAGCCCGCCGCCGGCCGATCTCGCGGAGCTTATTTCGGCGTTGGCGACCGGTTAGATCGAATGCAGGCGAGCGTGCTCGCGTGGCGTTAACGCGGACGCCGTAGACAGGAGGCTTCCGACCCAGGAGGTCTCGATGTTGAGTTTCCGGATCACGGCCGCTGCCTACGCGATGATGCTCGTGATGGCTTATACAATCTATTTCCGGCCGTTCGGCAACGAGATGGATGCGCTGAGCGTGCTGATCTGCATGTCGATCCTGGCCTCCGTCGCGCTGTGGCCGCGCAGCGCGGATCGCAACGAGGCAGCCGACAGCATGCGCACGACGTGGGCGGACCGGGTCGAACTCGGCCAGGCCCCAGCCGAGGGCAGCAGGCGCCGCTGAACAGGCCCCCGATCGGCAAAACCCGCCACCGGATGGGGCAACAGTGGGCCGCAACGCACTGAAATTCAGTGCAACTTTGCTTTACCAGTCCACTGACCCGGCTCGGTCGGCGGCCAGCTCATGATTGCATTTTGCCGCGCGGGACGGTAATCCTACGGCTCAGGTCAGAATTATTTTTTGACGGTAGCGAAGGAGAATCGGGGGTTCGCGCGTTGAGGTATCCGAGGGTGGCGCAACACCTCAGTCAGGATCACTGATCCGTGACCCGAAGTGACGGGGTCTGCACGGCAACGTGGTTGGAGCGACACGGAGGACCTCTGCTAGGGTCCGGGCGATGTTGCCATGCTGTGGACACCGGTTTGCGCCATTATTGGCCAAGACCGTCGGCCACCAGCGGGGCGGTCGATGACAAGGGAGCAGCAGCGGAGCCCGCTACGCGGGCGCACTGTTGAGGAAGAGATGGCAAGTAAGGCACTTCCCACACTGGCAGGCGGCTCGGTCGGACTGGCGCGGTATCTCGACGATATCCGCAAGTTCCCCATGCTCGAGCCGGCGCAGGAATTCATGCTGGCCAAGCGCTGGCAGCAGCATGGCGACTCGGAGGCGGCCCACCAGCTCGTCACGTCCCATATGCGGCTCGTGGCGCGTATCGCGATGGGCTATCGCGGCTATGGCCTGCCGATCGGCGAGGTGATCTCGGAAGGCAACGTCGGCCTGATGCAGGCCGTCAAGCGGTTCGAGCCCGACAAGGGCTTCCGCCTCGCAACCTATGCGATGTGGTGGATCCGTGCCTCGATCCAGGAGTACATCCTGCGCTCGTGGAGCCTCGTCAAGATGGGCACCACGGCCGCGCAGAAGAAGCTGTTCTTCAACCTGCGCCGCGCGAAGGGCCAGATCCAGGCGCTCGAGGAGGGGGATCTCAAGCCCGAGCACGTCAAGGCGATCGCGACCAAGCTCGGCGTGCCGGAGGAGGACGTGATTTCGATGAATCGCCGCCTCAGCGGCGATGCGTCTCTGAACGCGCCGGTCCGGGCCGACCAGGAGTCCGGCGAGTGGCAGGATTGGCTCGTCGACGACACGCCCGATCAGGAGGAGCGGCTGGCCGAGTCCGAGGAAAAGGGCATGCGCCACGGCTACCTGACCCGGGCACTGGAGACGCTGAACGAGCGCGAGCGGCGCATCTTCGAGGCGCGTCGCCTGGCGGAGGATCCAGCCACCCTCGAGGATCTGTCGACCGAGTTCGGCGTCTCGCGCGAGCGCATTCGCCAGATCGAGGTGCGGGCGTTCGAGAAGGTGCAGAAGGCGGTGCAGATGTCTGCCCGTAGTACCGAGATTTCCGCTCGGACGCCTTCCCCCGCGCTGCCACCGCCAGGCGAGGCCAAGCGGCTTCGCAAGTCGGCATGACACAGCGCCCGCGGTCGCCGCTTCGATCCGGGCGACGCTGCTGAAACGGGTGCTGGACAGACCGGGATCGCGGTGCTAGATGATCGCACAGGGGCCCTCAAGCGGGGCCCTTTGCCGTCCCTGTGAGACCCCTCGGGGCTTCCTACCGGACAAGGGCGGCGGTCGGGTGATTAGCTCAGTTGGTAGAGCAGCTGACTCTTAATCAGCGGGTCGTAGGTTCGAATCCTACATCACCCACCAATCAAATCAAAGGCTTAGCCGATTGACCGCAGCGGGAGTGGCCCGCTTGCGGGATTTTTGCGTGAGGCGCCGTGGAGCACCCCCTTCAAGACAACCAGCTCGGGCTTCGCGTCCCCCCTATCGGCGACGGTACTTGACGCAGCGATAAGCCGCGACAATTCGGCCGCCGAGTAGTGCGTCGTGATGCGTCCGGATCGGTGGCCGAGAAGGTCCTGTCGATCCTCGAAG
>CAMDBL010000276.1 GCA_945889015.1 Devosia equisanguinis
GGCCCTGGCAGTGGTGCTGAACACGCTGATGATCAACTGGGACTATGTCGGCGGTGCTCGCGGCGTCTACGTGCTTCGACCGGCCGAGGACGTTCCGCTGATCGGCTCGTATACCCGCTACTTGTTCGTCGTCATGCTGGCGATGGCGATCGCCTCGGTGCTGATCGCACGCGCGGTCGAGCATTCCTGGCTCGGTCGCGGTCTGCGGGCGATCAAGGACGACGAGACGGCGGCCGAGTGCGCGGGCATCCCCTCGCTGAGGGTCAAACTGATTGCCACCACCTTGACCGGAGCCATGATGGCGGCCGCGGGAGCGCCGTTCCCCTACTTCGTCACCTATGTCGACCCGGCGACCGCGTTCAATCTTTCGATCGCCGTCAACACGCTGGCCATGCCGCTGGTCGGCGGTCTCGGCACCTGGATTGGGCCGGTGATCGGCGCGGTCCTGCTTGGCTCGATGCAGCAGATCGCCACCGTCACCATCTCGTCGGCGGCCAATCTGCTGATCGTCGGCGTCTTGCTGATGACATTCATCATCGCCGCTCCGCAAGGCATCGTCGGTCTTATTCGCGGCATCAGGGAGCGGCTGAAATGAGCAGCCAAGCGACCGGGAACGACATTGTCGTCGCCAAGGGCGTGACGAAACGGTTCGGCGGCTTCACGGCGTTGAGCAACGTCGACATCTCGCTGAAGCCGGGCGAGAGGCTCGGCCTGATCGGGCCCAATGGGTCCGGCAAGAGCACCTTCGTCAATTGCCTCACCGGCGCCCTCGAGTTCGAGGCCGGTAGCGTGCACTTCGACGGCACCGACGTCTCCAAGGTTCCGGCCTGGCAGCGGGCGCGCATGGGGATTACTCGCAGCTTCCAGATCCCGCGCCCGTTCAAGAGCATGTCGGTGCGCCAGAACATCGAGGTGCCGCTGTCGTTCACGGTCGGCCTCACCGACCAGGACCGCATCGAGCGCGAGGCTGACGAGATCTTGGGCCTTGTCGGGCTGCTGGCAAAGTCGGCCGGCAACCCGCGCAGCCTCAGTCAGGTCGAGTTGCGCAAGCTCGAGCTCGGCCGCGCCCTCGCCGGTCGTCCGAAGGTACTGGTCGCCGACGAGGCGATGGCGGGATTGTCCGACAGCGAGGTCGACGAAATCCTCGCGCTGCTGATGCAGCTCAACAAGTCGGGAATCTCGATCATCCTCATCGAGCACATCATGCGCGCAGTCGTGCGGTTCTCAGAACGCGTCGTTGTGCTCGTCGCCGGCCAGAAGATCGCGGACGGCGAGCCGCGCGAGGTCATGTCGCATCCTGAAGTCGTGAGGGCCTACCTTGGGCAATAGCATCAGCTTCGAGCACGTCGACGCCGGCTATGGGGCCGTCACGGTGCTGCAGGATGTGACGATTTCCGTCCGCGACGGCGAGACCGTCGCGTTGCTCGGTACCAATGGCAACGGCAAGACCACGATCATGCGCTGCATCACCGGGCAGGTGGTGCCGTCGAGAGGCGAGATCGTCGCCGAGGTGGAAGGCGTCAAGCACTCCCTCATCGGCAAGTCCACCGAGGAGATCGTCGATCTCGGCATCGCGCTGGTGCCGGAGGGCCGCCGCCTGTTTCCGAAGCTGACGGTGGAGGAGAACCTGCTGCTCGGCGCTTTCCGCAAGGCGGCGCGAGCGCAGATCAAGCACAACCTCGCGTTCAGCTATGAGGCGTTTCCGCGTCTCGCCGAGCGCAAAGGCCAGCTCGCCGGCTCGATGTCGGGCGGCGAGCAGCAGATGCTGGCGCTCGGGCGCGCGCTGATGTCGGCGCCCAAGATCCTGCTGATCGACGAGCCCTCGGTGGGTTTGGCGCCGATCCTGGTGGCGCGCATGATCGAGAAGATCGCCGAACTCAAGGCGCAGCTGGGTCTCACCGTGCTGATGGCCGAGCAGAATTTCGAGCAGGCGACGCGCATCGCCGATCGCGGCTACGTGCTCGTCCATGGCAAGATCGAGCTCGACGCAGAGAATATCGAGACGCTTCGCGGTTCGGACATCGTCAAGAAGCTGTACCTCGGACTGGATTGACTGAGGGGTATGCTGCCCATCTCCCGTCGGCGTTGTGCTCTGCGACATTGGGTATTGCCGAGGCGGTGCGTCGCCGCTTTAATCAGCCCATAAGAGCGTTCGTTAACTTGGGAGAGGAAAAACATGCTCAAGCACATGAGGGCGGTCGCCGTCGCGACTGTTGCTACGGCTGGTGCGCTCGTCGCCGGTTCGTTCACTGGCGGTCAAGCCTCGGCGGAGACCATCAAGCTCAAGATTGGCGCCGGCCACGTCCCTGCGGGCCTGTGGGTTCAGACGATCCGTGACTTCTACATGCCGCGCCTGGCCGAGCGGGTGGAGAAGGAGACCGGCAACAAGATCGACTGGACGGCCGGTTGGGGCGGTTCGCTGTGCAAGATCGGCGAGTGCCTCGAGGCGGTCGAATCCGGGCTGCTGGACATGGCCGACGTTCACGTACCGACCGAGCCCGCGAAGCTGCTCGTGCACAACTTCACCTACTTCGCTCCATTCGGCTCCCCTGATCCGCGCGTCGTCGCCAAGGCCGTGGCCGAGTTGTACGACAAGGTGCCTGCCCTCAAGAAGGTGCTGGAGGACCGCTACAGTCAGGTCTTCGTCGGCGCCGGCGTCGTCGGCAACTATGGCCTCGTCACCAACTTCAAGTGGGACAAGGTCAGTGAGCTGAAGGGCCGCAAGATCGCCGCCATCGGCCCCAATTTCGCCTGGCTCCAGGGGACCGGCGCCGTTCCCGTTCAGTCTAACCTGAACGAGGCCTATACCTCGATGCAGTCGGGTGTCTACGAAGGCTGGGTGATGTTGGCCGAGCCGACCGTTTCGTTCAAGTTGAACGAAGTGTCCAAGCTGTTCGTCGACATGGACTATGGCGCGATTCACACGCCGCTGCTGACCATGAACAAGGATACGTTCAAAGCCCTGCCACCGGCCGTGCAGAAGATCGTGCTCGAGGTCGGCAAGGAGTTCAATGCGAAAATGGGTGACGTGACCTATCAGAAGCAGGTCGAGTCCGGCAAGAAGCTGAAGGATTTCGGCGTCGAGGTTCGCCAGGCAAGTCCCGAGGTCAAGGCCGAATATGCCAAGCAACTCGCTAACGTCTCGAAGGTTCGCTTCGAGGAGATCAACAAGGCCGGCATGCCGGGCGAGGTGATCTACGAGTACGTGAAGGTGCTGAAGGCAGCCGGCCATAAGTTCCCGCGCGACTGGGCCGCCGAGAGATAAGTCGCTCCTGCATCGATCGGGTCTGCGCTCCACGCTGGGGCGCAGATCCGGATCGTGAGCACTGAAGCTTTTTTCGGCAGACATCTCGCCCGCCTCGGGTGTGTCGCGCAGCGGCGATCGGGTGAGCGGTTCTCGGACACCTCGGCCATGCTTGCGGCTCCGCCGATCGGCGGTGGGGTCGGCCATACCTTATGAACCGCCTGGCTCGCTGGGCCATGCGTGTTGCCACGCGCGATGATCGGCACCCGCATTGTTGGGGCCGACAGGGAGGATGCAATGGGTGCATGGTTCGGAGGACTGCTGGCGGCGTGCAACAATTTCGCCAGCATGGTCGTCGTTTTCCTGATGGCTTTGATCTCTGCCGACGTGGCGCTGCGCGGCGGATTCAACTCTCCGATTCCCGGCGTGCCCGAGATCGTCAAATTCGCCATCGTCGGCATGTTCTGGTTGCAGTGCGCCTACTGCCTGAGGGCGCGCAAGCACTTGCGCACCACCATCCTGCTCGGCGCAATGCCGCGCAGAGCCCAGATCGCGGTGCTGGTGCTCAATTCACTGGTCGGTGCCTGCATGTTCGGTTTCATCGCCTGGCTCGGCTCGGGCGAGACGATGAGAAGCTACGAAATCGGTGCATTCGAGGGCGAGTATCCCGTGCGCATCCCGGTCTGGGCGCTGTGGGGCATCCTGGTCGCGGGAGCGGTGCTGACCATGCTGCAATTCCTGCTCGATGCTTATCGCTACCTGACCGAGGGGCCGTCTGCGGAGGAGCTCTCCGAGGTGGTCGAGGTCGAGGTCGAGCGCTAGCGGCGCCGAGGGGAACGGATCATGGAACCAGTCACTATCGGCGCGCTCTCGGTCGCGGCCATCTTCGTGCTCATCCTGCTCGGATTCCACATCGGCGTGGCGCTGGCGACCGTCAGCTTCGCGGGGGCTTACCTGATCACCGGCAAGTTTCGCGTCGCCGTCAGCATGCTGCAGCAGACCGCCTACAGCGCCATCAACGACTACGTGTTCGCAGTCATTCCACTCTTCGTGCTGATGGGATTGTTCGCGACGCAAGCGGGCGCCACGAGAGACCTGTTCGATTCGGCCGAGGCGATGATGCGCCGCGTCAGGGGCGGTCTCGGCGTCGCCACCGTCATGGCCAACGCCATCTTCGCCGCGATCACGGGCGTCTCCGTCGCATCGGCCGCCGTTTTTTCCAAGCTGGCGGTGCCGGAGATGGACCGCCTCGGCTACAATCGGAAATTCGGTCTCGGCATCGTCGGGTCGAGCGCGCTGCTCGGCATGCTGATCCCCCCGTCGATCCTGATGATCGTCTACGGCGTGATCACCGAGGAGTCGATCGGTAAGCTGTTCGCCGCCGGCATCGGTCCCGGCCTGGTGGTGTGCGGCGTGCTGATCGCGACGATTTTCATCTGGGTTCGCATCGATCCGAGCGTCGTCGGCAAGGAAGGCCAGGCGGAAATCAACGCGGCCGCACGCGGAGATACTTCGCGATTGAGCGCCATCTTGAAGCTCTGGCCGATCGTGTCTCTGATCGGGTTGGTGCTCGGAGGCATCTACGGAGGCTGGTTCACCCCGACGGAGGCGGGTGCGGTGGGTGCTCTCGGCGCACTGATTCTGATGATCATCCGCCGGCGGTTCAGCCTCTCTTCGACGTGGCGGATGCTGCTCGAGACCGGCCAGTCGGTGGCCAGCATCTTCTTCCTGCTGATCACGGCGCAGATGTACAGCCGGATGCTGACTCTCTCCAAGTTGCCGGACACGCTGACCCAGTGGGCGGCTCACCTCGACGTGCCGGGCGTAGTAATCCTGCTGGCGTTCCTGGTCATCCTGCTGGTGCTCGGCTGCATCATCGATTCCGTCTCGATCATGCTGCTGACGCTGCCGATCATGGTGCCAATCGCCATGCAGTTCGGCTACGACAAGATCTGGTTCGGCATGATCGCGATCATCACGATCGAACTCGGCCTGCTGACGCCGCCGTTCGGCATGGTGGTGTTCGCGATGAAGGCGTCACTACCCAACGATGTATCGGTGCAAGAGATCTTCATGGGGGTGACACCGTTCTTCATCGCCCTGCTGATCGCACTGGCGATCATCATCACGTTTCCGCAGGTCAGCCTGTTCTTGCCCAAGTTGTTGATCGGGTAGAGGATCTCGCCGGCCCCACTGCCTGATTCAACCTTCCTACGACTTTCCCTCACCATCACGGAGATCCACATGACAGCCCCCAACCTCAAAGGCCAGATCGCCCTCGTCACCGGAGCCGGCAAGGGCATCGGCCGCTCGTGCGCGGTCGAACTCGCCAAG
>CAMDBL010000277.1 GCA_945889015.1 Devosia equisanguinis
CCGGACTTGAGCGCTGAGTTCCGGCAGAAATCCGTCTCGACCATGGAATGGCTCGGCCGCTACTCGATGACCGACGTGATGGTGCTGGCGTTGATGATCTTCTACGTCAACTCGTCCGGCTACACGGAAGCGTCGGTTTTGCCGGGAACGTACTTCTTCGCGGCCAGCGCGCTGATCACGATGCTGGCCTACGGCTGGGCGAACACGACGACGGCCCGCCCGCGGGCCCGGATGGTGGCACTGCCAGCCCCGGCCACGACCGCGCTGCCGGCCAAAGAGCGAGAGCGCCAGAGGCTCGCGTGAGCGCCAAGCGCTGCTTCAAACGGAAACGGGCGGCAGCCTCGCGGCCCCGCCCGTCGCAAACTCGAGTGTTTGGACCAGATCAGCGCGAGTAGAACTCGACGACCAGATTCGGCTCCATCTGCACGGGATAGGGCACGTCGGACAATGCCGGGATCCGCAGCAGCTTGGCTGTCAGCTTGTTGTGGTCGGTCTCGACGTAGTCGGGCACGTCGCGCTCGCCACTCTTGATCGACTCGAGCACGAGGATCATCTGCTTCGACTTCTCACGCACCTCGACCAGATCGCCGATGCGCAGCCGATAGCTCGGCACCGTCACGCGGCGACCGTTGACCGAGACATGGCCGTGGCTGACGAACTGGCGGGCGGCGAACGGCGTCGGCACGAACTTGGCGCGATACACCAGCGCGTCGAGGCGGCGCTCCAGCAGGCCGATGATGTTCTCGGAGGTCGAGCCCTTGAGGCGGGTGGCCTCGCCGTAGACCTTGCGGAACTGCCGCTCGTTCATATTGGCGTAGTAGCCTTTCAGCTTCTGCTTCGCCTTGAGCTGCTGGCCGAAGTCGGACAGCTTGCCCGCGCGGCGCTCACCGTGCTGGCCGGGGCGGCTCTCGCGCTTGTTGAAGGGGCTCTTGGGGCGGCCCCAGATGTTCTCACCGAGACGGCGATCGATCTTGTGCTTGGCCTGGACGCGCTTGGTCATTCGTCGTGGTCCTTCGAAGTCTTGGAAAAAAGTCTCAGCGAGTGATTTCGCGCTCCCTCCTCTGCGCTCGTCCCTTGCGGGAGAGCGCCGACAGATCCGGCCGCGGAGGGCCACACCACAGGTGCGCAATGAAAACGCGGGCCTAACGAGCCCGCGCTGCCAGTCTCTTAACGGCCACACCGGGCGGCGTCAACCGCCAAGACCCCGATCGGCTGCCCTATTTCTTGGCAGGAGGGGTCTTCGCGGCAGCAGCCGCCGCCGGCACTACGGCACCGGTCGTGCTCGGCGCGGCAGGCGCGGCGGCCGTCGACAGCGGGGGGCCGGCCTTGACGTAGGCGGTGATGATTTCGGCCACCTTGTTGCGCTGCTCGTCGCTGCACGTCTGCGGCTTCGCCTTGGTCTCCTCGACCTCGACCTTCTTCTCGCCCTCGACGTCGACGACTTTGACCTTGCCGGTCAGCATCATGACGGTCGTGAGGTGGAGCTGATTGATGTAAATGAGCTGTTGCTCGGTCCACTTCTTCTTCTGCTCCTCTCTGATCATGAGAGAGCGATAGTTGGCGATCTGGGCCTCACCGAGCTCGCACACCTGGGCGTAGGCCGAGATGCGGCCGACCTTGATCACCTCTCGCGCCACGTCGGGCGCGACCATGATCTCGGCCTTCTTCTTTTTGTCGATCTCGATGGTGCGCCCATCCGGGCGGGTGAATTTGGAAGGCGTCAGCGACCACGCATATTCCATGAAGCTCCGCAGCGAGTTCTCGCTGAGCTCCTGGGCCTGGGCGATGGTGCCGAAGCCCACCGCCGCAACGAGCCCCATCGCGGCTCCGGCCATCCCCGCGCTGCTCAAGATCCGCATCTTCTCAAAGCCCTTTCCGCTGTCGCTGCCGGCGCCGGCCACGATCTCACCGCGGCGCATCCATCCCTGCCTCGAAGCTGTGGTTCTCCAGCCCGACGTGCAGCTCATCCTCTAGCATCGGCTGGCGGCATCGCTCGGCTCAAAAATTGGCCAGATCATGGCAGCTCATGTGGACGATTTGCGCCCGTGGCCCTTGCCCCGGGAAAGCGTGGCAACAATACCACGCAGCGTGCGGACCTCCTGCTCCGTCGGTTGCATCCGCGACAGCATGGTTCTGAGGTTGCGCGTCATCGTCGGGCGCTTCGCTTCGGGATTGAAGAATCCGAGGCGGTGCAACTCCCCTTCCAGGTGCTCGAACAGGCCCAGCAGCTCGCCTTTCGATGCCGGCCGGTCTTCGCCCATGTTGAAGCCGGCGGCCAGCGGTTGCTCGTAAGTCGTCACGCGCCCGAGGCTTGCGGCATCTTGCCCGCGCAGCCACTCATAGCCGAGGATCAGCACGGCCTGGGCGAGGTTCAAAGAGGCGAATCGAGAGTTCACGGGAATCATCACGATGGCGTCGGCGTTGGCCACCTCGGCGGTCTCCAGCCCGTTGCGCTCGCGCCCGAACAGCATCCCGCACCGCTCGCCGCGCGCGATTCGCGTCCGCAGCTCCGCCACCGCCTGCTCCGGGGTCAGCACCGGCTTGCGCAGGTCGCGCTGCCGCGCGGTGGTGGCGCAGATCCAGGTTAGATCGCCGATCGCGGCGTCCAGCGTCGGATAAAGCTCGGTGTCGTCGATGATGTAGTTGGCGCCGGATGCCGCGATCCGCGCCTTTTCGTTCGGCCAGCCGTCGCGCGGATTGACGAGGCGCAGGCTGTCCAGGCCGAAATTGGCGCAGGCGCGCGCCACCATGCCGATGTTGTCTGCGAGTTGCGGCTCCATCAGGATGACGGCCGGCGTCTCGCCCGCCGCCGCCATGGCCTCGCCTTGTATATGAGCGCGACGGATGCCGTGACGCAGCTTGCGCAAGACGCGGCGCGCCCAGAACCAGTAGTTCTCGCCCGACCAGGTCTTTTCAAGCGCCGCCAGCTCCGGCGTCGCAAGCTTGCCCGCGCCCTGTCCCAGCAGCCGTACCCGCCCGTCCCCGACGACGATCTCCTCGTGGCGGGCGATGAACTCGTCGAGAGTGTGTATTCCCTGCGCCTCGGTCCGCCGCTTGCAGCCGGGGCAGGTGACTTGGTCCTTCTCGCAGGTCAGCTCGGCGCAATAGGTCAGCACCGGCTCCAGAGTGTCGCGGGTGAGACCAGGGACCGCCAGCTCGGCGAGCCCGGTGTCGATCGAACGCTCGTGGCAGGCATGCACGACCGTCGACACCACCGGCCCGGCCGCGGCGATCCGCGGCTCTCCAGCCTGCGGGACGACGTTCGCGGGGGACGCGGCATTGCCGGTCACGGAATCGGACACTGGAGTTGGCTCGGGGCTGCTCATGGCATCCTTCTGCGGCACGATGGCCCCGTCTTAGACCACTGCCGCGATGCAAAACAGCTCCACGGCTCTCAAATCTTGGCGGGAACAGGACCGCGCCGGCATGCATCCCCGCACCGCCGCCCCGTTCAGGGTACCCGTTGGGCCCACTTTCCCTCGGCCCGCCCCCCTGCTATCACCCGCGCATCATAAACACGGGCCCTTCACGGGATGATGGTCGCCTTCCCAGGCTCGAACCAGCACGACGACCAGAGGTGTCAGCATGTCCAAGCTCGAAATCATGTGGACCAAAGTCGACGAGGCCCCGGCACTCGCGACCTATTCTCTGCTGCCGATCGTCGAGGCCTTCGTCGGCGCGGCGGGTGTTTCGGTCCAGCTCAAGGACATCTCGCTGGCCGGCCGCATCGTCGCGAGCTTTCCCGAGCGGCTGAAGCCCGAGCAGCGCATCAACGACGACCTCACCTGGCTCGGCGAGCTGACCTTGAAGCCCGAAGCCAACATCATGAAGCTGCCGAACATCTCCGCCTCGATCCCGCAGCTGCGCGGCGCCATCAAGGAGCTGCAAGGCAAGGGCTACAACGTGCCGGACTATCCGGACAATCCCACGACGGACGAGGAGAAGGAGATCCGCGCCCGCTACCTCAAGGTGTTCGGCTCCGTCGTCAACCCGATCCTGCGCGAGGGTAACTCGGACCGCCGCGCGGCGCCTGCCGTCAAACAGTACGCGCGCAAGAATCCGCACAAGATGGGCGCCTGGAGCAAGGACTCCAAGTCGCACATCGCCACCATGCCGGCGGGCGACTACTACGGCTCGGAGATCGCGACCACCGTCGACAAGGCGCAGAACGTCCGCATCGAGCTGGCCGGCACAGACGGCAAGGTGACGGTGCTGAAAGCGAAGACGGCGCTCGACGCCGGCGAGATCATCGATACCTCGGTGATGAGCGCCAAGGCGCTGCGCAAGTTCTTCGCCGAGCAGATCGAGGACGCCAAGACCCAGGGCGTTCTGTTCTCCCTGCACGTCAAGGCGACGATGATGAAGATCGCCGACCCCATCGTGTTCGGCCACGTCGTCTCGGTGTTCTTCTCCGACGTCGTGGAGAAGCACTCGGCCACTCTCAAGAAGCTGGGCGTCAACCTCAACAACGGGTTCGGCGATCTGGTCACCAAGATCGAGACGCTGCCCGAGACCGAGAAGAAGGCGATCAAGGACGACATCGCCGCCCAGTTCGCCAAGCGCCCGGCGCTGGCGATGGTGAACTCCGAGAAGGGCATCACCGGCCTGCACGTGCCGAGCGACTTCATCATCGACGCGTCGATCCCCGCCATGATCCGCGAGGGCGGAAAGATGTGGGGTCCCGACGGCAAGCTCGCCGACACCAAGGCCGTCGTCCCCGACCGCGCCTACGCGCGCCTGTTCCAGACCGTCATCGAGGACTGCAAGGCCAACGGCGCCTTCGATCCCAAAACCATGGGCTCGGTCCCCAACGTCGGCCTGATGGCGCAGAAGGCCGAGGAGTATGGCTCGCACGACAAGACGTTCGAAGTCGCAACGAGCGGCACGGTCCGCGTCGTCACCGACGACGGCAAGGTGCTGCTGGAGCGCCCGGTCGAGGCCGGCGACATCTTCCGCATGTGCGAGCTGAAGGACGCGGCCGTCCGCGACTGGGTCAAGCTCGGCGTCCGCCGCGCCCGCCTCACCAACACGCCGGCGATCTTCTGGCTCGACAAGAACCGCGCCCATGACGCCGAGCTGATCAAGAAGGTCGAGGTCTACCTCAAGGATCACGACACCAGCGGCCTCGACATCCGCATCCTCGCTCCGGTCGACGCGATGAAGGTGTCGCTCGAGCGCATCCGCAAGGGCCAGGACACCATCTCGGTCACCGGCAACATCCTGCGCGACTACCTGACCGACCTGTTCCCGATCATGGAGCTCGGTACCTCCGCCAAGATGCTCTCGGTCGTGCCCTTGCTGGCCGGTGGCGGCATGTTCGAGACGGGTGCGGGCGGCTCCGCGCCCAAGCACGTCGAGCAGTTCCAGCAGGAAGGCTATCTGCGCTGGGATTCGCTGGGCGAGTTCCTGGCGCTGGGCGCATCGCTCGAACATCTGGCGCAGATCAGCGGCAACGAGGACGTGAAAGTCCTGGCCGAGACCTTGGACGAGGCCAATGGCGAGATCCTCGAACACAACCGCACGCCGGCGCGTAAAGTC
>CAMDBL010000278.1 GCA_945889015.1 Devosia equisanguinis
CCGCTTTCGTGATCCAGAACATAGCATAGACGTTGGTCTTGAACGTCGCGTCGAACTGCTCGGTGCTGATGTCCGTGATGGCCTTTTGCGCGGTCTGGCGCGCGGCGTTGTTGACGAGGATGTCGAGCCCGCCCAAGCCCTTCACCGCCGAGGCCACGAGTTGCCCGCAGAACGCCTCGTCGCGGATGTCGCCGGGCAAGGCTTCGGCGTGACGGTGCTCGGCGCGGATGAGATCGACGACCTCGCGCGCGTCCTCCTCCTCCTGCGGGAGATAGTTGATCGCCACATCCGCTCCCTCCCGCGCGAAGGCGATCGCGGCGGCGCGGCCGATGCCGGAATCGCCGCCGGTGATCAGCGCCTTGCGGCCGGCGAGACGGCCGCTGCCCCGGTAGGTCCTCTCGCCGTGATCGGGAGGTGGGTTCATCCGCGATGCGAGCCCCGGCCAGGGCTGCTCCTGCGTCTGAAACGGGGGCCTCGGATACTGGTCGACGGGGTTGCGCATCTGCGACTGTGCGGGTTGCCGCGCCGACGGCGCGGATCGGCTTTCATCGGTCATCGATGGTCTCCTGAACTTGGTGCGCGTGTCCGGGATCAACGGTTCCTGGTGAGCGCGGTTCCTGCCTTCCGCGCGATGGTTTGAGCCATGCTAGGCTTGCCGGCGTCTTCGAACGACGGAGGATCGCCCCATGGACACGAACGGGAAAAAGCCGCAGCGTTTCAGCGTCAGCCATCACGACGAGGCGGCTTTCGCCGGGGGCTTGCGAGCGTATGCCAAATATCGCGATCTCGGCATCGCGGCTGCGACCGGCGGGGCGGCGGTCGCCCACGTCATCAAGCTGATCCCGCCGGTGACGGACGAGGTGCGCCAGCGCCATCTCCACCGCACGGACTTTCAGATGGTCTATGTGCTCAAGGGCTGGTTCAAGGCCGACTTCGAAGGCGAGGGCACGCACACGATGCAAGTCGGCTCGTGCTGGCTGCAGCCGCCCGGCATCGTGCACACCGTGCTCGACTACTCCGACGACTGCGAGCTGCTCGAGATCGTCATGCCGGCGGAGTTCGAGACGGCGACGGTGTGAGATTTCTCCCGCTTGGCCGATTGTGCTAGGCTGAGGCCATGAACGAGCACGTCAAAGGTTTCGCCGCCCGTGCGCGGCGCCTCCCGACCCAGGCGGCAGAAGGTCTGCCGCGCTGGCGCTGGACCACGGCCGAGCTGGAGAAAGCGGCGGCAGCCGGCTTCTTTGCCGGCGAGGACGGTTTCGAGCTCATCGGCGGGGAGATGGTGCCGATGTCACCCAATGGGCGCCGGCACGACCTGGTCTGCGAAGTCCTGGAGCGGCATCTGCGTCGTCAGGAGACAGTCGAGGCTCATGTCACAGGCGAGAAGCAGCTCAACCTGACCGCCGACACGTATACGAAGCCGGACATCATCATCCGCCCCGCAGCCGTTATGCCGCCGGATCTTTCCGGTGAGTCCGTGCTGCTCGTCGTCGAGGTCGCCGACACGAGCCTCGACGCCGACCTCGGCATCAAGGCGCGAACCTACGCGACACACGGTGTTCGCGAATATTGGGTGATCGAGGCCTGGAGCCTGAACATCCACGTGCATCGCGGTCCGGACATGGCGAACGGACGTTACACGTCCGTCGAGGTGATCGAGCCTGGAGCTCGCCAATCCTTGCTTCTCGTTCCCGCGATCCAGGTCGTCATGCCCGATCTCGGCCTTTGATCCGCTAGCGAGGATCCCACCTAGCCCATTGAGCGCCGTGCTGCGCATGCGCTAGAACGCGCCAACCCAATTCCATTCCGCGAAGGACCAGGGCTCCCATGGCCAACCCGCAGTTCGTCTATCACATGCACAAGCTCTCCAAAGCTTACCCGGGGGGCAAGCAGGTGCTGAAGGACATCAATCTGTCCTTCTATCCCGGCGCGAAGATCGGCGTCGTCGGCCTCAATGGCGCCGGCAAGTCGACACTCTTGAAGATCATGGCCGGCGTCACCGACGACTTCCTCGGCGAGGCGCGGCCGGCCGAGGGCATCAAGGTCGGCTACCTGTCGCAGGAGCCCGAGCTCGATCCCACCAAGGACGTGCTGGGCAACGCCATGGACGGCGTCGCAGAGAAGAAGGCGATCCTCGACCGATACAACGAGATCGCGGCGAACTACACCGACGAGACCGCCGACGAGATGACGCAGCTGCAGGACGTCATCGACGCCCAGAACCTGTGGGATCTCGACACCCAGGTCGAGCAGGCTCTGGACGCGCTGCGCTGCCCACCGGGCGATGCCGACGTGACCAAGCTCTCGGGCGGCGAGAAGCGGCGTGTGGCGCTGACCAAGCTCTTGCTGTCGAAGCCGGATATCCTGCTGCTCGACGAGCCGACCAACCATCTCGACGCGGAATCGGTCGCCTGGCTGCAGAAGTTCCTCACGGATTACACGGGCTGCGTGATCCTCGTCACCCACGACCGCTACTTCCTCGACACCATCACCGAGTGGACGCTCGAGCTCGATCGCGGCCACGGCGTGCCCTACAAGGGCAACTACTCGTCCTGGCTCGAGCAGAAGGCCAAGCGCGAGGAGGTGGAGAAGGGCACCGAGGAGAGCAAGGCAAAGACGCTGAAGCGCGAGCTGGAGTGGATCCGCTCCTCGCCCAAGGCCCGTCAGGCCAAGAGCAAGGCGCGCATCACGGCGTTCGAGAAGCTCAACGAGGAGGCCGGCCGCGACGAGGTCGGCAAGGCGCAGATCCAGATCTCGCGGGGCCCGCGTCTCGGTGAGCAGGTGATCGACGTCGAGGGGCTGTCGAAGGCGTTCGGCGACAAGCTGCTGGTCGACAACTTGACCTTCAAGCTGCCGCCGGGCGGCATCGTCGGCATCATCGGCCCGAACGGCGCCGGCAAGACGACGCTGTTCCGGATGCTGACCGGCCAGGAGAAGCCGGACAAGGGCACGATCACCTTCGGCTCGACCGTGAAGCTCTCCTACGTCGACCAAAGCCGCGCCCATCTCGACGACAAGAAGACCGTCTGGGAGGAGATTTCCGGCGGGCTCGATCAGATGAAGTTGTCCGACAAGCGCGAGATCAACTCGCGAGCTTATTGCGGCTGGTTCAACTTCAAGGGCGCCGACCAGCAGAAGAAGGTCGGCCTGCTCTCGGGCGGCGAGCGCAACCGCGTGCATCTCGCCAAAATGCTGAAGGAGGGCGGCAACGTGCTCCTCCTCGACGAGCCGACCAACGACCTCGACACCGAGACGCTGTCCTCGCTGGAAGCCGCACTGGAAGATTTTCCTGGTTGCGCCGTGGTCATCTCGCATGACCGCTTCTTCCTGGATCGCCTCGCCACCCACATCCTCGCCTTCGAAGGCGACAGCCACGTCGAGTGGTTCGAGGGCAACTTCGAGGACTACGAGGCCGACAAGAAGCGCCGCCTGGGTGACCAGTCCGTCGAGCCGCACCGGATCAAGTTCAAGCGGTTTGAGAGGTAGGGGGCCCCATTCACGGGCGTGACCGCGAACGCCTCATCGCCCGGGGCGTCGCCGTCCTCCCGGAGGGATGCGTGAACATTGATGGAACACGACCGAGTTGCTAACTTTCGCTCATGCAGATCGAGAACGACGAGAAGCATAGAGAATGGCTGCGCGCGCGCGTCTCCGCCGGCGAATTCGCCAGTGTGGAGCAGGCCGTCGCTGCCGCCATTCAGAGAATGATGCTCGACGATGAACTCGCCGATGAGGATCTGACCTGGGCCAAGCCGCTGATCGAGGAGGGCATAGGGCACGTCGATCGTGGCGAATCTCACTCACACGACGAGGTCTTCGCCCACGTAAAAGGCGTGATCGCTTCGCGTCGCTGAGGCTGCGCAACGGGCCAGTTGAATTATCGACAGCGGCCCGCCGGGACATCGAGAGCATTGCCGAGAAGGTCATGGCGGACAACGGTGCCATCGTGGCGCTGCGGGGGGTGGCAAAGTTCGAGATCGCTTCTCAACTTGTCCGAGTTTCCGGAGGCAGGCCGCAAGCGCCCGAGTTTGGGGCGAGGCCTCAGGTCTTGGCCTCTGACGCCGTGGATCGCGCTGTATCGCATAGCCGATGACGGTGTCGAAATCATCCGTATCCTGCACGGTCGGCGCCGGATCACGCGCAAAGTCGTGGGCGACCAGGATTGACTCGCTCGGGCTCGGTGGTGTCGACGGCAGCGCAGCGCATCTCGACTTGTTGCGCCCCGACCTTCCTGCGTATCCTCCCCAAAACCGCCGGAGGACCCGCCCATGCCGCTCATCGACCTGTCGCGCGAGATCTATCACAAGATGCCGCGCATTCTCACGCATCCGCCGATCGTGATCACCACCTTCGGCACGCATGACGAGGTGCGCGAGGCGGACGGCTACAAGTTCTCGGCCGCGACGATGTCGATCGCCATGGGCGATCACTCCGGCACGCACGTCGACGCGCCCCGCCATTTCGATGCGACGCCCGGCGCCAAGGGCATCGACGAGATGCCGCTCGAAAACTTCTTCACCGAGGCCGTCTGTCTCGACCTCGGCCACAAGCCGCTCAAGTCCGACATCTCGATCGACGACCTGAAAAAGGCGATCGAGGTCGCCAAGGTCGAGATCAAGCCCAAGGACACCGTGCTGCTGCACATGGACTTCTTCCGCCGCTGCTACGGCACGCCAGGCTACCTGGAGGACTTCCCCGGCCTGACGAAAGAAAGCGCGACTTGGCTCGCAAAGCTCGGCATCGGCATGTTCGGCGTCGAGGCGGTGAGCCCAGGCCGGGTCGGCCGCAACAATTTCGAGGTGCACCACGTTTGCCGCGATCACGGCATCACCCACATGGAAGGGCTGTGCAACCTGGACAAGCTGATCGGCAAGGGCCGCTTCCGCTTCATCGGCTTCCCGCTCAAGATCAAGGGCGGCACCGGTAGCCCGATCCGGGCGGTCGCTTGGCTCGAGTGAGCAAGGACGTGCCATCGCCAGATCCCGGCCGATCGAGCCTGTTGCAGAGGCGACTTTTCTGGCTGGGGATCGCCGGCGGCTTTCTGCTGTTCGCCATCGGCGTCCGCTTCATCGTCGACCCCGGTGCGGCGCAGCGCACATTCGGTTTGCCGAGGCAACTTGCGGGCAGCGAGCTGCACGCCGTCATCGGCTTGCGCGATCTCTGGCTCGGCGGTCTCGCCGTCGCGTTCGCGTGGCTGCGGCAGTGGCGGGCGCTCGCGCTCTGGTTGCTGATGGGCGCCCTGGTCTGCTTCGGCGACGGTCTCATCGTCCTGAACGCGGGTTTCAAGGCGTGGGCGCTGGCTTTCCACTGGGGTTGCGGCGTCGTATGCCTGTGGGGCGGCGCAAGATGCTGGCGCATCGGAGCCGATTCGGCTTAACCTGTTGAAAGATGGG
>CAMDBL010000279.1 GCA_945889015.1 Devosia equisanguinis
AAGATGTGAGGATCGCGGCCGTGCTTTGCGAGCGCGGCCGTGGTGTGGAGGCAGCGCACAGGATGCTTGACTGATCGGCGCGCGCTCCGCAGATCATGTCGCATGCTTACGCTCTCCATTTTGCGACACGCGAAGTCGAGCTGGGATGATTCCCGGCTCGACGACCATGAGCGCCCCCTCGCCAAGCGCGGCGTTCGGGAGGCGCCCCGGGTCGGGATCTACATCGCCGAGCACGACCTGAAGCCGGACATGGTGCTGTGCTCGGATGCCGTGCGCACGCGGGCGACGCTGGCGCTGGTGATGGCGGAGTGGGACGGGCCGCCGCCCAAGACCGCGTTCGAGGAGCAGCTCTACCTGGCTCCCCCATCCGAGTTGTTGGAGCGGGTGCAGGAGGTCGGGGCCGGCGTCCACAACCTCCTCGTCATCGGGCACAATCCCGGAGTTCATGCGCTCGCGCTGGAGCTGACCGGCTCGGGCGACCGCAAGCTGATCGCCGGCCTCGCCAAAGGCTTTACGACCGCGACGCTGGCGGTCCTGACGTTCGACGTCGACACCTGGGCGAAGGTCACCCCCGGCACCGGCCGCCTCCGCCACTTCGTCGCGCCGCGCGCCAAGGATTGAAGCGACACGTCGCGCCATGTCGAGGCGCGGGGGGCGCGGCCTCGTCGCGGCTTTTCACCTGCCAATTCTGACGCTGTCCTGCCGTCGCTCGCTGCGCCGACCGCCTCGACGAAGGCACCTGGACCGCAACGTTATACTGTTGCAACTAGACCACGCTCGCCTGACGATCCGCCCGCTCGTCTCCCAACCCGGTTGCGCAAGCCCTCGTCCGATCTGTAACTATATAACATATCAGACCGAGGGAGTTCCAGGCATGCGTTACGTTCGGACGGGCACGATCGTTTTGGCTCTGGCGTCCGCCGCTCATCCCGCCGATGCCCAGACGACCCTGCCGGAAGTCGTGGTTACGGCACCGAGCCCGGTCGCGGCCTCGCCCAAGCCCAGACCCGCGCCCGTGGCGACCAAAAGGCAAGCCGCCGCGCCGGCTGCGACGCCCACGCCCCAGCCGCCTGCCGAGCCGCTCCCCGTCGCGCCGTTGCCCCCGCCCGGCACCATGATCGTCGATGCGGACACCTTCGCGGCCGTCACCGTGGTGACCGCCCGCGACATCGAGGCCAATACCGGCGCCACGCTCACCGACACGCTGGCGATGCGGCCCGGCATCACGGGATCGAGCTTTGCCGCCGGCGCCAGCCGTCCCATCATCCGCGGCCTCGACAACGCCCGCGTCCGCGTCCAGGAGAACGGTATCGGCACCGCCGACGCCTCGACGCTGTCGGAAGATCACGCGGTGCCGATCGATCCGTTCGCCGCCGACCGGATCGAGGTCGTGCGCGGGCCGGCGACACTGCGCTACGGCAGCCAGGCGATCGGCGGCGTGGTCGCGGTGGAGAACAACCGCATCCCCTCGTTCGTGCCGCCAAAGGGCATGATGGCCGAGATCAAGGGCGGCCTGACCTCGGTCGACGACGGGCGCGACGGCGGATTCTCGGTCACGGCCGGCGCAGGCAATATCGTCCTGCACGCCGACGCTTACCGCCGCAACGCGGGCGACTATGCGACACCGCGCGGCCGCCAGGCCAACTCGTTCGTCGAGAGCGAGGGACATTCGCTCGGCGGCTCCTTCGTCTGGTCGAGCGGCTTTGCGGGGCTCGCCTACGTCCGCTCCGCGAGCCTCTACGGCATCCCGGGCGGCGACGAGGCCGAGACGCTGCGGCCCCGCATCGACATGGAGCAGGAAAAGCTGCTCGCCAAGGGCGAATGGCGTGTCGGCGCGCTCGGCATCGAGGCGATCCGCTGGTGGGGCGGCCTTTCCGACTACGCCCACAACGAGGTGATCACCGAGGACGGGACGACGCTGATCGGCACGCGCTTCACCAACAAGGAGAGCGAAGGCCGGCTCGAGGTGCAGCACTTGCCCATCATGACGGGATTGGGCGAGCTGCGTGGCGCGGCTGGCATCCAGATCGGCCGCAAGAAGATTGCGGGCCTCGCCCAGGACGAGCCCGTCGATGGGCTGCTCGATCCCGCGCGCGCCAACACCATCGCCGGCTTCCTGTTCGAGGAGCTGCAGCTCACCCGCGCGCTCCGCCTGCAGGCCGCCGCGCGCATCGAGGAGACCAAGGTCTCGGGCCGTGGCCTCGCCGATGTGACGGTTCCGGCGACCCCGGTCTTCTTCGAGGGCGAGCGAGCCTTCAAGCCCGTCAGCTTCGGCGGTGGCCTGCTCTATCAGCTCCCGATGGGCGTGGTCGCCCGCCTCAACGGCCAGATGGTGGAGCGTGCGCCCGAGGCGCAGGAGCTGTTCTCCAAGGGCGTTCACGAGGCCACCGGCACGTTCGAGATCGGCAATCCGAACCTCGGCAAGGAGAAGGCGCGCACGATCGAACTCGGCTTCAAAAGGGCGCAGGGCGACTTCCGTTTCGATGCCAGCGCCTTTCACACGAAGTTCGACGGCTTCATCTTCAAGCGGCTGACCGGCGTCAAGTGCGAGGACAAGCTCGACACCTGCGATGCCCCGGGTGTGGAGGAACTGGATCAGGTTCTGTTCACCCAGCGCGACGCGACCTTCCGCGGGCTCGAGCTGGCCGCCGCCTACGACGTGGCGCGCGTGTGGCGCGGCGTCTGGGGCATCGACGGCCAGTACGATCTGGTGCGCGCCACCTTCGCTGGCGGCGAGAACGTGCCGCGCATTCCGCCGCATCGCCTCGGGGGCGGCATCTTCTATCGCGACGCCCAGTGGAGCGCCCGCGTCGGCCTGCTCCATGCCTTCGCGCAAAAGGACATCGGGCCCGAGGAGACGGCGACGGAGGGCTATACCCTGCTCAACGCGGAGATCAGCACCACGGTGAAGCTCGACTCGGCAGCCGGCGGTCTCGTGCCGGAGATGCGGATCGGCCTGCGTGGCGACAATCTGCTCAACGAGGACGTCCGCAACCACGTTTCCTTCAAGAAGGACGAGGTGCTGCAGCCCGGCGCCAGCGTCCGTCTGTTCGGCTCCATCAAGCTGAATTGAGAGTTGCCGGCGGGGGCCGAAGGGCACCGCCGGCCCCTTAGGGACGCAGCCTGCCACCTTGATCGTCTCGGACATCGTGTGCTTGAACCGAGCAGCACGCGCGAGAGAGATCATGGACAAGCACAAGATCTATACGATGCCCTTCGCCAAGGTCTATCCGCTCTACGTGGCCAAGGCCGAACGCAAGGGGCGGACCAAGGCAGAGGTCGACACGATCATCGCCTGGTTGACCGGCTATCGCCAGCCAGAGCTCGACGCCCACATCGGGAAACAGACCGACTTCGAGACCTTTCTCGCCAACGCCCCCAGCCTCAACCCGGCGCGGGCGTCGATCAAGGGTGTCGTCTGCGGCGTGCGCGTGGAGGAGGTCGCGGAGCCCGTCATGCGGGAGATCCGCTATCTGGACAAGCTGATCGACGAGCTGGCGCGGGGCAAGGCGATGGACAAGATCCTGAGATCGAGTTGACCGCACTCTCAGGTGTGCAGCAGCTTGCCCTGCACCTGGATGATGGCGCTGTCGATGTTGTGCAGCGTCTCGTCGATGGCCGTGCATTCACGGTCGAGCTTGCCGATGTCGGCGTTCGCATTGGCGCGCGACACGAGACGCGGGACGGCGGTGAACGCATCCATGACCGTCCGCAACGTCGCCATCACGCCGGTCTTCCTGCGGCTCTTGGCACGCGTCGTCCGCTCCGCCCGGGCCTCTGCCGCCTTCTTGTCGCGTTGCAGAGACTTTTTCCGCCAGGCCAGCTCCTTCTTCTTGTGACGAAGCTCCTTGAGCGCGGCCTTGGCCTCGTCGGCCGATTTCGGCGCCACCATCACGGTGGTGCCCTCGAAGATGACGAAGCGCGTCTGTGTCGGGATCATCGGTGGTGCTGCAGGTTCCGGTTGGCCTCGCACCAGCATACCACAGTCGCGATGGCGACAAGACGGCCACGCGACGCCGCACTCCAAACCGCACTGCACACCCTCTGGCCGCCGCCGCCGCCTCGCGCTAGCGTCGTTACCCAAACAACGAAACTGGAGACACCCTCGGCATGCGGATCGCGATTTTCGGTGCGGGCGCCGTCGGCAGCCTGATGGCGGCGCGGCTGGCGCTCGCGGGCAGCGACGTCACGGTGTTTGCGCGCGGCCCTAATGCCGACGCCATCGCCGAGCGGGGCGGCATCCTGCTCCGCGACATCCGCGGCGAGCATCTGGCGCATCTGCGGCTCGCCCGCACGGCGGCGGACGCCGGCGCCATCGACGCGATCATCGTCACCACCAAGGGGCACCAGCACGTCGAGGCCGCCCGCGCCATCGCCCCGCTGCTGACCGCCGACCAGCCCGTCGCCTTCGCCGTCAACGGTCTGCCGTGGTGGTACGGCGCCAACGTCGCGTTGCCCGGTGTCGACCCGGCTCGCGACCCCGCCCGCCTCGCCCTCGATCCCACCGGCGAGATCGGTCGCCTCGTCGGCATCGGCCGCACGGTCGGCGCCGTCATTCACTCGCCCAACACCATCGAGGCCCCCGGCGTCGTCGCCAACCGTACAGAGCAGAACGCGCTTGTGCTCGGCGCCGTCGATGCCGCCTTCGAGCCGCGACTGGCCCCCTTGCGGCAGGCGCTGCGGGCGGCCGGCATCGACTCCGGCGAGGATCGTCCCATTCGCACCGAGATCTGGAAGAAGCTCATGTACACGATGTGCATGGGCCCGATGGCCTCGCTCACGGGGCTTCGCAACGGCCAGATCCGCAGCGACCCCGATCTGATCGCGATCCTCGACAAGGTCAGCGCGGAAGGCGTCGCCATCGCCCGCGCGCACGGGGTGGACATCGACTTCAGGATCGAGATTCCCGCGACCGGCGCGATCGTCAATCACAAGCAATCGATGCTGCAGGACGTCGAGCGCGGACGGCGCCCCGAGTACGAGCCGATCATCGGCCTGCCGCGCGCCTACGCCCACGCCGCCGGCCTCGCCTGCCCCACGATCGACGCGATGGCGAGCCTGTTGAAGGGACGGTTGCAAGGCGCGGAGTTGCTGTGAGCCCGGCCCAAAGCCATCGCCGATGTCGGCGACGCGAGGGTGATCGATCCGAGTTGCAGTGGCCTCGCCGGCAAGCCGCCGGCCGCGATCACGAACAGTTCCGTTTACGCTGCTTAAGGAATTGACAATAACCTGCTTCAGTGCCTTCATTTCCGCGACATCTACGTAACTCGCTGACCTAATGATCGAATCAGGTAGATCGCTTGCCGTGGGCGGTATCACTCGGCGGGTGAAGGC
>CAMDBL010000280.1 GCA_945889015.1 Devosia equisanguinis
TTTGAAGGGGTCGGACGGCGGCTTCCCCGACAGCTATCATCCCGATTACGGCCGCACGCTCTACTCCGTGATCGGCTTTCAGAAGCCCAAGTCCGAGGATGTCTCCATCACCTCCCCGGTCGGCGACGAGGCCGCCGCGCAGTCGGTGATCAAGATCTCGGAAGGCTTCAATCTCGGTTATGTCGAGGCCTATCCCAACAAGGGCGCCTCGATGCACAACCACGACACCAACGAGACGTTCATCCCGATGACCGGCCGCTGGCGCTTCTCCTGGGAACTCGACGGCAAGGTGGAGCACATCGACGCCGGTCCCTACGACGTGGTCTCGCTGCCTGCCGGTATCAACCGCCGGTTCATGAACGTCACCTTCGATCAGCCCGACAAGAAGCAACTGATGATGGTCGTGATCGGCGGCGACACGCCCAAGGCCGAGTTCACCGATGAGGTGATGGCCGACCTTCGCGAGCGCGGGCTGGTGAAGGACTGATAAGAGTCTCACGGTTTTCTCCCCCTCGAGTCCGAGGTTGGGTCTGGAGCCCTTGTGGAAGACCGTAACTCAACGTCTCGCGGAACCCGTGTTGGGTTACGGCGCGAACGGATCGTCGTGTCATCCGCGACGGTGTGAGCGCGCCCAACCCAACCTACGGCGTCGCGATCGCCATCGGACTTGAGCCTGCCGAAGCTGCGCGTGGTGAGCAGGCTCCGGGCGATCTAAGTCCGTGGCTCGCCGTTGTCCCTTCTTCAGGGTGCGGAGGCGGGCGGAACGACCGGCACCATCAGCCAGCTTTCGTGCGCCCCGCCGGTGACGATCGTGTTGTCACCGGCAAACTCCGGCATTGGGCGATCGGCTGAGTCGTTGTGCAGGATACGGCCGGGAATGCCCGGCAGCTCGAAATCCTTGCCCATCAGCGTCAGCGCGAGACGGTAGCCCGTCGGAAACACGAGGCACGTCGGCCAGATCTCGACATCGACCGTATACAGCGCGCCCGGCGTCAGCTTCTGGATCTCGTCGTGCGAGAGATAGGGCCTGTACGGCTTCGACTTTACGGCCACCTGCTTGCGGTGCGAGGCGCGCAACCAGCCGCGCGAGAGCGGCGTCGGCTCGTGCGCGCCGATGAAGGTGATCTCTTCGCCTGACGGATCGAACGCGCGCAGCGTCGCGAAGATGTCCATGTCGGTCGTCGAGGACGAAATCGTCAGCCGTGCCGCGACATAGCCGGTGATCTCGGTCTCGCGCTCGAATGGCGCGGTGGAGAACGTCACGCCCTCGCCGAGCGCAGCGTAAGTGGACCGGCTCTCGGCTTTTGGCGCCGATGACGTCAGCGCTTTGGCGTCGGCGTCGAGGTGCAGCTTGGTCCATCGGGTCCGCGCCAGCGGCCACTCGCGCTCCTTGCGGACACTGGCCCCGCCCTTCACGTCGCGCAATTCGATGCGCAGCGGCGGCTCGGCGTCCCAGCCGTTGTCGAGGCCTTTCAGATAGCGGTCGAAGAACCGCTTCTGCATCGCGACGTACTCGGGCAAATAGAAACTCTCGTAGTGCGTGCCGATGTGCATCGACAGCCACTTGTCCTTCGACGCGGCCTCGACGAATCCGGCGACGTTGCCTCTGAGATGCACGCCCGGCCCGCCCCAGTTGCCGGCCGACAGCACGGGCACGGTCACCTTGCTCATGTCAGGGGTGCGCGACTTGTGCCACTCGTCGTCGAGCTTGTGGCGGAGATGATTGCCCGGATGATCCTCGCGATTGCCGGCCAGCATGTCCTCGTTCAGTGCCGGTCCCGTCGCGATCTCGCCGGTGTCCGGATCGACGTAGTGCGTCTTGGAGCTGCCGTGCTGGTTGGAGAGCACCTGTTTCGGCCACCAGCCCGCAGCGAAGGTGTTGGAAAGAATGCCGCCGTGATGACTGGAGTCGCGGTAGTGGTCCCAGTGGCCTTCCCACGGGCAGATGGCGGCGAGGTGCGGTGGCTGAAGCGCGGCCGCCTTCCACTGGTTCATGGCGAGATAGGAGATTCCGAGCAGACCCACCTTGCCGTTCGACCACGGCTGAATGCCCGCCCACTCGATCAGCTCGTAATAGTCCTGGTTCTCGCGGGGCTGGCGTGGATCCATGTAGCCCGGCGACTTGCCGGAACCGCGCGTGTCGACGACGACGATGATGTAGTCGTCGGGAATCCAGCGCTCGGGATCGGCGACCTCCCAGCGCAGGAAGCGTCCCGTGGAGCCGTTCCTGCAGAGGTCGGGATAGAGTTTCAGCAGGTTCTCCCACTGCGGCTTGAAGGCGAGCGAGAAGTGCACGTCCTTGCCGTAGATGCCGTGCGACATCACCACGGGAAAGCGCCCGGGCTTGTCGGGGCGGAACACGTTGGCACGCAGCACGATGCCGTCGCTCATCGCGACGGGCACGTTCTTCTCGAACAGCATCTGTACGCCGCCGACGAGCTCGACGCGCTCCGTCGTCGTCACCACCGGCCCGGCCGGTATCGGAGCGCTGGTCATGCGGCTCTCCTTGTTCCGTTCCCTAAGGGCCGCACGCCAAGGGTGCAGTCCGCTCGACCGTTCCGGGTCTCAAACCACCTTGGCGATCTCGTCGAACTCGAAGCGCGGCAGGCGGCCCATGACACCGGTGGGATCGCCGTAGCCGACGCTGCACAGGAAGTTGGTCTTGACCGACGTGCCCGCCCAGAACGCCGCATCGACGCCGTCGAGATTGACGCCCGACATCGCGCCGACGTCGAGGCCGATGGCGCGCGCCGCGATCATGAAATAGGCGCCCTGCAGGGTGCCGTTGCGGAAGGCGGTGCCCTGGATCATCGCCTCCTTGCCCTCGTACATCGCCTTGGCGTCCGCCTTGTGCGGGAACACCTTCGGCAGGTGCTCGTAGAACTTCATGTCGTTGCCGAGGATGGCGCAGACCGGCGCCGACATCGTCTTCTCCTGGTTACCGGGAGTCAGCAGCGGCTTCAGCCGCTCCTTGGCGGCCTGAGACCGCACGAAGACGATCCGCATCGGCTGCGTGTTCATGCTCGTGGGGCCCATCTTCATGATATCGACGATCTCGCGCAGCTGCGCGTCGGTCACGTCCTTCGGCAGCCACTTGTTCTGAGTGCGCGCGTCGAGAAACAGCTGGCGCAACGCGGCGTCGTCGATCTTGGTCATGGGTATCCTCGGTCGGATGCTGGTCGGCTCAAGCCAAAGCCCCGCCGAAGCGGGGCTCTGGTGTCGATACTAGGCGAAACTCCGGAGCTTGAACACTGGCAGGACGTTGCGTTGCCTTGTGAGGCTACCGCATCGCCGCAGCGTGGCGTAGGCTTGCTGCGCGGGCAGGTCTCGGCGCCCGCCGATGCTGAGAACCAGGAGACGCCCCATGCTGCAAAAAGTCCCGCTCGGCCGCTCCGGCCTCGCCGTCTCGCGGCTCGGCCTGGGCGCCAATCGGCTGTTCGATCCCAACGATGCAGGCTTCGTGGAGATGCTCGACGCCGCGCTCGGCCGCGGTCTCAACTTCATCGACAGCGCGGCGATCTATGGCTTCGGCAAGAGCGAGAGCTTTTTCGGCGCCGTGCTCGGCAAGCGCCGTCGCGACGTCGTGCTCGCCACCAAATGCGGCATCTACCGCTCGGCCGAGGGCCAGAACGTCATCGACGGCAGTCCGGCCAGCATCAAGCGGGAGTGCGATGCGAGCCTCGCCCGGCTGAAGACCGACGTCATCGATCTCTATTACCTGCACCAGATCCCGAAGAACGTCGCTCTCGAGGAGACGATCGGCGCGATGGCGGATCTCGTCAAAGCCGGCAAGGTACGCCACCTCGGCATCTGCAACGCCACCGTCGACCAGGTGCGCGTGGCGCACCGCGTGCACCCGATGGCAGCACTTCAGACCGAGTTCTCGCTGTTCACCCGCGAGCCCGAGACCGAGTTGCTGCCGACCTGCCGTGAACTCGGCATCGCCCTCATCGCCTATGGCCCGCTGGCCTACGCCTTTTTCGGCGGCACGGTGCAGACCCGCGCCGACGTACCCGCTGGCGACCCGTGGCGGCAGACCAACGAGCGCTTCCAGGAAGAGGCGCTGCCGCACAACCTGGCGCTGCTCGCAAAGATCAAGTCGTTCGCCGACGAAGTCGGCTGCACTTCCGGTCAGCTGACGCTCGCTTGGCTGCTCGGCAAGGGCGACGACGTCATTCCGATCCCCGGCACGCGCCGCATCAAATATCTGACGGAGAATCTCGACGCCGCCTCGATCGAGCTGAACCCCGAATTGGTGGCAAGGATCGACGCCGCTTTCCCGGCCGGCATCGCCAAGGGCGGCGCACGCGGTGGCCATTCCCCAGCCGTAGCCAAGCTGTAGATCTTGGCCCCGTGCCCCGTCTGGGGGGCGTTCAATCTCGCGGTAGAAGCAATGCAACCCGGCCGTCAACGGCATTCAGCAGGGGAATGCGACCCGGCCGAAGTCACTGATCTTGAGGGAGCAACTCCCCGATCCCTTGCGCAGCGTGACGTTTTGGAGGCCGAAACTGCGCAGTTCCGCGAGCTTCACTGTCTCGCTGCCCCGCGACTTGGATATCTTCGTAGCTGTCCGTGCACGCTTTACCGGCACTGGCGCTGCTTGGGCGACCTCGGCGGGCTGGGCGGTGCCAGCTGGCATGCTTGTGGGCGTGGCGACAGTGTTTCGCCGACGCTCGCTCGTCACAGGCGGCCGCACGGCTGCGATCTGCGCGGGCTGCGTGTCGCACCGCGTCAGGTCGCCCGGTGCGCGGGTCCACGTCATTTCGCGGCTGAACAGCTTGCTCCCCGCGTAGCCCACGACCTTGAGCTTGTCCTCAGCGGCCCGGCCGATCTCGACACTGAACTTCGATTTGGTGTCCGGATCGTAAATCCAGCCGCCGCCCCACGTTCCGTCGCCGGCCGAGGACACGTCGCCGATGATGGCGAGGCTACACCGGCTGGCGTGCTTGGGTGACTGCAGCCAAACGATCTTCCCGCACAACTTGGTGCCGCACTCCGCGATCTCGACCGCGCCGCGGCCCGACGCGTCGATCCATGTCCCGACAGGGCTGCCGACATCATTCGCAAGGACCGGCCATGCAGCCAAGGAGGTGCCGACAACTGCGAGACTGAAAAAGCGAAATATCTGCGAATGCATACTCGACGCTCCCCAAGCAGAACTCGGCGGCCGTGGCTTACGCCGCCTGGACCTCCTGCACTTCCGGGCAGAAGTGCTTGAGCAGGTTCTCGATGCCGTGGCGCAGCGTGGCGGTCGAGGAGGGGCAACCGGCGCAGGCGCCGCGCATGTGCAGG
>CAMDBL010000281.1 GCA_945889015.1 Devosia equisanguinis
CGCTGGCGGTCTCGGCAGCGAGCCTCGTGCTGGTTCTGCCGCTGGGCTTGCAAGGGCTGGTCGCCTTGCCGTTCGCCTCGATCACCCCGGCGATCTGGATCGGCGCGATCTGGTACGGACTGTCGGCGAGCGTGATCTGCACCATTTTGTGGTATCGTGGAGCGCCCTACGTCGAGACTTGGCGAGCGGGGCTCGCTACCGCTGCGCTGCCGGTCTCGGCACTGGCCGCGTCCGCGCTTTTGCTCGGCGAGCGCATCGATACGGCCCGGCTGGCGGGTGCGGCGCTGGTGATCGCCGCCATCATACTCGGCGCGCTGGCTCCCGCGCGGGGTCCCGGCGTACAGCGCTGACCGGCGCTGTTGCCCGAATGGCGCGCTTGCCCGGGCAGCGATTCCCGAACATGGTCGACCTCATGCAACGACCGCCGACCCTGAAAGATCTCGCCTCCGGCGTCCGACGCTCCGACCGGGCGATGCTGGCGCGCGCCATCACGCTCGTTGAGAGCACCAAGTCGTCGCACGCCGTGCTGGCGCAGGACCTGTTGCAGGAACTCCTGCCCGATACCGGAAGAGCCATCCGCCTCGGTATCACCGGCGTGCCCGGCGTCGGCAAGTCGACCACCATCGATCAGCTCGGCATCAATCTGGTCGAGGCCGGGCACAAGGTGGCGGTGCTCGCTGTCGATCCGACCTCCAGGCGCACAGGCGGCTCGATCCTCGGCGACAAGACGCGGATGACGCGGCTCTCGGTCTGCGAGAACGCCTTCATCCGCCCCTCGCCGACCGCTGGCACGCTCGGCGGTGTCACCCGCAAGACGCGCGAAACGATGGTGCTGCTGGAGGCCGCCGGCTACGACGTGGTCATCGTCGAGACGGTCGGCGTCGGCCAGTCCGAGACCGCAGTCGCCGACATGGTCGACTTCTTCCTGGTGCTGCTGCTGGCCGGCGGCGGCGACGAGCTGCAGGGCATCAAGAAGGGCATCATCGAAATCGCCGACATGATCGCCATCAACAAGGCGGACGGCGACAACATCACCCGCGCCAAACGCGCTGCCTCCGACTATCAGGCGGCGATCAATATCCTCACCCCCCACTCGGCCACATGGTCTCCGCCGGTGATCACCGTCTCGGGCCGCGACAACCGGGGGCTCGGCGAGCTGTGGGGCAAGATCGTCTCGCACCGCGATCTGATGACCGCCTCGGGCGAGCTCGCGACGCGCCGTCAGTCGCAGGCGGTCGAGTGGATGCGCGGCATGCTCACCGACCGCCTGCTGGCGACGCTCCGCGCGCATCCTGCCGTCTCCGCCGCGCTGCCGGGGCTGGAAGCCGAGGTCCGGGCGGGTACGCTCTTGCCGACCAGGGCGGTCGATCGGGTGATGGGACTGATGGGGCTCGGATCGGCGGGGAGCGGCACATGAACCGAGCCAGCAGCTTCTGGAGATTTTCGCGGGCGTGGTTCAATCGCCGGCCCGTGCAGGCAGCACTCGCGTTGCGCGTGACGGTCGCAGCGATGCTGTCGCTGATCGTGGCGCAGCTCGCCCAACTGCATCTGCCGCTGTGGGCCGTGATGACGGCCGTGGTCGTCACGCAAATGAGCGTCGGCGCCTCGCTCAAGGCGACGGCGGATTATCTGATCGGGACATTCGGTGGAGCGATCTACGGCGGCGCCATCGCCGTCGTCATGCCGCACGAAAGCGCGTGGGCGCTGCTGCTCGCCCTTGCCGTCGCCGTCGCCCCGCTCGCCTTCATCGCCGCCGCCTACCCGCGCATGAAGGTCGCGCCGATCACGGCCATCATCGTGCTGCTGGTGCCGGCGATGCTGCACACGACGCCGATCGCTTCGGCGATCGATCGGGTGCTGGAGGTCGCGGTCGGCGGCATCATCGGCTTCGTCGTCTCGTTCGTGCTGATGCCATCGCGCGCACACGGGCAGGCCGTCGAGACCGCGGCGCACATCCTCGATGCGATGGCGCGCGCGTTGCGCGGACTGATCGCGGGCTCCTCGCACGGTCTCGACACCGCGGAGCTGCATCGGCTGCAGGACGGCATCGGCCGATCCCTGGTGCGGATGAGCGTGATCAGCGCCGAGGCCGAGCACGAGCGTGCCGCGCGGCTGGCGAGCGAGCCCGACACCGGGCCACTGACCCGCATGCTGCTGAGGTTACGCCACGACATCGTCATGGTCGGGCGGGCCGTGCAGCTGCCCCTGCCGCAGGCCCTGGAGTCGCGGCTGCACGGCGAGCTCGAGGCCGTCACCCGGACCGTCGCCGACTATCTGGCGGACAGCGGGACAGCGCTCCGCGCCCGGCGGCTGCCCCCGCCACGAGCCGCCGCCGATGCCGCGCTCGACGCCTACATGGCCCAGCTCTCCGCGCTTCGGGCCGCGGGTGCCACGCGCGACCTTTCCGTCGAGGCGATCGAGCGCGTGTTCACGCTCTCGTTCGCATTCGAGCAGATCCGCAAGAACCTCGACGACCTGCAGCGGTGCGTGTCCGAATGGGCCGAAGTCACCGAGGGGCCAATCGCGTCTTGAGTGGCGCGGAGATCTCCGCCCGTATTCCTACGCCCCTCGTCTCACGCATCGGCCTTGCTACATCCTGCGAGCAGTGAGGCGAGCGAGGGGAGACACGAAGGATGACCGGCCGACTGACGCCGCAGGAAGCGCTGATCTACGCGATGATGACGACCAGCGCGGTCGACCGGAGGATTTCCGACGAAGAGCTGTCGCGGATCGGCTCGATGATCCAGCAGCTTCCCGCGTTCGAGGGGCATGATCGCGACTGGCTGCTGGCCGAAGCGCAGGACTGTGGTCGCGTGCTGGTGCGTCCAGAGGGCATGAAGCAGGTGCTCGACATGATCGTCGGGGCGCTGCCGGAGCGTCTGCGCGAGACCGCCTATGCGCTGGCCGCCGAGGTCGCCGCGGCCGACTTGAAGATCCGCGCCGAGGAGGTGCGGTTTCTAGAGCTGCTCGCCAAGGCGCTCGAGCTCGACAAGCTGACCTGTGCCGCGCTCGAGCGTGCAGCACAGGCGCGACACCGCAGACTCTAAACGTCCAGGCTGGCTCTAGACTAGGCACGTCTTCTCACCGCATCGCCGGCCGCGTATGGTCGCTCTGCAACGACACGGCCTGCGCGGACCAGCGGCCAGAAAGCGGAGGCGGGCCGATGGCAGGGCGCGAGCGGCTGCATTTTCTGTTTCTCAACATCGGCCACTTCCTCGACCACCTGATGATGCTGGTCTACGCGACGGTCGCAGCGTTGGCGCTGAGCCGCGAATGGTCGATGGGCTATGCCGAGCTGGTGCCCTACGCGACGCCCGGCTTCGTCGCCTTCGGCATCTTCTCGCTGCCGGCGGGCTGGCTCGCCGACCGCTGGAGCCGGCACGGCATGATGGCGGTGTTCTTCGTCGGCATCGGCATCGCCTCGATCGCGACCGCCTTCGCCCGCACGCCGTTCGAGATCGGGCTCGGCCTGTTCATGGTCGGCGTGCTGGCGGCGATCTATCATCCCGTCGGCCTCGCGATGGTCGTGCAGCAGTACGCCAAGGCCGGCATGGCGATCGGCATCAACGGCATCTGGGGCAATCTCGGGGTCGGCAGCGCGGCGCTGCTCACCGGCTTCTTCATCGACAACGGCGGCTGGCGGATGGCGTTCGTGGTACCGGGCGTGGTCTCGATCCTGGTCGGGATCGTCTATACGGTGCTGTTCCGCGCCGAGATCCGCGATCCCTCGCACAAGAAGCCGCTGGCCACCGCCGCCCCGCGGCCGGCACAGAGCCGCAGCCAGCGCGACGCGTTGATTAGGTTGACGGCGATCGTGTTCTTCACCACCGCCGTCTCGAGCATCATTTTCCAGTCGACGACGTTCGCACTGCCCAAGGTGTTCGACGAGCGGCTCGGTGGGATCGCGGCATCGGCGACCAAGGTCGGCTGGCTGGCCTTCCTGGTGTTCGCCGTGGCCTCGATGGCGCAGCTCCTCGTCGGCTCGCTGCTGGACAGGATCGGGCCGCGGCCGGTGTTCCTCGGCGCCGCCTCGATCCAGGTGGTGTTCTTCCTGGCAATGCCGGGTCTCACGGACTGGGCGGCACTGCTGGTCGCGGTGGCGTTCATGCTCGGGGCGTTCGGACAGATCCCGATCAACGACTACATGATCGGCAAGATGGCGAAGAGCGAGCTCAGGGCCTCGATCTACGGGCTTCGCTATCTCGTCAGCTTCGCCGTGCTCGCCTCGGCCCTGCCGCTGATCGCTTGGATCCACAAAACCTGGGGCTTCGACACGCTTTTCTATGTGCTGGCGGGCTCGGCGGCCGTGATCTTGGCCGCCGCCGCGCTGCTACCGGCGAAGTTGCCGGAGCCGGATGGGGCTCCCGCAACGGCTCCAGTGCCTGCACGAGCCTGATCTCTTGCACCACATGGCATCCCCTCCCCTCAGGGGAGGGGAGCCCTGACCGCTCGCCGCAGGACGCCACTCACCCTTTTGTGCCGACCACGCCCTGCCTCTTCAAGGCGGCGATCTCGGCGACCGGCAGCCCCCAGTCGGCGAGCACAGCGTCGGTGTCGGCGCCGACCGGCCCGGGTGCGGCGCCGGCCACCGGCACCGTCCTCGAGAACCGCGGCGCGGGCGCGGGCTGGGGCACGCCGTCCCGCGTGACGAACACGCCGCGCACCGTGTTGTAGGGATGTCCCGCCGCCTCGCCGAGTCCCAGAACCGGCACCACGCAGGCGTCGCTGTCCTTGAAAACCGCTTCCCACTCCGACCGCGTTCGTGACGCGAACGTGTCGGCGAGTAGCTGGCGCAATACCGGCCAGCCCGCGCGATCGTGCTGGGCAGGAAGGCCCGCGTCCTTCAGCCCGAGGCGCTCGATCATCTCGGCATAAAAGCGGCCCTCGATCGCGCCGACCGACATCCAGCCGCCGTCCTTCGTTGCATACGTGTCATACCAGGGGGCACCGCCGTCGAGCGCATTGTCTGCGCGCGCCTCGCGCCACGTCCCGGCCGCCGTGAGACCATAGAACATCGCCGTCAAGTAGGCCGCGCCGTCGACCATCGCGGCATCCACCACCTGCCCGCGCCCCGAGTGCCGCGCCTCGTGGAGAGCCGCCAGCACGCCGAACGCCAGGAACATCGCGCCGCCGCCGAAATCGCCGACCAGGTTCAGCGGCGGTACCGGCTTGCCGTCCTTGGGCCCGATCGCCGCCAGCGCGCCGGTCAGCGCGATATAGTTGATGTCGTGGACCGCGGCAGCCGCGAGCGGCCCCTCCTGCCCAAAGCCCGTCATGCGACCGAAGA
>CAMDBL010000282.1 GCA_945889015.1 Devosia equisanguinis
CCCGATCAACAGGAAGCCGCCGATCAGCGTTGGATAGAGCGAGGGGACGCCAAGGTTCCACAGGCCGAAACCGAGGGCGGCGGCTATGATCGCGAATACGCCGCCGTAGGCGAGACTGACGCCCGGGTTCTCCCACGTGTCGCGCCAGCCCGCCGCCAGCCAGGCCCACGGCGCATCGAAGGGCACGCGCCGCGGCTCGGGGATGACATCGGCAACCACGGACGGGATGCGGACGGTGCTCTGTGCCTCAGACATGGATGCCTCGTTGGGCTCGCCGGGGCGAGGGATCGGATAAGGAGTCAGCGGGGGCTCGGGGGCTCGTCGTCGAGCGCGCGCCAGGCGGCGCCCTCGAGATCCTCGAATTGGCCGTTCTTCAGGGACCACAGAAAGGCTGCGAGTCCGACACCGCCCAGTCCGAGCGCGATCGGTACGAGCCAAGCCAGTGCCGTCATAGGAGACGTTCCTTTTTCTGAAGACCTAGGCGCATCGCATTCAACGTCACGGCGATCGACGATGCCGACATCGCGATGGCCGCGATCAACGGCGTCACCAGACCGATCATCGCCATGGGAACGAACAGCAAGTTGTAGCCCACGGCAATGGCAAAGTTCTCCAGCGCGCGCTTGTGGGCGGCCTTGGCGACCACGAGTGTCTCGACCACCGGGCCCAGCTTCTCACCCTGAAAGACCGCGTCCGCCGCGTTCTGGCTTATGTCGGCCGCCGTAGACGGCGACAGCGAGGCATAACCGGCGGCGAGTGCGGGCGCGTCGTTGAGGCCATCTCCGATCATCAGCACGCGGCGACCGAGGCTCGACAGAGCGGTCAGCCGTTCCACCTTCTGGTCCGGCTTCTGCTGCGCCATGAACCGCGCGATGCCGGCGCTGCGGGCGGCGGTGGCAACCGGCCCGTGCTGATCGCCCGACAGCAGCTCGACCTCGTAGCCGGCCCGCATCAGCTTCTCGACAGTGCTGCGGGCGTCGCTGCGTACGCTCTCCTCGAAGCGGAACGCGAAGGGTGGGCTGCCGGGCATCGACATCCAGAGCGTGGCGACGTCGACGTTGCCGGCCGCGACTTGGCAGAACGCGGCGGACCCGAGCCGGGTCGTTCCCTCGGGGCCGGTCGTCTCCAGGCCCGCGCCGGCGATCTCGCGTACCCCCGTCAGCGGCGCGAGCGACACTCCCCGCTCGCGGGCCGCGCCGACGATGGCGCGGGCGTAGGGGTGGCGGCTGGCGAGCGCGAGGCTTGCCGCAGCCTTCAGCAAAGCATCGGGCACGGCGCCGTGGTCGGCGAGGCGGGGCTCCGGTAGCGTCAGCGTGCCCGTCTTGTCGAGCACGATGGTGTCGACCTCGGCCAGCCGCTCGAGCCCGTCGGCGGCCTTGACGATGATCCCGCTCTTCAGCAGGCGGCCGGTCGCGACCACCTGAACGGCGGGAACGGCGAGGGCCAGCGCACACGGGCAGGTGATGATCAGCACGGCGATGGCGGCGGTGAGGGCCTGCTCCCAGCCGTGCCCCGTCAGCATCCAACCGATGAAGGTGATGGCGCCGAGGATGTGCACGACGGGGGCGTAGAGACGGGCGGCGCGATCGGCGAGGCGGACATAGCGGCTGCGGCCCTGCTGCGCGGTCTCGATCAGGCGGGCGAGTTCGGACAGCAAAGTGCTCTCGACGGCCGACGTCGCCTCGGCCTGCCAGGGCTGTCCGAGATTGATGCTACCGGCATAGACGGGATCGCCGGCTCGCAGCGTGCGCGGCAGGCTCTCGCCGGTGATCAGCGAGTCGTCGATGCTGGCCTCTTCGGCCAGCAGGCGCGCATCCACAGGCACGCGCTCGCCGGTCGCGACGAGAATCCGCATGCCCGGCAGGACTTTTCCAACTGTGAGGCGCTCGGTGACGCCCGTGGGGCCGACGATGGTCGCCTCGGTGCCCTGCAGGCCTAGAAGGTTTTGCGCCACGCCGGCGGCGCGACGGCGCACGACATGATCGAGATAGCGGCCGATCAGAAGGAAGAACAGCAAAGAGACGGCGGCGTCGAAATAGACCTGTTCGCTGCCGCGAATGGTCTGGAACAGGCTCATGCCTGTCGCCAGCACGACGCCGAGTGAGATCGGCACGTCCATGTTGAGGCGTCGGGCCGCCAGCGCCTGTCGCGCCGAGGCGAAGAAGGGCTGGCCCGCATAAGCTACCGCGGGCAACGCGATGGCCGCCGACAGCCAGTGGAACAATGTCGACAGCGACTGCGGCATGTCGCTGCCGTGTCCCGCCCAGACCGAGACCGACAGCAGCATGATGTTCATGGCAGCGAAGCCGGCGACGCCGAGACGGCGGAGGTAGGCGGAATCCGCAGCGCTGTCGGGCGGCGTGCGCGCCGAGGCGAGGGGGGAGGCGGCGAAACCGGCGCCAGCGAGCGCTACGACCAGCGGCTCGGTGGTCGCCAGCACACGCTCCGTGGTGACCGTCACACGACGGGCCGACAGATTGGCGCGGGCCGCACGAACGCCCGGCTGCGCGAGCAGGGTCCTCTCGACCGTGCGGATGCAGGCGCCGCAATGCATGTTCGGCACGACGAGCACGGTCTCGAGGGCGGAACGATCCGCAGCCGCTGTCGCGGCGCGGTCGGTCGAAACGATCAGGGCTTCAGCCATATGCGCTTCCTCAGGCGATAGATCGGCTCCTGGCCGGGCGCTGCCCGAACCACGGCCTCGACGACCCAGTTGCCTTCAGCCAGTGTTCCGGCTTCAGCGACGAAGGTGGCCTCCTTCTCGCTGAACGCGAGCGCGTGATCGTAGCCAGCCGTCGCCGGCCGCCCGATGCTGCCGGTGACCACGCCCGTCCGTACCGGCTCGCCCGACGCACTCGCGATCCGCAGCACGATGCGGCCGTCGCGGCCGACGCTGAGATCGTCGGTCCAACCGAGCGCATGTTGGCGCTCGTCGGCTGCGATCCGCTCGTTGTAGGCCAGCCCCTTGCGGTAAGGCTCGACGGCAACGACGCCGGTGTGCGTGGAGAGCGCTGAATAGAGGAACCAGCCGTTGACGGCGAAGATCGAGCCGAAGAAGGCGAGGAAAATGAGCAGCACGTGACGTCCGGTCAGTGCGCCATCGACTTGGCGAGGATTGATCACGCGGAGGGTCATGCTCGTCTTTCCTTTACCAGTCTGACCGCTGAGGGGCGGGCTTTCAAACGTCGATCCTTTAGCGGCCCGGCCCATGGAACGTCGTGGAGCGGGCGACCTCCTGCCCGGATTTGACGTCGCGAACCAGAAGGCGAATCGCACGGTTGGCGCCGCCGCTGGCTGCAGCACTCTCCGCCGGCACGGCGATGAACACCCTGATCTCGCGCAATACGTCGGTCGGGACCACGATGCCTTTGCCCTGGGCTGCTTCCATGCCGAGAATGGTCAACTCCGCCCCCGGCAGGTCGGCGACCGACAGTGCGAACTCGCGCGGTTCGTGCAGCTTGTTGAGGATCTTGACGGTGTAACCGTTTCTGATGCCGCCGCTCGAGAGCTGCACATAAGGCGGGTTGCGGTCACCGATGACGTTGAGCTCGAGCACCGTGCGGTTGAGCCAGGCGACCAGCATGACGATCCCGACCACGGCCAGCGCGGCGGCATAGAGGATCGTGCGGGGACGCAACAGCTGCACCGGCTCGTGCGCCGTGCCCGCGGCCTTGGCTTCCTGCATGGCCGGCGTGTCGTAGTGGATCAGGCCGCGCGGGCGGCCGATCTTGTCCATGATCTCGGCGCAGGCGTCGATGCACAGGCCGCACTGGATGCACTCGAGCTGGGAACCGTCGCGGATGTCGATACCGGTCGGGCATACGACGACGCAGGCCTTGCAGTCGATGCAGTCCCCCCGGCTCGACCAGTCGACGGTGCCGTCCTTCGACTTCCTCATGGGGCCGCGAGGCTCGCCGCGCTCGGCCTTGTAGCTGACCAGCAGGGTGTGCCGGTCGGTCATCGCCCCTTGGATGCGCGGCCAAGGGCACATGTAGATGCAGACCTGCTCGCGGGCGATGCCGCCGAGCACGTAGGTCGTCAGGGCGAAGATGCCGAGGAACAGATAGGCGACCATCGGCGCGGTGCCGGTGACGAGCTCGCGGGCCAGCGTCGGGGCATCGCGGAAGTAAAACACCATGGCGCCGCCGGTGGCGACGCCGACGGCGAGCCACGACAGGTGCGTCATCGTCTTCTTAAAGATCTTGGAGGCTCCCCAAGGTTCCTTGTCGAGCCGGATACGGGCGTTGCGGTCGCCCTGCCAGAAGCGCTCGAGCGAGATCATCACGTCGGTCCACACCGTCTGTGGACAGGCATAGCCGCACCACACGCGGCCGGCAGCCGCGGTGACGAGAAACAAAGTCAGCGACGCGAGCAGCAGCAGTCCGGTGACGTAGTAGAATTCCTGCGGCCAGATCTCGAGAAAGAAGAAAAAGAAGCGGTTGTTGGCCATGTCCAGCAGCACGGCCTGATCGGGAAGATCCGGGCCCCGGCTCCATCGCACCCAGGGCAACGCGTAGTAGATGGCGAGCGTCGTCGCCATCATGATCCACTTGATGGTGCGGAAGGTGCCGCGAGCCCGCTTGGGGTGGATCTTCTGGCGCGTCGCGTAGAGGTCTCGCTCGGTCTTGCGGTTGACCGCCTTGACGTCGTGCGTATCGGGTCCCGCGAGCGGCTTCGACGCGGGGTCGGTCTTGCGGTCGAGCACGGTGGTCACAGAGCGCTCCCTGAGATCGGCGCGGTGGAATTGGGTTCGAGACGCATGCGCCTTGCTGGTGTCTGCGAAGGGGCGATCTCGTGCACCAGGGCCTTCAGCTCGGCCCACCAGCCTCGCCAATCGGCGTCGGGCTGGCCAGTGGTGGTTGTCGTGCTCACCTTCGCTGCCTGGGCTTCGGCCTTCGCCATCGCCTGCGCTGCAATCAGCTCACATCCACATCCACACATGGCCAGCTCCGGTTCTCGTCCTACTTGCCGCCGCCGAGGCTGTGCACGTAGACAGCCAGCGACTTCAAGGTCACCGCATCGAGACGGCCGGCCCAGTTGGGCATGACGCCGCCGCGGCCGGTGGAGATGCTCTCGACGACGGCCTGCTTGGTGCTGCCGTAGAGCCAGATGCCGTCGGTCAGATTAGGCGCACCCTGCTCGACCATGCCCTTGCCCTGCTCGCCGTGACAGCTCGCGCACTGCTCCTTGAACACCGCGGCGCCGCGGCCTGCAGCCGTGGCATCCGTGGACTTCTTGGACAGCGACAACACGTACTCGGCGGTGTCGTTGATCTGCGCG
>CAMDBL010000283.1 GCA_945889015.1 Devosia equisanguinis
ACGCCTCGCAACTCGCCAGCTGGCGAAGATCGCCGGCCACCGTCAAGGGCTCGAGACCGCCAGCCGCCTTGATGGCGCCGGCCGCCGCCGCCAGCGTGGCCGGCGTCGCCGCCGCCAGCACAGTCTGTGCGCCCTCGCGCGCGAAGGCCTCCGCGATACCCTTGCCGATGCCTCGGCTGGCGCCGGTGACGACGACGACCTGCCCCTTGAAATCCTGCATGGTGCTCTCTCCCCTGGGATGCTGCCGCACGGCACGTCGAGTTGGCCGGATCGATCCCTCTGCATTCATTAGCGGAAGGGCGTGGCGGCTGGCTAGCGCGGTCGAACCGGCGCGGCCTGCTTGCCGAGCCAGCCTCGAGATGGGATTGTCCCGCTCGACAGGGCATGCCCCACGAAAGAGCCGACTGCAGGACCATGATCCGCCGCGTCCCAACGATCCTCCTCTGGCTCCTGTGCGTCCTGCTGTTCGCGGTAGGGGCGACGGCGTGGAGGTGGTCAACCATCGCCGCCGAGAACGAGCGGACGGGCACCGTGGTGCATCGCATCCTGTCGCAGCGCGTCGACCAGCACGATGCCCATATGACGAGCCTGTCGTCGCTGGCGCTGACGACGGCACCCGCTCCGCCGCCGCGCGAGGCGCTGCTGCTGGTCGCCTCCAACATCATCCAGTTCTATCCGCGGATCACGGCGATGGATCTGGTGCCGCTCGGTGCGGGCGAGACGATCTCGACGCGCGGCGCCGTCTCGGCCGACCGCGACAAGCTGATCCGGGAGACGGCACTGCCGGTCAGCCCCAAGCCCACCCTGATCCGCGCTCCGGACGCGGCAGGACGCTATCTGCTCGTCAAGCGTGTGCCGAACTCGGCCGCCGCGGTCTATGCCCTGGCGCTGGAGATCGACGCCAAGCGGCTCTCCGATCTCGACGGCACGGCGCTGTCCTTGCTCGAGCCGGAGCTGTCGATGCCGGACGGCAGTGCCTTGAAGGAAGCGGGCCACGACCCGATGGAAGGCGCCGGCGTACTGCCGGCGAACGTCGCCTTCGAGCGTCCTCTCGGCAGTGCCAGCCAGCCCCTGATGCTGCGGCTGCGGCACGAGGCGTCGGCGGCGGTGATCGTGCCCTGGCTCGCGCTCGGCCTGTTCGCGCTCCTCTCGGGGCTTGCGGCCGCGGGGCTGCGCAGCTTCGCCGCCGCCCGGTCGGCCGAGCGGGAGGCGCGGCGTCACGCGGCGTTCCGCGAGCAGGAGGTGCGGCTCGCTCATGCCTCCCGCATCAACGCCATGGGCGAGCTGTCGCTCGGGATCGCGCACGAGCTGACCCAGCCGCTGGCCGCGATCCTCAGCCAGAGTCAGGCAGGTCTGCGGCTGTCGCAGGCTGAGCCGCCGGACCGCCAGGCAATCGCGGGCGTGCTCGAGGCCAACGTCCGCCACGCCCGCCGTGCCGGCGACATCCTGGCCAAGCTGCGGGCCTGGGTCTCGGCCAAGCCCGGCGAGACGAGGCCGGTCGATCTCAACAAGGTGGCGGCCGATGTCGCAGCACTGACGTCGGCGGACTTCGCGCGGCGGGGGATCGAGACGCGGCTCGATCTCGCATCGCCCTCGACCGCCGTGCTCGCCGACCCGGTGGAGCTGGAGCAGATCATCTACAATCTCGCGACCAACGCTGCGGATGCGTGCGGGCGGGATGGCCGGGGACTCGTGAGGATCCGGACGTTCTCGACGGCCGGCAAGGTCGGGCTCGAGGTGCGTGACGACGGGCCGGGAATCGCCGCCGACGTACAGGCGCGCATGTTCGAGCCGTTCTTCACCTCGAAGGCGGACGGCATGGGGCTCGGTCTTGCGCTCTGCCAGCGCCTCGTCGAGAAGATCGGGGGGCAGATCACCGCCGCCAATCATCCCGACGGCGGCGCGGTTCTGGTCGTCGAGTTGCCGCCGTCCCCCGCGGCGATGGCGGCTGAGCGCGTGGCGGCGGAGTAGAGACGATGGCCCACCGCATTTATCTCGTCGAGGACGATGCCGATGTCCGCGAGGCACTGGCGCTGCTGCTGCGCACCTCCGGCATGACGGTGGAGGCGTTCGCGGATGCCACCGCTTTTCTCGCGCGGCTGGCGCTGCTGCAGACCGGGTGCATCGTCGCAGACATCCGCATGCCGCAGATCTCGGGTCTGCAGTTGCAGGAGCGATTGCGCGCGCAGGGCTGCACCTGGCCGATGATCATCATCACCGGGCACGGCGACATCAACGCCTGCCGGCGGGCCTTCAAGGCCGGCGCCGTCGAGTTCCTGACCAAGCCGGTCGACGAGCACGACCTGCTGCAGGCGATCGAGACGGCGATGGCCGAGTACGGCAAACGCTCCTCGCGCGACGCCGAAGCAGCGGAGGCGGCGGGGCTGATCCAGCAGCTGACACCACGCGAGCGCGAAGTGCTGGACATGGTCGCTCGCGGCTGGGCCACGAAGGAGATCGCGGCCGCCCTCGAGGTCTCCCCCCGTACGATCGAAGCGCACCGGGCGAACCTCGCCGCCAAGCTCGGCACAACCTCGGTCGCCGAGCTCGCTCACCTCACGATTCTGGCAGCCGAGAAAAACAATACGTAGCGCTACGGACCTGCCTCGGTGACGGCCACGATGTGGGCTGCGGCCGTCGATCGTAAATCTCTCCCCAGCCGCCGACGAAACCCCGAAGGTCGGCGCCGACAAGGGAGTTGAACCGATGATGAGCCTCCGCCATACCGCATTCGCCGCCGCCGTTCTGGTGACCCCGCTGCTGACGACGGGCGCCTCCGCCCAGGTCGTGTCCGAGCGCAACATCTCGCTGCCCGCCGCCGTCGCGGTGGCGCAAGCCGCGGTCGAAGCGTGCGCCGCCAAGAAGTTCAACGTGACCGCGACCGTCGTCGACCGCGCCGGTATCGTCCGCGCCTCGCTGCGTGCCGACCGTGCAGGTCCCCACACCGTCGAGGCCAGCCGCCGCAAGGCGTTCACCTCCGCCTCGGCCCGCAACACCACGACCGCCATCCTCGAGACCAGCGGCGCCAACCCCGGCGCTCGCAACCTCGGCCAGATCGACGGCTTCCTGCTGCTCGGCGGTGGCGTGCCGATCAAGTCGGGCGACGAGGTCATCGGCGCGATCGGCGTCGGCGGCGCGCCGGGCGGTCACCTCGACGAGGAATGCGCCAACGCCGGCATCGCCAAGGCCGCAGACAAGTTGAAGTGAGGTCCGCGCCAGGATCTCGCCTCGATGGTAAGCCGGCACACCGCGTGCCGGCTTTTCCGCATCGCGGCCATGCGTTGACAGTGCGTGGCGGGCGCGAGAACAGTGCCCTCCCGAGCGCCGGATCGACCGGCTGCCGCACCGCAATCGAGGAGACGCCAGCATGGCCGAGAAACAGGATCTGTTGACCCCCGGCGCCACCAAGGCCGGCAACGGCGAATACGCCTTCCGCATGGCCGACCTGAAGCAGTTGGACCTTGGCCCCGACTATGCCACCACGCGCGGCTTCGTGGTCGAGGGCGAGCGCATGCTGGTCGGTCTCGGCCGCATTCCCAAGGGCACGATCAGCGAGCCGCACTGGCATCCCAACGAGCAATGGATCTACATCCTCGAGGGCAAGTCCGAGATGGTGATCGAGGGCAAGGCTGTCGTCGGCACTCCGGGCATGGTGGTCTACATCCCCGCCAAGGCCGTGCACGAGGCGCGCTCCACCGGCGACACCGACCTCGTGTTCTTCACCTGCAAGGACCGCTCGCACGGCATCGCCGGCATCAAGGCCTGACCCCCACCGGCATATTCCGGTGTCAGCTCTTCGCGGCGGCGGGCAGCGCGCCCGCCGTGCGCAACTGCCTGATGTAGAGGTCGCGCACGCCGCGATCCTGCATCGGGGGCGACCAGTCGGTCTGCCGGCCGAAAGCGGGCTCGAGGCGGAGCAACTCGTGGGCGACCGCCCGCGCTTCCGAGACGCGTCCCTGTCCGACAAGGGCCGCGGCCAGCAGCTTGTGGCTGGACGTGAACCGCGGGTTCTCCGCGAGCGACCGGCGGGACCAGGCTTCGGCGCAGGCGTACTCGCCCTCGACATAGTAGGCCAGCGCCAGGTTGATGCAGTGCATGTGCAGGAACGGGTCCATCGGCGACAGCCGCATGGCCCGTTGTGCCTGCTCGCGCGCCCGCGCCCCTTCTCCGCAGTAGGCCAGCGTCAGACTCGACAAGCTCAAGGCCAGCGCATCGTTGTGGCAGGCGGCGATGGCGCGCTCGAACAGCGGGCGCGCGCTGGCGTAGTCGTGCAGTAGATAGGAATGAAGATGTCCGGCCGTCGCCAGGGCCAGCGAGCTGCCGGGATCGGAGGCGACGGCACTGCGCGCGAGGCGGAGCGCATCCGCGGTGTCGCGGGCGCGATCGAGCGACCAGCCCTGGCCTATGTTCAAACAGCGCAGGCGTGCCCCCCAGGCCTGGGCCATGCCGTATCCCGGGTCCAGCGTCATCGCCTGATCGAGTAGAGCGGACGCCTTTCGCAGCCCAGCTTGCTCGAGCTTCTGGAGTTCGGGCAGAGCTTGCAGCATGAGGTCATAAGCGGTGAGGCTCGATGCCGGCTTCAGCATGGCGCGCGCGATCTCGGCCTCGCGCACCATCGGCAGAATGCCGTTGACGATGCGCGCCACGATCCAGCACTCGACCTCGAACAGATCGTCGAGGTTGGCCTCCACGCTGTCGGTCCACATCAGGCCGCCGTCGGTGGCGTCCCAGAGGTCGTGATTGAAGGTGAGACGCTGATCGTGCCGCGTGATCGTGCCGGAAACCACAAAGCGCACGCCGAGTTCGGCGCCGACGGCACGAATTTCAGCCTTGCGCGACCGGTAGCGCAGCATGGTGCCCGCCGCGATCACCATCAGGTCGGGGATGCGGGCCAGAGAGCCGATGATCTGGGAGGTGAGGCCATCGGCGAAATAGGAACGTATGATCCCGTCGCCCGGCGACTGCAGCGGCAGCACCGCGACGCCGGGCAGATCGAGCCTCCACAATGAGCCCGTGTCCGCCCTGTCCTGCGGGGCTTGGGGAAGGTCGTCGGTCACGCGGAACAATTCCTAGGTACGCTTCGCGGCACCTTAGGAACGCCATTCAATTATTCCTGCTTCAGTGCCTTCATTTCCGCGACATCTACGTAACTCGCTGACCTAATGATCGAATCAGGTAGATCGCTTGCCGTGGGCGGTATCACTCGGCGGGTGAAGGCAGATGCGAAGCTTCGAGATCGTGCGATCGAGCACCGATAC
>CAMDBL010000284.1 GCA_945889015.1 Devosia equisanguinis
ATATACATTCAGGCAAAATGTATATCATCGGGCGCCAACTGTTTCAATCTCCGACCTGAACACCGACACACGGCTGGGACATACCATGGGCAAGATCACAGGCTTCCTCGAGATCGACCGCAACGACCGCGGCTACAAGCCGGTCGAGGAGCGGGTGAAGCACTACAAGGAGTTCGTGGTTCCCTTGTCGGAGGGGGAGACGAAGAAGCAGGCGTCACGCTGCATGGATTGCGGCATTCCCTATTGCCACAACGGCTGCCCGGTCAACAATCAGATCCCGGATTGGAACGATCTCGTCTATCACGGCGACTGGCAGGCGGCGCTGCGCAACCTGCATTCCACCAACAATTTTCCCGAGTTCACCGGCCGCGTCTGCCCCGCACCCTGTGAAGCCGCCTGTACGCTGAACATCGAGGACACGCCCGTCACCATCAAGACGATCGAGTGCGCGATCGTCGATCGCGGCTTCGCCGAGGGCTGGATCGTTCCGGTCAAGCCCGAGACGAAGTCCGGCAAGAAGGTCGCCGTGGTCGGCTCGGGGCCGGCCGGTCTGGCTGCTGCTCAGCAGCTCGCGCGCGCCGGCCACGAGGTCCACGTCTACGAAGGGAACGCGCATGCCGGCGGCCTGCTCCGCTACGGCATCCCCGACTTCAAGCTCGAGAAGAGCATCGTCGAGCGGCGGGTGAAGCAGATGGAGGCGGAGGGCGTCACGTTCCACTGCGGCGTCACCGTCGGCAAGGACGTTTCGGCCAAGGAACTCGAGAAAAAGCACGACGCGGTGCTGATCGCGGCGGGCTCGGAGGCACCGTTCGACTTTTTCGCCAACGCGCCCGGCCGCGATCTCGACGGCATCCACTACGCGATGGAGTTCCTGCCGCAGCAGAACCGTCGCGTCTCCGGCGAAAAGATTGCCAAGGGCGTCAAGGAGATATCGGCCAAGGGCAAGAACGTCATCGTCATCGGCGGTGGTGATACCGGCTCCGACTGCATCGGCACCTCGATCCGGCAGGGGGCGAAGTCCGTCACCCAGCTCGAGATCATGCCGATGCCGCCCCAGAAGGAGAACAAGGACGTCTCCTGGCCGCACTGGCCACTGAAGCTCAGGATCTCGTCGAGCCAGGCTGAAGGTGCGAAGACGGAGTATTCGATCTCGACGACGGGCTTCTCGGGCGAGGGGGGGCGCATCAGCAAGCTGCACTACACCCGCGTCGACGGGAAGTTGCAGCCCGTGCCGGGATCCCAGGGCACGCTCGACGCCGACCTCGTGTTGCTGGCGATGGGCTTCGCGGGGCCGGTCGAGACCACCTTCGTGCGCGATCTCGGTCTCGCCGTCGTGCCGCGCGGCCGCTTCAAGGGCGTGGAAGGCACCGAGCGCGACTACAAGCTGCCGGGCAGCGCCAAGTTGTTCGCCGCAGGCGACGTGCGCCGTGGGCAGAGCCTCGTCGTCTGGGCGATCCGCGAGGGCCGGCAGGCCGCGCACGAGATCGACAAGCTGCTCATGGGTCGCAGCGACCTGCCGAGGTGAGGGCGGGACGTGAGGACACGACCGCCAGCCACGAAGCATCTGGTCCTCGTCGGCGGCGGCCACGCACATGCCCTCGTCGCCAAGGCGATCGGCATGCGGCCGATCGCCGGTGTCGAGGTCACGCTTGTCGCCAGGGAGCTGGACGCACCCTACTCGGGCATGCTGCCGGGCTTCGTCGCCGGCCACTACACCCACGACGATTGCCACATCGACCTCGTCCGGCTGGCGGCCTGGTGCGATGTGCGTCTTGTCCACGGCATCGTCACCGGCGTCGATCGCAAGGCACGACGTGTCCTGATCGACGGCCGTCCGCCGCTCGGCTATGACCTGCTCTCGATCGATGTCGGCATCACACCGGCCCTGGACGGCATTGCGGGCGCCGCCGAGCACGCCATCGCGGTGAAGCCAGTGAGCCTATTTGCGCCGCGCTGGCTGGCGCTCGAGCAGGATGCGCTGCGCAGCGGTGGGCCACGCTCCATCGCCGTGGTCGGATCGGGCGCGGCCGGCTTCGAGCTGATCCTGGCCGCGCGGCACGCACTGGTGACTAAGGCGGCATCGGCCGGCATCGATCCGTCGGCGTTCTCCTTCACGCTCGTCGGTGGCGCTCGGCTGCTGCCGAGCCACAATGGCGGCGCGCGCCGCCACGCTCATGCGGCACTGGCGCGGCACGGCATCACGCTCGTCGAGGGCGATCACGTGGTCGCGATCGACGCGGGTGGCCTCGCGCTCGCCAGTGGGCGTCGCATCGAGGCGGATGCCGTACTGTTGACCACCAAGGCCGAGCCGCCCGCCTGGCTCGGGGCCACCGATATGCCACGCGACGGGGCCGGATATCTCGCCGTGCGGCCGACGCTGCAGCTGCTCGACGACGACGACGTGTTCGCGGCCGGGGATTGCGCCAGCGTCATCGAACATCCGCGCGAGAAGGCCGGCGTCTTCGCGGTCCGGCAAGGGCCACCGCTGACCGAGAACCTCCGTCTGAGGGCGGTGGGCGAGCCGGCCCAGCCGTTCGTTCCTCAGCGCCGGTTCCTCACCCTGCTGGCCACCGGCGAGAAGCACGCGATCGCCTCTCGGGGCATCCTCTCGGCGGCGGGGCGCTGGGTGTGGCGTTGGAAGGACGGTATCGACCGCGCCTTCATGGAAGGCCTCAACGACTTGCCCGCGCGGGACGGCATGGCGGGGCTCGACGCCCAGCCGATGCGGTGCACGGGGTGCGCCGCGAAAGTCGGTCCCGCGCCTCTCGCGTCGGCGCTCGAACGGCTCGGAGCCGAGGGCCAAGCCCGTGACGATGCCGCCATCATCGACGAGGGCGGGCCCGAACTCCGCCTCGAGACGGTCGACTTCTTTCCCGCGTTCTGGCCCGAGCCGTATGTGGTGGGCGAGATCGCGGCGCGGCATGCGATGGGCGACATCCTGGCGATGGGCGGTGCGCCACGGCACGCCCAGGCCATCGTCGTGCTGCCGGAGGCGGGACCGAGCCGCATCGCCGAGGATCTGTTCCAGATCCTGGCGGGGGCGCGCGCGGCATTCGACGCAGAAGGCGTCGCCTTGATCGGCGGACACTCCGGAGAAGGTACCGTCCTGTCGATCGGGTTTCACGTCTCGGGGCGGGTTATGCGCGAGAAGCTGCTGCGCAAGGGTGGCTTGCGCGCGGGCGATGCGTTGATCCTGACGCGGCCGATCGGCACGGGCATCGCATTCGCGGCGCTGGGTCAGGGGCGGGGGCGCGCGCGCATGATCGCGCCGATCCTCGAGGAGATGCGCCGCTCGCTCGCACCGTGCGCGGGCATCCTGGTCGCGCATGGCGCGCACGCGATGACCGATGTGACGGGCTTCGGTCTCGCCGGCCACCTGATCGAGATGCTGGAGGCCTCGAACGCCACAGCGACGCTCGATCTGGCCGCGGTTCCGCTGTATCCGGAGGTTCGCGCGCTGGCAGAGGCCGGGATCGCCTCGACGCTCGTGCCGGCCAATCTGGCGTTGGCGGATCGTCTCGCGGGCACCTTCGACGAGGCCGCGCTCGCCCTGCTGTTCGATCCGCAGACCGCGGGCGGTCTTCTCGCCGGTGTGCCCGCCACGTCGGCGCAGGCCTGCATCGCGGCGCTGCGCGCGGCGGGATCAGCCGAGGCCGCGATCATCGGCCATGTGGCGCCGGCTTCGGCCTCGGGAGAGGGGAAGCTCCTCCTCACCGTCGGCCGTTAGCGGATCAATCCATGCGCCCGCCGGAAAAGCGCCGGCCGGGCACGGATGCGAAATAGGCGACGGCCTGCGCCCCGTCGGCGCCCAGCACGCTGCCCGAGGTGTATTTGGCCTCGTCGGAGGCGAGGAAGATCGCTGGTCCCGCGATGTCCGTGCCGTCGCCGACACGGCCCATCGGCACGCCCTTCTTGCGGCCCTCGTAAATCTCGGGATCGGCGTACATGCCCTCCGTTCCCGGTGTTCTGATGTAGCCCGGCGTAATCGCGTTGGAGCGCACGTTATAGGGACCCCACTCCATCGCCTGGAGCTTGGTCAGCATGATCAGGCCGGCCTTCACCACCGAGTACGACCCGGCCCAATTGTAGGGAAACAGGCCCGCGATCGAGGCGATGTTGACGATCGCGCCGGAGCGTTGCGCGATCATGTGCTTGGCCGCCTGCTGGCTCATGTAGAACGAGCCGCGCAGGCCGATGTTCATCGTCGTGTCCCATGCCTCCAGCGGCAGCTCCTCCAGCTTGCCGGGCACGATCTTCATCGCGTTGTTGACGAGGATGTCGACCCGCCCGTGCTCCTTGATCGTCATCGCCACCGTGCGATCGATGTCGGCGGGCTTGGAGACATCGCACGCGATGCCGATGCAGCGGGTGCCGGCTCGGGAGGCTTCCGCGGCGGTGGCCTCGGCGGTCGCCGGATCAACCTCGGCGACGACGACGTGCGCGCCTTCCTTGGCGTAGGCGAGCACGATGTCGCGGCCGATGCCGCGTCCGCCGCCGGTGACGATCGCGATCTTGTTCTGAAGACGCATGGTGTGCTCCGGGTGACTGGGGCCGCTGGGGCTCGTAGATGCGAGCCATGCTACACGCGCCGGACCACCGCGACCAGATCGGGTTGGACAGAGCGGACGCTTGCGCATTTCGGGGGCGGTCGCTCGCTGCGCGAGTGGGGCCTCGGCCCCACGCCCCGACTGGAGGGACACCCTCCGGACCGCCCGCTTATTGGCTACATCCGCCTTCCCGGAGGCCGCGCACTGCACCACGCTCATTGTGCGGAGGAGAGTTGTGGTGGGGCTGTCCGGGATCTTTACCCGTCGGGGATCGAAAGTGCGCGCGCCGCTACCGGGGAAGGGTCCCGACTCTCGCTGCACTCGGCCGGGAAAACGGAGCTTGGGTCAGCGAGAGTGCTCATCTTCCCAGGCAACAATAATTCCGTCCGCGATGCGCCAGCCACCGGGACGCGAACGCTCGAATAAATCAAAACATACGTACCACCGGCCGTCGACAATTCTGTGCATTCTGTCAGCTCCCGGAGCCACCGGGAGAGCAAGCCATAGCGATCGCTTTCGACTTGCCAGACCCCGGTCAATTCCTGCTCGTGAACTGGTCTGATGACTCGGTGCCGCGCGACAATCAAGGTGAGACACGTCGTCAATCAGGGTGAGACTGCGCCGGGGTGGACGGCCGAAGGGAGGGCTTAA
>CAMDBL010000285.1 GCA_945889015.1 Devosia equisanguinis
GGCGGCGCCGCGATCAATTCCGTGCCCGACAGCGTCCGCATCGAATGGGCGAAGTCGCTGATCAAATGGCCGCAGGAGAAGGCGAACGAGCTGAACGCGAAGGGTCTGCCGGCGAGCCAGGTGTTGAGGATGGTGGTCGAGGAGGCCGAAAAACTCGGCTACAAGTGGCCGGTGCGCTACGAGATCAAGTAGCGGACGGCAGAGTCGGCTTGAGCGGCCGCACCGGGCTACCGGGGCGGCCGTGGATATTTGAGCAATCCACGAGTTTTCGGAGATCAGGGATGACGGCGCCACGTGTCATGAAGCAGGACATCCTCAACGCCTGTGAGGGAATGCTCCGCAAGAGCCTCTATGTCGTATTCACGACGCCCGTGAACGGTCTCGGGCCGATCATGGAGAACCTGAAGCCTCATCTCGACTACCAGATCGACCTCGAGCGGCGCGGAATCATGTTCGGGGCCGGACCGTTTTTCGATGACGCGGAGACCGAGTGGATGGGCGAGGGCATGGTCATCGTCCGCGCAGGATCGCTGGCGGAGGCCCGCGAAATCGCCGCCGCCGATCCCATGCACATGTCCGGTGCGCGAACCTTCACCGTTCGTCCCTGGCTGATGAACGAGGGGACGGTGACGATCAAGATCACGTATTCGGACGGTAAGCGCGAGGTGCTGTGACGCGGTCGAACATCGACGCCGTGGCGGATGGCCGGGCGATGCTCGGCGGCATCAACCTTCGGCGCACTTGGAACTGCAGCCATTCTGGCCTACAAGCGGGCCCGAAACCTTACAGGGCACGCTACAATGGCCATTCTCGTCGACCGCACCACTCGAGTGATCTGCCAGGGCATTACCGGTAGCCAGGGCACGTTCCACTCCAAGCAGGCCAAGGCTTACGGGACGCAGGTCGTCGGTGGCGTCACGCCGGGTAAGGGGGGCAGCAAGCATCCCGACGCCGAGTTGGCCGACGTGCCGATGTTCGACAGCGTGATGGACGCCAAGAAGGCGACGGGTTGCAACGCCACCTCGATATACGTGCCGCCGCCCTTCGCGGCAGACGCGATCCTGGAAGCCATCGACGCCGAGATCCCGCTGATCATCTGCATCACCGAGGGCATCCCGGTGATGGACATGATCAAGGTGAAGCGGGCGCTGGCCGGCTCCTGGTCACGCCTGATCGGGCCGAACTGCCCCGGCATCCTGACGCCGAACGAGTGCAAGATCGGCATCATGCCCGGCAACATCTTCAAGAAGGGCAACGTCGGCATCGTCTCGCGCTCCGGCACGCTGACCTACGAGGCCGTCAAGCAGACCTCTGACGCCGGCCTCGGCCAGTCGACCGCCGTCGGTATCGGAGGCGACCCGGTCAAAGGCACCGAGTTCATCGACATCCTCGAAATGTTCCTCGCCGACCCCGAGACGCACTCGATCATCATGATCGGCGAGATCGGAGGCAGCGCAGAGGAGGATGCGGCCGACTTCATCAAGCGCGAGGCCGCGAAGGGCCGCAAGAAGCCGATGGCGGGGTTCATCGCCGGCTCCACGGCCCCTCCGGGCCGCCGCATGGGCCACGCCGGCGCGATCATCTCCGGCGGCAAGGGCAAGGCCGAGGACAAGTTCGAGGCCATGCGCATGGCCGGCATCGCCATCGCCGACAGCCCGGCCTCGCTCGGGACCACGCTGGCGAAGGTTCTGAAGGGGTAGTTTGCGCTGGTGTCGCTGTGCGGGCGGACTTCATGCCTCTAGCGCCCACCTGTACCGCCCGGTGATCGGATAGGCTGTTAGCGCGTCCTCTTCCCGGGCGCCGGCGCCGATGTTGTGGATCACCAGCGGACGGCCCCCCTCCACACGGTCTGACACGATCCCCGTGTGCGGCAGCCGTCCGCCGATCAGCGATGTGAAGATGTCGCCGGGCCTCCAGTCCTCGACGCTCGCGGGGACGACCAGCTTCCCGCCGGCCCGCTCGAAGAACACCTGCAGGTTGGGCACGCGGCGGTGATCGATGTTGCTGTCGGTCTTGGTCAAGCCCCAGCGCCTGGGATAGGTGGAGAAGGTCGCGCGCATGTCGGCGTTGACCAGGGCCTGCAGGTCGAGCCCGAATGCGTCGCGATACGCGCGGACGAGAACGTCGGTGCAAACGCCGGTGCCGCGTTCGACGTCGCCGCCGGGAAACCCCAGCCGCACATAGGCCGGATCGTATCCCGTCGTCACCCCGACCTGGGCGCGGGCTGCCGTGATCAGCCCGGTGGCGGTGCGCGGTGCTCGATTCTGAGCCAGCACCGGTGCGGCAATCGCGGCCAAGCCTCCCGCAAGCAGGAGCCTGCGGGTGGGAGGGGACCTTTGCATGTCCTTCTCCGTTTCAGATCCAGGTCTGAGTTCTCACATTCCCCCCTTGCGGGCAGGGATCAGGGGTGGAGGGAAATCCAGACAGCAGTGTGGCAACCGTCAGTTGCCCAGCGGCACCCGTACGGCAATCGCCGCACTGGCGATCACGGCCAGATCGCTGTTGTCGGGATCGGGCACGTCGAGCCCGCCCTTGACCGCCTTCACCGTGACTTTGCCGACCGGCAGCGAGGCCTTCACCTTTTCCAGATCGATCAGCTCGGGCTTCTGCACACCGATTGTCACCTCGACGTCAATCTCGCCCTTGTCGATCCCGAGCGAGCGGATGAACGACAGCGAACTGTGATGCAGGGCATCCTGAACCGCGCGCAGTGCGGCTTTGGTATAGTCGCCGCCGTGCAGGTCGTTGCCGGAGCCTAGCTCGAGGATCACGCGGGTCTTGTTCATGGCTTGCTCCCTCACGCGACGTCGAGGCTGACGATGGCGCAGGCGTTCGCGATCAGCGTGCCATCGGTGCCCTCGTCGTTGCGAATCTCGAGCCCGCCCTCGACCACGGTCACGCTGCCTTTGCCGTAGGGGAGGATGGCGAGGACCTGAGCCTTGTCCACCTGCTCCGGGCGCGGAACGCCAATGCGGATGTCGACATGCATGGCCTCCAGTGGATGCCCCAGGGCCGCTGCGATCGAGAGGGAGTTGTGCCAGAGCGCGTCGCGGATCGCTCGGCAAGCCGCCTTGGTCGGATCGGTGCCACGGATGTCGGTTCCCATGCCGATCTCCAGGACCATGCGTTTCAAAACCATATCGTCTTCACTCCCCCGCAATTTTGCCCAACGCTTGGGCATATTCCGGTTGCCCCTGGCGCGAGGTTGACCAAGCATCGGGGCACGACCTTCGAAGGTCTTATAACCGTCGGCGATCTGTACTAGATAGCCCTGATCGAATCGGCGCGCTCCAGGCGCATCGACCCGGCGCGCCTTCGGTGCGACGCGGCGAAGCCCCGCCACAACGGCAGCCCCAGCAGAGAGATCCTGCATGTCACGCCAAGCTCAGAATGCGGCTTTCCAGATCACGTCGTTCCTTGATGGTGCAAATGCAACCTACATCGAGCAGATGCAGGCGCAATACGAGCGCAACCCGGGGTCGGTGAGTGACGAGTGGCGACTGTTCTTCGAGAGCCTGCGCGAGGACCGGGGCGGAAGGAACGGCAACGGCGAGGCGGTCGCGTCTTGGGGCACACCGATCGAGCAGATTCAGGCCAACGGCGATCTCGTCTCGGCGCTGACCGGCGACTATGGCGCGTCCGAGCGCGAGATCCGCGGCAAGATCGAGCAGCGGGCCCACGGCTCCGGCTTCGAGATCTCCGCCATCGCCTCGTTGCGCGCGACGCAGGATTCGATCCGCGCGCTGATGCTGATCCGTGCTTATCGCGTCATGGGCCACCTGATCGCCGACCTCGATCCGCTCGGCATCGACGAGCGCAAGGTGCACCGGGAGCTGCGTCCGGAAACCTACGGCTTCACCGAGGCCGACCTCGACCGCCCGATCTTCATCGACAAGGTGCTGGGGATGGAGACGGCCACCATTCGCCAGATCCTCAAGGTCCTGCGCCGCACCTATTGCCGGCACATCGGCGTCGAGTTCACGCATATCACCAGCGCGGCGCAAAAATCCTGGATCCAGGAGCGCATCGAAGGTGAGGAGAAGGACATCCGCTTCACCACGGAGGGCAAGAAGGCGATCCTCAACAAGCTGATCGAGACCGAGACCTTCGAGAAGTTCGCCGACGTCAAGTACACCGGCACCAAGCGCTTCGGTCTAGACGGCGGCGAGGCGATGGTGCCCGCGCTCGAGCAGATCATCAAGCGCGGTGGCCAGCTCGGCGTGCGCGAAATCGTCATCGGCATGCCCCATCGCGGCCGGCTCAACGTGCTCGGCAATGTCATGTCGAAGCCGTTTCGCGCTATCTTCAACGAGTTCAAGGGCGGCTCGTTCAAGCCCGACGACGTCGAGGGCTCCGGCGACGTCAAGTATCACCTCGGCGCCTCCTCGGACCGCGAGTTCGACAACAACAAGGTCCATCTGTCGCTGACCGCCAACCCGAGCCATCTCGAGATCGTCGATCCGGTCGTGCTGGGCAAGGTTCGCGCCAAGCAGGATCAGCTCGGCTGCAAGCCCGGCGAGCGCACGCCGGTGCTGCCGCTGCTGATCCACGGCGACGCCGCGTTCGCGGGCCAGGGTGTCGTGGCGGAGTGCTTCGGTCTTTCCGGCCTCAAAGGCCACCGCACCGGCGGCTCGATCCACTTCGTCGTCAACAATCAGATCGGCTTCACGACCAACCCGCGCTACTCGCGCTCGTCGCCCTATTGCACCGACGTGGCCAAGATGATCGAGGCGCCGATCTTCCACGTCAACGGCGACAATCCCGAGGCCGTCGTTCACGTCGCCAAGATCGCGACCGAGTTCCGGCAGAAGTTCCAGAAGCCGGTCGTCATCGACATGTTCTGCTATCGCCGCTTCGGTCACAACGAGTCCGACGAGCCGGCGTTCACGCAGCCGCTGATGTACAAGAAGATCCGCTCGCACCCGACTGTGGTCACGCTCTATTCCAAGCGTTTGATCGACGAGGGTGTCGTCACCGAGGCCGAGGTCGATGCGATGAAGGCGCAGCAGCGCGCGGCGCTCGACGCCGAGCTCGCCGCCGCCGACGCCTTCCGCCCCAACAAGGCCGACTGGCTCGACGGGCGCTGGGCCGGGTTCGGTCTCGCTGCCGACGATGCGCGTCGCGGCAACACCGGCTCCGAGATCGACAAGCTGAAGGAGGTC
>CAMDBL010000286.1 GCA_945889015.1 Devosia equisanguinis
CTCCAGTCGGGCTTAAGCCCTCCCTTCGGCCGTCCACCCCGGCGCAGTCTCACCCTGATTGACGACGTGTCTCACCTTGATTGTCGCGCGGCACTGCGCGTTGATGAGGTTGATGGCGTCGGCGACCGTGCCGGTAGAACCGAGCCCGAGCGCCTTGGTGCGATCGTCGGAGTACATGAACACCGGCGTGTTCAGCGGGAAGACGTCGGCGTCGGCAGAGGGCGCCGTTCCGATGATGCCGACAACGGCCATGTCGCTCCAGACGGCGGGACGCGGCTCGTTGTCGATCCGCGTAATCGAAATGCCAAACACCGGATCGGACATGGAGGAAGCCTCCTATGGCAAGGCCCGCGGACCGGTGCAGCCGGTGGCGGGCCTGAGGTGGATGAATGAGGATGCTGATTAAAAAGGCGCCGTGATGCGCCTTAGAAGTCGATCTCCGGCGTCGTCAGTTTCAGGTTCGCTCGGTCCTCGGACTGGATGACGACCTCGAGCACCAGCGGCTTTTGCGTGTCGACGACACCCTGGCCGAATAACTTGATGGCGCGGAGGAAGCCGCCGGCACCATCATCGACGATGTCGGTGACCACGACATCGGTGATGCTCGCCAGCATGAGCCGCTGGGAGAGTATCGAGACGACGGTCTGTGTCATGTCTTCTCTCCGCTAATAGCTCCCACCGTCAGGATTGGCGGCAGCGGTCTGCAAGGCGTTGAGTGTCGCCTGGAGGTTGGTGATCTGGCTGATCGCATGTCCGTGATTGCTCTCGGCTTTGGCACCGAGACTGGCCACCAGATTGGGAATGTCGGAGAGCCCGAGCGAGACGGCGCCGGTTCGGCCATTGACCGAGGACACCGGACCGTTGGCAATCACGCTCGCAGCGCTGGCAGCGGCCTGCTCTGCTTCTTCTGCCGCTTGGCGCGCCTCGGCCAGTGTGGCCTCGATCGCAACAGCTGCCTCCAAAACGGCAGGGGCCAGACCCGCACTGGCGGAGAGCACCCAAGCATCATGCGTCGTTCGCGCGAGCGTGCCGTGAACCGCCTTTACTTCAAAAGCGAGACCCCCATTGTCGCGGGTGTAGGACTGAACGCGCAGCATGGCCCAATCCTCGAGCGCATCGTCCTGCTGGCGTGAGACGAGAACGAAGGGTGTCGGCGCGAACAACGCTCGCGCAGGGGTATCGTCGATGACGAGTGTTGACGTCAGACCCGGGGTCAAGGTGAGGGGTGTCGATGACGTCGCGACCAGGAACCCGCTTTCCGAAGCGGCCTGCACCTTGGTGAGAAGGGGGCTCAAGACCTCGTTGATCCGGTTGAGCCCGAGCGTCACCAAGCGATTGGTCGCGGTGGTGACGGTGGACAGCCGATCCTCGACCTGAGCGAGGTTCTCGGCAATCAAACGAAAGCGGCGATTGAAGAATTCCCGATCGAGTGTCTGCTGATCGCGGACCCTCAGATCCTCGAACCTGAGCATCGGGCTACTCCATGGTGACAGCGGTCGCCTCGACGATGGCCTCGGGCGTGTCTTTCCGCAGGGCTTCGTGCACGGCGGCCTTGACGGTGTAACGGGCGCCCGGCCTCAGCCGTGTCCCTCCAGCCTCGACCGGACGGTTCACAGTAATCTTGTAGTGGGTGGGCTTCCTCGCCATGGCGTGGGTCCTTCTCAGGATTGAGCGAACTCGATCATCTCGGCGACGAGAAACTGTTGTGCTGCCGTCGTCGTGGTGCCGACGATCTTGACGGCGTAGGTCGAGACCGCAGCGACGTTGAAGATCGAGGTGCGCCGGATCGAACCGTTAGGGAGCGTGACGTCTTCGACCACGTCGGGCGTCTCGGTGGCTGTGAGCGTTGCGCCGGTGAGCAAGGTCACCGCACAATCGTGCTTCGTATCGTCGAAGGACTGCAGGTCGGTGACGATCTTCACGCTGGTTGTCGGGGAGCCCAAAGTTCGGGTCGTGCCGACCCAGGTGAAGTTGGTCTTGGGACGGCTGACAATCGTCTGGGACACGCTCAATCCGATGCCGGGCATCAGGTCGGTCGTGCCCGTCAGCGTGACACGCAGCGGCAGAAGTGCGGGTAACCCTGAGAGATTGGGACCATTGGGTGCGGCATCGAGGGGAACCCAGGCGCCATTGACCTGGACTTCATAATCGCTTCGGCATGCCGGCGGGGTGATACCCTCGTTGAGAATGTCGATATCGAGGATGCCGCCTGCTAGCTGCAGCGGCGTCAGCTCGACGGAGAGACGCGTTCTCTCGAAGCGCGCAAAATAAAGCTGCAACTTGAGATCGTCGACGAGGTTGCCGGCGAAGAAGGCGCCGTCGGTGGAAACGAAGAATGTGCCTTGAACCACCCCGTTATCGGTGTTGGTCATCGCCACATAGTGGTCGCCCGTCGTGACCAGTACGATCCCATAGCGTCGTCCGGCGCGCAGATAGGTCGGCGGCACGGGAACCTTGGTCTCGACCAGAGAGGGAAGACCAGCGCCGCCCGAGACGGCACCAACTTGGATGTCGCCGACAGACACCGTCGTCCGGCCGATCACGCGCTGGAGATCTGGCATGCCGAACGCGGTCTCGCAGATCAATACCGTCACATCACCCGCTGCGGCCTTGCGCGAGAAGTACAGGCCGACTTGCGACAGCCAGCCATCCTGGGAGTTGAGGAAGGTCTGGGCGACTTGCTGACCGTTCAGCGTCGATGTCGTCGTGACATGCTCCCAGTAAGGCTCCTGGTAGGTATCGATCCAGAACTGGGTGAGGCGGATCCCCTGGTGATTGATGGTGGCGCGTGGCCGGTCGGCCTCGTTGACCTCCCAGGTCTCACCGAAGCGGCGGAAGATGCCGGTCGTGGGATCATAGGAGCCCTGCCGCCACCAGGTCGAGTTAGTGCATACCGACATCGAGGCGCCATAGCGTCGGCGCTCGCGAGTCCGGAACAACTCCCGGATCACGGTCGTCTCGAAGGTGTACTGCGCCATGCGCAGCTCGCTCGCATAGCCTGTCAGGCTCATTCGCAGGCTGTGCGCATAGCGCGGCAGCATGAAGCCATTGTTGACGGTGACGAAGGTATTGTTCGGATTGAGCAGAGCGAGGGCACCGGCCGTCGAAGCCGCTTCCGCGGCGCGAATGCCCTCGTCGACGAGGGCATCATAGCTCGAGTGAGCGAGGTTGGTGTTCAGGGCATCGAGAAAATGATCGGTGCCGTAGTAGATGTAGGCGCCTGGCTCGTAGACCTTGCGGCGAAGCTCCTCGAGCTGCTCGGTGAGATCGACGACCTCGGTCTTGAGGGCATAGGTCCGCAGGCGGTCAGCCAACGCCGATAGATCGGTCCGCAGCGTATCGACCTGGCCGCTGATCTGCCCGCGCCAGATCTCGAGCGACGAGACGCGGTTGGCAACAAGGCGCAGGTTGGGGCACTGGGTCGGTACCCACTGATCGATCGAGACGATCCCGGACGTGTCGAGCAGCACGTAGGCGATGACGGTGACGTTGGCGTCGGTCGGAGGGAAGCCCGGGTCCGGGCTCTCGGTGCCGGCCACCACCGAGAGCTCTGCCCGGCGGTGGTTCTCCATGGCGACGCTCTGCGGCTCGGTCGTGCCGATCTGGGCGTCGATCAGAAAGTCACGGGGCTGCACGTCCGTGTCGATGGATTGGCCGAATGCGACGACAGCTACGCGCTTCTTGGTGACGAGCGGCAAGGCATTGAAGAGGTCGATGACCATATCCTCATCGCGCGCGAAGATCTGGCCGGCTGCATAGAGGCGGCCGGCCGCGAGCGTCACCTCGGCCGCTGCCGTCTTAGCCGCGGTGAAGCCGACGTAGCACTTGCCGCCGTCGATCGTGTCCTTGACGACATGATCGATCGAGGCGCGCGCGAAATCCTGCGCGTTGTTGAGGTCGGCGGACTGCAGCTCCTGCCGATCGCGAAAGATGACCGTGCTTTCCATGTCATGCCTCGATGTAACGGCCGAGCGTCAGAGTGCCGACCTTGATGCGGTCGCCTGCGCGAGGTTGGCGGTAGGTCTTGGTGTCGATGAGGATCTTGTCGCGGAGAGACTTCGAGACCCGGATCGCCTCCCGCACATCGGCGATCGGCTTCCGGTTGCCCGTCAGAAGGAACCCGTTCACGAACTGCTGCGCCGTGCGCGGCAGATGCCGGCCGACGATCCTGGTGCGCACCTCGGCGTGGTAGGGCGGCATGCCGAGCCGGGTATAGCCAACGTGCGTCGACCGTTTGCGCTCATCCGGAACCCGGTCTGGGTCGTGCAGGTGCCAGCGCTCGTAGAGGTAGCGCCACGCAATCGTCGGCGGCAGGCACTTGCCTGCAATGAACTGCCGGCGGGTTGCATAGAGCGCTGTGGGTTGCCCCTGATGAACCTCAGCGATCGACTGTGGCCGGACGTCGATGAGATCGCCCTCGGGGTACACGGTCGTGTAGGTCTCGCGCCCGAGGCGGAAGTCGTAGCTGGCATCGCGCGGGATGCGGATAAGCCGCTGGCGCAGGCCGAAGTCGTCGATCAGGAACGGCCGCGCCTTCGGCGGCGCATTGAGATGGATCGCTGCCGTTGGCTTCGGCGCGAGGATTACCTCGTCGTAGTCGGCCGCATAGAAGCGACCAACGCCTTCCGGCGTGACGGCGCGAACCGTCAGCGTCGTCTCTTCGCCCCTGTCCCAGAGCTTTGCCGTGCGCACGTAGCGCGACCAGGCGCCGACGTCCTTGATGCATGAGGCGTTCAGGAAAGCCTTCTCGCGCCCGAAGGCCTTGCTGGTGAAGTGCGCGAACGGGTACGTGCCACGGGCGACGAACGGGTAGATCCGGAGCTGCGCGAACCGCTCCAGATACGCCGCCCGCTCCTCGTCCGTCAGAGCCGGCGTCATGAAGGTCTTCGCCGGCGGCACGATGAAGCGCCGCGGGTCGGCGCCCATGATCCGAATGTGCTCGGCGATCGAGGCCTGCGTGCCCTTGCGGGCATGCATCGGCAAAGACCGCGCGGTGAGAACCCGGTTCTTCTCCTCCGTCCAGTCTGGCTCCCAGAGGTCGACCGACAGACCCCAGGAGAGCCATGGCAGATGGCTGCTCGGGATCTGGTAGGGCTGCACCAGCTTGCGAAGTTCGACGGGCAGGTCATCGATGCGCGCGCCGGT